>NC_008340.1:2293160-2620755 GCF_000014785.1 Alkalilimnicola ehrlichii MLHE-1
CATGGTGGTGGGTCACTTCACCGTCCACGCGGGTCTCATCAGCCCCGCAACCGCATACCGTACACATCAGTCCACCTCCAGATCCTTGATCCGTAGTTCATCGCCACCAATCACCTGCAACTGATAGCTGCCACAATCAGGGCAGGCATCAAACCGGCGCCTGACGGCGACCCTTTCCCCGCATCCGAGACAGAATGCCTGCCCTGGTCGTTGAACAATCTCAAGTCGCGCCCCGTCCGCAAGCGTATCGCGGCAAACGACGTCAAAACCGAAATACATTGCGTCGAGCTCCACCCCGGCCAGTTCCCCCACCTCCAGGCGAACCGTCCGCACCCGACTGAACATCTGACGACGCGCCTCTTCCTCCAGGATTTGCAGAATCCCCTCACAAAGCGACATCTCATGCATCAGTGGACCTCCACCCGGCTGCCGACACAGGGGTTCAGAGCCAGCACTGCCAGTTCCGCAAGCCGCCGGACCCCCTCCGCCGGGCCTCCGCCTGGTCGCTCACGAAGCCCGCTCACCAAGACACCCCGGGGATGAAAGTTCCATTCGGTGGGGGCGACAACGGCATAATCCGCGACCTGGCCCCTGTGCAACCGCACCCAATGCAGCAGAAGACCGCGGGCCGTATCCACGATGCCACAGCCGGTGCCCGTGACCTGACCCACCTCCTCGGAAACAGGTTCAACGCCTATTGCCCGTAGGGCATTGCGCAGGCGGCCGGGCAGAACCAATAGTTCCAGCACCGCGGCCAAGAGGCGGGGCAGGATTCCCGGGCCATGGCGGGCGAGCACCCCCTGGAGTGCCGGGTTCGCCCGCTGGCGGGCGAAGGGTCCAGTCTCCCGTAGCCCAGCCTGGGCCGTGCCGGATTCGCCTGCCTCGTCTCGCGGGTCGAGGGGCCATACCGCAAGGTCGCGTGAACCTTGCAAGCAGTCGCCCACGGCGCGTAAACCAGCCGGCTCCAACGACGGCAAACTAGCCACACCAAAGCCCTGCGGCACCTCATCACGCACCCAGCGCAGCGCCGCCGCCACTTCGCTATCGCAGCAATCCAGCCAGCTATCGACGTCGGCGCTGTCGGCCAGTACCGAGGTCCCCACGATTTCGAACAAGGCAGACTCCAGCCGGTTTACGGCGGCGTCGCGCCCCCTTATGTCATCACCCACCGCGCACATTACCCCCCGCAAGGCCCTGTTGGCTTCGCTAAGCCCTGCCGGCGTGCCCTTCAGCAACTGTCGAGGCAGACACAGCCCCAGCCGCCAAAGGTGCTCGCGGATCCACTCCAGCAGAACACCGGGGTGCTCTTGGACACCCGCCCCCCCACCGCGCTGCACGCCCGCACCCGCCAGCGCCGCGCGCGCAGCGGTTGCCTGCGCCTCGCCGCACACACCGAACAGCAGCCGCATGCGCCCCGGCACATAGCCGGCGGCCGAACCCCGCAGTAGGTCACCCACCCAAGGTGGACGCCGTCCCTGCAGAACGACTTCGTTGATCCGACCGCGCCGCCGATGAAGCTGCAGCACCAATTCCGCGCCCGAAGACATCAGCGCCCCTCATCGTCGAAACGGCCCGTCAGCACGGCCCGGCGACTATGACCCGACGGACGACATACCGCGCGCAAGGCCGCCTCCGCTACCATCCGAAAGCTGTCCTGGTCCTCCACCCGCTCAACGGGCGACATAATGGAACAGGCCTGAAAGGTGCCGATGCCGGCCGCCCTGCAAACATGAAACAAGTAAACGCCCGCCGGCAGGGCCCAATGCTGCTCGCTCCGTTCGGGCAGTTGTTCCCAGTCCTCGCCTTCGCCGGGCATAAGGATCAGGTTGAGGAACCAAGGACTGAGCAGTGCCCCGAACGGTCGCCCCTGGTAACGATGGAATCCCACAGCCTCGACCGTCAGTGCCGGATTGGCCAGGGCTATCTCAGCCATTTGTTCAGCCTGAACACGGTGGAATGCCGCTTCCAGTAGCCGGACTTGTTGCGTCAGCCACGTGTCGCGATTCATCGCCGGATCCTTCATAAGTCGTCCGGAACCACCATGAACTGTTCCCGTGCCCCCTCACAGACGGGACAGACCCAGTCAGATGGCAGGTCGGCGAATGGCGTGCCTGCGGCAACCTGGGACTCGGGGTCGCCTTCCTCCGGATCGTAGACATACCAGCAGATCTTGCACTCCATGCGCGTCTCTGGGGCGATACGGCTGGCGTCCCCCAAGTAGGAGCCCTCGAAGGTGGGGGTCATCGCGTCACCTCCAATACTTCAGCCACTCGATCAGCGCTGTCAGCAATATCCTCGGGTGCTGCACAAACCACGTCCGGCACAGCCACGACCTCAAGGGTGTTGAGGATGAGGACGTCCACTGAATTGAAGTACTGCACCCACCAGACTCCGGCAGTCATCGTGGCGGTCACCCTGCAGTTCCCGTATCCCCGCGACAGTACCGCGGTCTCACTACGACCCAGCGCCTCGTCCAGGCATTCATGGTCTTCCGGCGTCAAGGGCAGTAGGCTGAGATTAATGACATGGCGCCCGTTGTTCGATAGAACATCAAGATGTTCCGTGAGCTCGCTCAGGACGCCGGGCGCGTTCATTACACCTTCCGGCCACTGCTCCGGTAACCGCGGCGCCGGCGAGGCTTCCGCGAAGGCGTTCAGCAAACAATCCGGCACCGGCCCGATCTCCAGGCGGTCTCTCCCAGCCGCCGCATCCGCAACCCGCCAGACACCGGCAAACACCGATTCCTGGGCGACCACACCATGCCCCGGAAGGCGTGCGCTGACCTCGCCATCCCCAAGTACCTCATCCAGTAGTCTGCGTTCCGCGTCGGAGAGCGTCGATACATCGAGATGGATGTTCCGCTCATCCGGCTGCCAGCGCCGGGCCCCGGCGATCACGCTTTCCAGGCAACGCAGGGTCCCCTCCCGGTCGCTCAGCACCTCGGGATCGGGGAGCACCGCCGGGGAGAATGTGCCCATCCCTTTTGGCATCGGCAGATAATCCAGCCCTGGCTCCTCAAAGCCGCTGCCCGCGGGGCCGGAGAGGGGGTGTTCCACATGCCCATCCTGGTTCGACATAACGCCTCCTATGAATTGCAACCGGTGGCCGATGAGGCCCCGCCACTTACAGGAATACCCACCGACGGTGGCCGACGTACCGGCCCCTCGAGCAATCGATTCAGCTCTTCGAGGAAGACCAACCAGTCCCTCATACCCTCGATACAACCCAGGTAGCCCCCATCACGCAGCACCACCAGGGCTGGCCACCGGCGCACACCGAAACGCCGCCCGACAGCCTTTTCCGAATCCTGGCTTACCACGGCGGCCTGCAGCCGCCCTCCCATAGCCGTCAGGAGTTCCGGCAACACCACCGCAAAATCCCCGCTTTCCCGCACACGCCCGGGATCTCCGGCCAGCAACAACATTGCCTCGCCGGCCTGCTCTGCCCACTCCTCCACCCCGGCCTCATTGACCCGAGGCAGGCCATGCTCCTCAGTCAGTTGATCCAGCAGGATTTGGCTCATAAATCTTGCCTCCAACACTATGTCGTTGAGCGCTTTCAGGTTGACTTCCGTCGCCGTCATCCTGCGGCCTGAGGTGTGCCGGCAGTTGCGGCTCACGTCCTTCGAGATCCTGAAACAGGCCCGCAACTGTTACACCGGCACGCGCTGCCTCAAGCGCCTCCAGTGCCGTGGCGATCTCTGCGGCGCGCTGCCCGTCGATGACCTCCCGTGCCGTGTCGATATGCACCAGCAGCCAGCTACCCACAGGCTGCGGGCCGACCAGCATCAGGTCCACCCGAGCCACACCCTGGCAACCTTCTGCGAGCGCCCAGGTACCGTGACACTCCAATACCCGCATCGGTATGCCAATGCACATCAGGCTTGCCCCCTAACGGCCAGAACACGCGGATCACCATAGCGGCAGGCTGCCCCCTCATCCGGCCGATCCGCCTCGTAGCGGGCCATATCCAGAGCGGAATCGTTCAGCCGCGGCCTGGCGGACCGGCAGCGCGGCGCGGGCGATACCCCCCATTCGCGAAGGCAATCCAACGCAATCGCCAGTGCCTCCGGCACCCGGGCCTTGACACTCGCCCGAAGGCTACCGCCGTAATCCTCCAGCTCCTCGGGTTGAACCCCGATCAATACGAGGGCCTCAGGCAGTTGACCCAAGAGGTCCGCCGTTGCGAGGACCTCTTGAAAGCCTGTCTGATGAAGGCTCATTTTCTTGGCGCCCATGAACTTCGGAACATCCGCACCACGAACCACCTTGAGGGTGCCCGGCGGCAAGGCGTAATCCACCGCATCGAATACGAGCAGGCGGTGTGCGGCCGTCACGTACTCCAGCAGATACAACCCCTGGGTGCCGCCATCGAGGAGCCGTACCCGATCCTCCGGCAGGTCATACTCCGCCGCCAGCGCCTCTGCGGCACGCACACCGAAACCCTCATCCGCCCAGAGCAGGTTGCCGATGCCCAACACGAGAATGTCTGGTTCCTGTCCCATCGGTTCACATCCTCCGATTCTCTGCCGGACCCCACGCCGAGCCCGGCAACAGAGTGCCCAACTCAATCGCGCCGATTGTCTTTGAACAGACGGTGGCCACTGACCATCGTGCTGATGATGCTCTGCCGCGACATAATGTCCTCTCGGAACGCCACGTAAATGTGGACGATCACAAAGAGCACGATCCAGTACATTCCCAGGTGGTGCCATGAGTGCAGCAACTGAGTATTCCCAAAGAGAGGGATCAGCCACCCGAACAGGGCGTCCTGCCAGCTTCCTTGGCCCGCGCCCTCGGCATACAGAGCAAAGCCTGTAAAGATCATGAATACTGAACCGAGGGTCATGAACAGAAACATCGCGAGTTGTGCCAGAGGATTGTGGCCCACATACTTCTTGGGTTCCCGCTCCAAGAACAGGTACCAACGCAGTTCCCTACCGACCTCGCGCCACCAGCTCCCTCGGTAGAGCGGCAACTTAAAGAGCTGCCTCGCATGCTCATTACCCACCAGGGCCCAATAAATCCGCCCCAGGAAGCCGATCGCAAATATGTACGCGGCGGTAAAGTGGGCAAATCGGATGTAACCCAACAGGTAATTATCAATCGCTTCCCCCGGCCGGCTCGCCGGGGGATGGGCAATAAGATACCCCGTCGCTATCAGAACGATGATGCAAAGTGCATTCACCCAATGCCACAGACGCAATGGGGCCTCATAAACGTAAAGCTCCTTCCACTTCTCCTGTTTTGTTGATGTGCCACCTTTCACTTCTTCTTCTGCTGTAGCCATAACTCTATCCTCCCAGGAGGCCCCGCCCGGGGCCCTCCATACACCGCTTAGCGCACCTTCACTCGGGTGAGTTCCCGGCCGTCATCGCCCATCACATGGGTAGAACAGGCGAGGCAGGGGTCGAAGCTGTGCAATGTCCGCAGGATCTCGAGCGGTTGGTCGCGCTTCGCTAGCGGCGTATTCAGCAGGGAGGCTTCGAACGGCCCGATCTCACCCCTGGCGTCGCGGGGCGACCCATTCCATGTGGTAGGCACAACGCACTGGTAGTTCTCGATCTTCCGATTCTTGATTACCACCCAGTGTCCCAACGCGCCCCGAGGCGCTTCTGTGAACCCAACTCCACGGGTCTCCGAGGGCCATTTGTCGGGTTCCCATTTGGCCACGTTGGCGGTGGCTGTATCCCCGGCCCGGATAGTCGCGACCAGCTTATCCTGGAAGTACCGCATCTTATGGGCGGCCCAGGACGCCTCCAGGCCCCGTGCGGCCGTCCGGCCGAGGGTTGAGAACAGGGCCTCCAACGGAACACCCAAGTCATGAAGAAAGGCGTCGGTCGGTTCCTTGAATTCCGGGTTTCCCTGCATGTAACCGATCACATAGCGGGCCAGAGGGCCGACTTCCATAGCGTGGCCCCGCCAACGCGGCGCCTTAATCCAGGAGTACTTGCCCGCCTCGTCCAATTGTTGAATATTATCGTGGCGTCCTTTGGTATTGGGGCCCAACCGGTAATCGGCCTCGGTGATACCATCCCACGGGTGCAGGCCGATATCGTCATCACCGTAGCGGTACCAAGAATGAGTGACGAACTCCTGAATTTCATCAGGGTCCCGCAGGTCCACCGGGTGGACCTCGTCAAGCTTACCGTTGATGATGGCGCCTTTCGGCATCAGCAGGCTGTTGTAATCGTTGGCATGCTCCGGCACATCCCCATAGGAGAGAAGACTCCGGCTGGCCAGGCCACCTCCGTATAGCCAGTCCGTATAATACGAAGCAATGGCTTTGAGGTCAGGGAGATAAACCTGATCGACGAACTGGATGCAACGATCAATGATTTCCGAGACCAGGTTAAGGCGCTCTATGTTGATCGCTCCGCCTGCCCCAGTATCGTCCATATTGATTGGGCACGGCACGCCACCAACCAACCAATTCGGGTGCGGGTTCTTTCCGCCATAGACTGCATGAATCTTTGTGATTTCCTTCTGGAAATCGAGGGCCTCCAAGTAGTGTGCAACCGCCATCAGGTTGGCTTCCGGCGGCAACTTATAAGCCGGATTACCCCAATAGCCATTGGCGAAGGGCCCGAGCTGCCCGGACTCCACGAATCGCTTCAGTCGGTGCTGAATGTCCCGAAAGTACCCTGGCGAGGAAAGTGGCCAACTCGAAATGCTCTGGGCAAGACTGGACGTCGCCTGAGGGCTCGCCTTAAGCGCATCCACCACATCAACCCAGTCCAAGGCATGCAGATGGTAAAAATGCACCAGATGGTCATGCACCTGAAGGGCCAGTTGCATAATGTTGCGAATGGAGTTGGCATTCTCCGGGATACTGATGCCGAGGGCATCTTCCACCGCACGCACCGAAGTCAGGGCGTGGGTTCCGGTGCACACCCCGCAGATGCGCTGCGTAAATGCCCAGGCATCGCGAGGATCCCGCCCTTTCAGGATCACCTCCAACCCACGCCACAAGGTCCCTGTGGAAACAGCGTTGGTAATGACGTTGTTTTCATCCAGGTTCACCTCGCAACGCATATGCCCTTCGATGCGGGTTACCGGATCAACCACCAAACGGCGGCCGCCATCGTTAAGAGTAAATCCGTTCGACGTTGTAACGACTGACATTTACTTCTCCCCCTCCTGGTCGGCGGTCTGTTCCCGGACCTCTTTCCGTTTATTCGCGGTATGCTTGGCCACACTCACCGCTGCGTGTGCGGCAACGGCGGCACCCACCACACCGGCCGCGGTCTTGCCGATGCGATCGGCATTGGATTCGATACCGAACTGGTGGATATTCGTCACCCGGTCATAGAAAGAGCCCTTGTCCCAGAAGCCATCCTCGGAACACCCGATGCACCCATGGCCGGACTGTATTGGGAACGAAACCCCGCTGTTCCAACGCATGGTGGAACAGGCGTTATAGGTCGTCGGCCCCTTGCAGCCCAACTTGTATAGGCAGTATCCACGACGGGCCCCCTCATCGTCCCACTGCTCGGCAAATTGACCGGCATCAAAGTGGGGGCGCCGATAACACTTATCGTGAATTCGTTGCCCATAGAACATCTTCGGTCGCCCCTGCCGGTCCAATGCTGGCAAGCGATCGAACGTCAGCATGTAGGTGATGACGCCGGTCATTACCTCAGCGATGGGCGGACAGCCCGGGACCTTGATGATTGGCTTGTCCCGGATGACCTTGTGGACAGGGACAGCCTGGGTTGGGTTGGGCCGCGCCGCCTGCACGCAACCCCAGGACGCGCAGGAGCCCCATGAAATGATCGCCTTGGCACCTTCCGCAGTGTGCTTAAGCTGATCCAGAAATGGCCGCCCGCCCACAACGCACGCCATGCCGTCGTGGCCCAATGCCGGGGTACCCTCTACGGCCAGGATGTAGTTTCCATGGTACTTCTCTATCGCCGCCTCCAAGGCGGCCTCCGCATCATCCCCCGCCGCGGCCATCAGCAGTGGATCGTAATCCAGCGAGATCATCGACAGCACGACGTCCTTGGCCAGAGGGTGGGCCGAACGGATGAAGGACTCGGAGCAGCATGTGCATTCCTGCCCGTGCACCCAAAGCACCGGGGTGCGGGGCTTGTTCTCCATGGCGTGGGCTATACGGCCGGCGAATTGAGGCCCCAGACCTAGAGCCGCCGCCGTAAGGCTGCAGAACTTCATGAAGCTGCGGCGCGTTATCCCCTGACGCCGCATGACATCGTAGAATGTTTCCATTGTTTCACCTGCCATCCGTCTCTCCTCCTGTTTGCTTTCCCACCCTTATGGCCATCTGCCCTGGGCTGGGTTGGCAATTCTTCGGACCCGTCTTGTCGGGGTCTGATTTCGAGCGTCTCGCATTGACCGGATAGACGCTGCGCTCCGGTAGGCCACTGGTTACAAGATGCACGCCAACAGGGTGTTCAGGGGCCAAAAAAACGAAAAATCAGTGACCTGAAGGTGCTACGAGAGGAGCTGCGGCATTATGTCTCTGGCAGGAACGCTCCCACTATCAGCCTGACGCCGGAAACTTTCCTGACACTTATCGGAGCGTCGGCTGCCCTGAGGCTGACACAATGCCGCACCCTGCAAGGGTCTCTCGGTTATTGGCATGAAACTTGTTATGAACATTCCAGGATTGATCATAACGACGGAGACCAATGCATGTCGGGACAACTCCTCCGGGCCTACAAATGGGCAGAAGGCTGGGCTAACCCATCGGATCATTGGCCAGCGATCACCGGACTGCTTGGTGCGGTATTGCTTGCCTCAACCCCTGCCAGCGCATCTACAGCCGAATTGGACTCCGTCGTGGTGACCGCAACCCGCTCACCACACCCCTTATCGGAGGTCCCGGTGGAAACCCGCTTGCTGGATCGGGAGGCCATCGACCGAAGCCAGGCGCGCAATCTGCCCCAACTCCTGGGCACCTTGCCGGGGGTGTCCGCGAGCAACCTGGACGACACCTTGGGGGCCGACAACTTGCGGCTGACGCTACGAGGGCTGCAACTCAACGAGGGTTACGGCCTGATACTGGTAGACGGGCGTCGGATTCACGGTGGACTTGGCGCCCATGGCGATTACGGGGTCAGTCTCAACCAAATCCCCCTGTCTATGATCGACCGGGTTGAGGTGGTACGCGGAGCAGGCTCAGCCCTCTACGGTGCCGATGCGATGGCCGGGGTCATCAACATCATCACCCGACGCCCGGAGCGTGAGCCCACAGGCCGCGCCGGCCTGGGTGCAGGCTTCTACGAAACGCTGGATCGCGACGATCGGGATGCGACCGGATCCCACCGGCGCGATGTGGATGCTCATGCCCTTTACAGCGGCCCGTTTGGCGAGGGGTCGACCTTTCTGGTCGGGGGGCACCATCAACAGGACGAGGGCACCGACCAAACCGCCGCCACGACTCGCAAAGATACCGCCATGGGCCATTGGCAGACGGACCTGAACGACCACTGGTCCGCAACCCTACACGGCTACTTCGCCCGTGCCCGGCGCGATCATCACGGCCCGGAGGCCCGTCATGATCGCGCCTACGACGATGCCAGCCTGACCGCCGGATTGGACTATGAGCAGGGGCGACACAGTTTATCCATGGGTGGGTACCACTTCGACCAGGACTTCGAGACCGGCTACCCGGGTTTCGCGCACGGCTTTCGCGACGGGCGCGTGGGCTATCGTGAGGCCGATGTCCGCTATACCTACTTCGGCGAACGACACTGGCTGACCATGGGGGCCCAGCATCAGCGCCAAACCCTCGACTACCGCTTCCGGAACTACGCCGACGGCGCACTGGAAGACACCGTGCACGTGGACGAGCGTATCGACGTCAACAGCGTCTATGTACAGGACGAGATCTGGCTACTCGGGCAGCGCCTGATTCTGGTCCCCGGAGCCCGCTACGAGGATCACGACACCTTCGGCAGCGAACTCAACCCCAAGCTGGCCGCGCGCTTGCAAACCGGGGACACAACCTGGCGGGCCTCTATCGGTCGCGCATTCAAGTCACCCACACTGCGCCAGCTCTATTATCAGGGGCTATACCGGCACGGCGACTACTACCTGGCCTCCAACCCCGATCTGTCACCGGAGCGGGCGATCAGCGCCAATCTGAGCGTGGAGCGCACGTGGCCGGGCAGCCGGGTCTGGACCGCCCTGGGGGTCTACCGTACCGAGTTGAAAGACCGGGTCACCCGGGCAGATACCGGCGAGACAACAAGCCAGGGCGACCCCATTCAGTCCTACATCAATATCGACCGCTCTCGCATCGAGGGCATCGAAGCGGAAATGCGCGTCGGCGACAGGACCGGCTGGAGCATGGACGCCGCACTGGGCCTGACCCACGCCCGTGATCGGCGCAGCGGCGACTGGCTGCCTTATGTGCCGCGACACACCGCAAGCCTTACCCCGCGTTATGTCACCGCTTCGGGGCAGACGGGTATACAGGGGCGGATTAACGCCTACGGCAGACAATACCGCGATGCGGCCAATACCCGACGTATCAGCGCCCACCAAGTGGTCGATCTGGGGCTTTGGCATGACCTGACGCCGGCCAGCACCCTGCGGCTGGACATCAACAACGTGTTCAATTCCGATCGCGGCGAGTCGGCCTTCGCCTTCCGCCAGGGCCGCCGCCTAGGTGCCCGTATTGACGTAGAGTTCTGACACCGGCCGCTGCCAGGAGAGACCCATGACCCAAGAACAACCGTTACCCCCACAAAGCGGTCGCCACCCCTTGCCTATCCGGGGCGTGATGGTATCTGCATTGCTCACAGCGCTGACCCTGCCGGCATTGGTCCAGGCGCATTACCCCTGGGCCGACCCAACAACCCACACCCCGCCCGGCGGGCAGCCACTCGCGCTGGAGGTGGGCTGGGGACACACCTTTCCAGAGGACAGCCGCCTTTCCGGGACACGCCTACAAGACTTGGTGCTGTGGACGCCGGAAGCAGGACAGAGAGCGATACCCATCGACCCCGGCGAACAGTTCCAGACACCGCCGCTGGGTCCGTCCGGCACCGGCCTGATCGGCATCTGGCAGACCCCGGGCTACTACAGCCGCACGCCGCAGGGCGGGCAACGGGCCAGCCGGAAGGAACACCCCGATGCCCTCTCCTGCAGTCGGTCGGTCAACAGCGCCAAGGCCCTGCTGGGCAGCCCACCGGCGGAGGCTTTGATCGCCGTGCGGCTGGACATGCCGCTGGAGATCATCCCCCTGCAGACACCGGAGGCCATTGCCGAAACCGGTGCACTGAAAGTGCGCGTGCTCTGGCAGGGCGAGCCCTACACCGGCCCAGTCGCTGCCATCCACGCCGAAACCCGGGGCGATGTCACCGACACCCCGGACGCCATCGCCGATAGCGACGGTGACGGGTACGCCAAACTCACCCTGGACCGCCCCGGACGCTGGCTGCTGCACGTGCACGCCAGCACCCCTTACCCGACCCCCAACACCTGTGATGTCATTCAGTACAATGCCACGCTCACCCTGGAGGTCCCATGATCCGTGCCGGTCTGCTCCTGCTCCTGGCCCTATGGCTACCGGTACCAGCGGCGGCCCATGCCCTGCTCAATGAGCCGGGACCGGAGGGGGCCATCACCGTGCTGTTTCACTTCCCCGGCAGTGAGCGCCCCTGGTTCGAACATTATGACGTCCACGGGCCTGGCGACGACCACCCCTTCCAGACCGGTCGCGTCAACGCCCTGGGCGAAGTGAGCTTCCGGCCGGACCGCCCTGGAGAATGGCAGGTCCAGGTGACGACCGAGGATGGCCACGCCAGCACAGCGCACATTCAGGTGGACCCGGAGGGGGTGGTAACCCACCAGGCAGGCACCGGCAGCGGTCCTATCAACCGGATCGTGGTCGCTCTGGGTTATCTACTCGGACTGTTCGGACTGCTCAACCTCTGGCAACAACAGAAGCACCGGCGATCCGGAGGCGGTCATGCACATTCCTGACGGCTTACTCGCCCCCCAAACCTACCTGCCCGCCTTTGCATTGGCCGCCCCCCTTTGGCTGCATGCCACCCGGAAGCTGCGGGGGACGCTCGACGAGACCCTGTTGCCCCGACTGGCGGTATTCACGGCCCTCGCCTTCCTCCTCTCCAGCCTCATGGTGCCCCTGCCTGGCGGAACCTCCACCCACGCCGTGGGTGTGGCCCTAATGGCATTAGTCCTCGGCCCCTGGACTGCCTTTCTGGCCTACACCCTGGTGCTGGTGGTCCAGGCCCTGCTGGTGGGTGCTGGCGGTATCACCGCCCTGGCTGCCAACGCGCTGCTCATGGGGTTCGTCGGGGCCTGGACCGCTGTGATACTGCATCGCTGGCTGCACCCTCTCCACGGAGACGCTGCCACCGGCGTCGCCGTCTGGGTCTCGGTGGTGCTCTCGGCAACCCTGATGGCCACACTCCTCGGCGTCCAGCCGTTGATTGCCCAGGACGAGACGGGCAGCCCGCTGTATTTTCCCTTCGGGTTAACGGTGACGCTACCAGCGGTGGTCCTCCCACACATGCTGCTGGCCATTGGCGAGGCGGTATTGACCCTTCTCATTCTTCGTCATGCCCGGCACCGCGGCTGGATGGAGGCCCGCGCACTATGACTATGACCGCCACCTGGGGACTGTTCGCGTACCTTGCAGCAGTGGTCGCCGGAACCCTTCTCCACGCGCCGACCTCGCTGGCCAGCGCCCTGGTGGTCACGCTGGTGCTGTCCGGGCCGGGCCGTCTCGCGCTGCTACGCCGTGCGCTCGGCATGGTGGCGGCCCCGGCGCTGGTGATCAGCGTCGGTTACGGTGTGATGACCCTAATCAGTGGCGCACCGGACTGGGTCTACCTGCTGCGGATCAACCTTCGCCTGACCCTGCTGACCGTGCTCACCGCCTGGATGCTACGGGATCTGGACTTGGCGGCGGCGCTGGCCCCATGGCCAGGCGCCCGCCGTTGGCTGGGCCTCGTGCGCATCCAGCTCGCGCTGTTCCGCCGTCTCGGCCAAGAGGTCCGACTGGCACAACGCAGCCGACAACGGGCCAAGCCTCCCTTGCGCGAACGGTACCGGACCGGGGCCGCGCTTGGCCTGGCCGCGCTTGACAAGGCCATGCATAACAGCGAGGCCCTGACCCAGGGCATGCGCTCGCGGGGCGTCTTCAATGAGCGCTGACCATCACCCAGGCACCGACCCGACGAGCCAGACGCTCTACGCATTAACGGGGGTTGCGGTCCGCTATCCTGGGGGGAGGGTCGCGCTCAGAGAGGTCGATCTGCAGATCACCGCCGGTGAGCGGATAGTCCTGCTGGGCACCAATGGCTGTGGCAAAAGCACGCTGCTCAAGGTGCTCAACGGTCTGATTCCTCCCTGCGAGGGCAGACTCTGCTTTGAGGGTAAGCGGATGGGCCCGGCGCTCCGGGATCGTGACTGGGAGCGGGCCTTTCGTCGTCGGGTGGCCCTGATGTTCCAGCATCCAGAGGCCATGCTGTTCAACCCGACGGTCGCCGAGGAGATCGCTTATGGGCTGGGTCATCTGACCCGGGAAAGCCGGCGGAGACGCTGCCAGACATGGGCGAACCGCCTGGGTTTGGCCCACCTGCTGGATGCTCCACCGTCACAGCTCTCCGGTGGGGAGAAGCAGCGCCTCTGCCTGGCCTGCCTGCTGGCACCGGAACCGGAGGTGCTCCTCCTGGATGAGCCCACCGCCAACCTGGACCCACGGACCACGGGCTGGCTGCTCGAGTGGCTGGCCACTCAGGCAATGACAACCGTGGTGGCCACCCATTACCTGCCCAGCGCCTCCGACCTGGGCGAGCGGGCCATCGTCCTCGGAGAAGATCACCGGGTTGTGTTCGACGGCCCTGTGAAGGCCGCGTTGGCCGACCGCGCCTTGCTGCTCGCCAACAACCTCGCCTACTGAACGGCAGACGGCCCTGGCGCAATGGGGTGGCTAACACGCCCTCAGTTAGGCGGCCCCGGCGGCTCCTCACTGCGGTCGGAGAGGAAGAAGTACATCCCCACGCCGGCCAACAACACCCAGAGCACCAACACCCCCACCCCCAACCGCTCCCAGAGCGGCCCGACGAACAGGAGCACGAGTACCGACAAGCCGAGAAAGAGGTGGCCCAGGGTCATGTGATGTGATGTCTTTCCATCCGCCATATCAGCTCCGTAACGAACTTTCATGGTCCAGCAGCCAGCGTTTCAGGGCCAGCGAGCCCTCCCGTCCGACACCTGCGCTGAACCCGCCCAATCCCTGCCGGGCAACCACCCGATGGCAGGGGATGAGAAGGAGCAGCGGGTTGGCCGCGCAGGCCCCACCCACGGCGCGGGGCGCACTGCCCAGTCGCTCCGCCAGTTCCCCGTAGGTCTGGCTTTGCCCCGCTGGAATAGTGCGCAGAAGCGACCAGACCCGTTGCTGATAGGGCGTACCTGATGGGGCAAGGGGAAGATCCAAGGGCGTACGCGGGTCGGCAAACCAAGCGCTCAAGCGCGTGCAAGCCCGCTCCGCCAGCGGGTGGCGGCACGACTCCGAGTGCCCGTCAGCCCCTTCGACCCAGGCAACGCCGTTCAAGGCCCGGTCATCACCACTGAGGACCAATCGGCCGATAGGCGTCTCCAGCGTACAACGCCAAGGGGACGTCACGTGTCATACTCCGCCGGCAAGGCACCAGCCCGGGCCAACACCGCCTGGGCGGGCGCACCCAATGCGCCTCGGTGGCCTGTCCTGACAGGCTTCAGAACAGGTCCGGGGCCTCCTGCTCGTCCCTATCGCGGGGCTGTAACGGCCGCTCCCGCGGGGTAATCCAGTCACCGGTCACCATCTCCTTGTAGCCGGCACCCGGCCCCACCATGGGCAGCACCGAGGCCTCGGGGTCAATCAGGACCTCCAGGAAGGCCGGACCGTCGAAGTTGAGGAAGGCCTTGAGTGCCTCCGTCACTTCGGCCTTGTCGCTGACCCGGCGCGCGAACTCGAAGCCATCCGACTCGGCACACTTGATGAAGTCCTTCCGGTGCAGGGACTTGTCGGAGCCGGAGAAGCGGTCGCCGAAATACAGCCGCTGCCACTGGCGCACCATGCCATCGCCGCAGTTGTTCAACAGCAGGACCTTGACCGGCAGGCCGTAGGTGGTGGCGGTCTCCAACTCGCCCAGGTTCATGCGCAGGCTGCCATCGCCGTCCACGTCGATGACCAGGGCGTCCGGGCGGGCGAACTGGGCGCCGATGGCGGCGGGCAGCCCAAAGCCCATGGTGCCCATACTGCCGGAGGTGAGCCACAGCCGCGGCTCCCGGAAGTCGCAGTACTGGGCCGCCCACATCTGGTGCTGGCCTACGCCGGTGGCCACAATCGCCCGCCCGTCGGTGAGCTTGTTCATCTCCTCGATGACGTAGTGGGGCTGAATGAGTTCGCTCTCCCGGTCGTAGTCCATGCCGTGGCGCTCGCGCAGGGCGGTGCAGTGGTCCAGCCAGGGCTGGAACTCGCCCTTGAAGCCCATGGACTCGCCATAACGCAGCAGCTGGCGCAGGCTCCGCCCGGCCTCGCCCACATGGGCCCAGTCCACCGATTTAACCTTGCCGATCTCGGCGGCGTCGATGTCGATGTGCGCGATCTGCTCGGCCAGGGGCGCGAACTCCGCCACCTTTCCGGCCACGCGATCGTCAAAGCGCGAGCCCACGGCGATCAGGAAGTCACAGTCCTCGACGGCGTAGTTGGCGTGGGCGAACCCGTGCATGCCGAGCATGCCCATACAAAGTTCGTCGGTGGTATCCACAGCGCCCAGCCCCATCAGGGTGGTCACCACCGGGATGCGGAAGGTACGAGCAAACTCGCGAAGCTGCTCGGCCGCATTGCCGTTGATCACGCCCCCGCCGGCATAGATCAGGGGCCGGCGGGAGCGCTCCAGCATTTCAAAGAACTGGCGACACTTGCGGTCGGAGAGCTTGGCCGAGCGCAGCGACTCCATACGCTGGCGGTAGCCGCGCATGTCCAGCAACCCGCTGCCCTGGAACTGGCCAATCCAGTTCTGCGAGTCCTTGGGCACGTCCACCACCACCGGCCCCGGCCGGCCGGAACGGGCCACCTCGAAGGCGGTGCGGATGGTGGCCTCCAACTGCTCGGGCTTGGTCACCAGGAAGACGTGTTTGGCGCAAGCCCCCATGATGTTGACGATGGGCGCCTCCTGGAAAGCGTCGGTGCCCATGGCGTGGGTGGGCACCTGCCCGGTGATGGCCACCACCGGCACGGAGTCGGCCATGCAATCGCGGATGGGGGTGACGGTGTTGGTCGCCCCCGGGCCGGAGGTCACCATGAACACCCCCACCTTGCCACTGGCCCGCGCGTAGCCCGCGGCCATGAAACCGGCACCCTGCTCGTTGGCGGGCACGATCAGCTTGATGGGATCGTCCCCGGCGCCCGCCGGGCGGTGCCGCTCGTTGAAGCGGAAGATCGCGTCGTAGGTGGGGAGGATGGCGCCGCCGCTGTAACCGAATACCGTGTCGACACCTTCCTGGGCCAGTACCTCTACGATCATGTCGGAACCGGACATGGTCTGGCCGGCCATGGGATGAACCTGGTTGTCGGTGTACTCTTCGGTCTTCGCGGTTGCGCTGTCCATGGTGTGCTCGATTACCTGTTGCGGATTGACGGTCGGCCCTGCCACCGGCCTGCAGACCAGTCAGGGTGACCCACCATGATACGGCGCTGCCCGGCAAACTGGAACCCGCGGCGTAATGTCACCTCGTGACACGCGATTCGTGAGGTCAGCCACTGCGCTTCAGATCGAGGCAGACGGAGTTGATGCAGTAGCGCAGGCCGGTGGGCATGGGGCCGTCCGGGAAGACATGACCGAGATGGGCATCACAACGGGCGCACCGGACCTCCTCACGCACCATCCCCAGACTGCGGTCCTCCAGGATGCGCAGGTGATCGTCCGAAATCGGCGCCCAGAAGCTGGGCCAGCCGGAGCCGGAGTCATACTTGGCCCTGCTGGAGAACAACGGCGCATCACAGCACACGCAGTGATAGGTGCCCGGCTCCTTGCAATGGTAGTAGGCGCCGGAGAACGGTTGCTCCGTGCCCCCCTGGCGACAAACCGCGTATTGCTCATCCGTCAATTGCGCCCGCCACTCGGCATCGCTCTTCTCCACCTCAACCATGATCTCTCTCCTCCTGCTGTTCGGTCGGGAGGGCGTTTGGCCCCTGCGCGCTCTTTACCCCGGAAGCATGGCGCTAGTCGCACGCGATCGCCACCAGCCGGGGCAGCCATTCCGCCGCCTTGCCCCGCAGGCGGTAGAGGGTGCGCCCCTTCAGGGGGGTGGGTTCCGGGTTGATCTCCACCACCGGAACGCCGGCGGCCAGGGCCTCCGCCGGCAGCGAGGCCGCCGGCTGAACCAACGTCGATGTGCCCACGCTGAGCACCAGGTCCGCCTCGGAGACGGCGCCAAGGGCGCGCCGCAGGGCCGGCTCCGGGAGCATCTCACCGAACCAGACCACGTCGGGCCGCAGCGGACCGCCGCACTGGGCACAGACCCGCGCCGGCGTCTCCGCCCGCTCACCACAATGGTGGCAGCGGTCGCGGTCGATCCGGCCGTGCAGTTCCACCACGTTCCGGCTACCGGCCCGCTGGTGCAGCCCGTCCACGTTCTGGGTGACGATCACCAGCGCTGCACACGCCGCCTCCCAGCGCGCCAGCGCCTGGTGCCCGGCGTGGGGCCGGGCCTTGGCCACCTGCTCCCGGCGCCAGGCGTACCAGTCCAGCACCCGTTGTGGATGGCGCTCAAAGGCCTCCGGGGTGGCCAGTTCCACGGGGTCGAACCGGGCCCACAGACCGCTCTGCGCCTCCCGGAAGGTGGGCACGCCGCTCTCGGCGGACATGCCGGCGCCGGTGAGCACCACCGGCCGGCGAGCGCCCCGCAGGTGTTCCATCAGGTCCGTATCAAGGGGCACGTTGGCCACATCCCACTCCCGCTTTCGCTACAATGGCCCACCGCGACAGCATGACCCATCAGCCAGAGGGAACCCAAGCGATCATGAGCGAGATCATCCTCATCAACGTCTCCGGCCAGGACCAACCCGGGCTTACCTCCTCGCTGATGGGCATCCTGGCCGAATACAACGTGGGCATCCTGGATATCGGCCAGGCGATGATCCATGACACCCTCTCCCTCGGCATCCTCATCGAGGTGCCGGAGGAGGCCAATGTCTCGCCGGTGCTCAAGGATGTGCTCTTCCACCTGCATGAGAAGGGGATGCAGGTGCGCTTCACCCCGGTCAGCGCCGAGGACTACAGCGCCTGGGTGGCCGGGGCCGGCCGCGCCCGTTACATCATCACCCTGCTGGGCCGGCGGATCACCGCCGAGCAGATCGCCCGCATCGCCAGTGTGATCAGCGCCCAGGGCCAGAACATCGAGGATGTCATCCGGCTCTCCGGCCGCCGCCCCCTGCACAAGGCGGATGAACGCTCCCGCGCCTGTATCGAGCTGACGGTGCGCGGCCAGCCGGTGGACCTGGATACCATGAAGCGGGACTTTCTGGAGATCTCCGGCCAACTGGGCATCGATATCTCCTTCCAGGAGGACAACGTCTATCGTCGCAACCGGCGCCTGGTGGCCTTCGACATGGATTCCACCCTGATCCAGCAGGAGGTCATTGACGAGATGGCCAAGGCGGCGGGCGTGGGCGATCAGGTTTCGGCGGTGACCGCGGCCGCCATGCGCGGCGAGATCGATTTCAAGGAGAGCCTGCGCCAGCGGGTGGCCTGTCTGGAGGGGCTGCCGGAGTCCACCCTGCGGAGCGTGGCCGACCGCCTGACCCTCACCGAGGGGGCGGAACGCCTGGTGCGCACCCTGAAAAGCTTTGGCTACCGCACGGCGATCATCTCCGGCGGCTTCACCTACTTTGGGCGCATGCTGCAGGAGCGCCTGGCGATCGACTACGTGTTCGCCAACGAGTTGGAGATCGAGAATGGCCTGCTGACCGGCCGGGTCACCGGCCCGATCGTGGACGGCCCGCGCAAGGCCGAGCTGTTGCGCGAGATCGCTCAGCGCGAGCAGATCCGGCTGGAGCAGGTGATCGCCATCGGCGACGGCGCCAACGACCTGCCCATGCTGCGTCTGGCCGGCCTGGGCATCGCCTTCCACGCCAAACCGGTGGTACGGGAGAGCGCCCGCCAGTCCATCTCCACGCTGGGCCTGGACGCCACCCTCTACCTGATGGGTATCAAGGATACCGAGACACCGGCCTGAGTCGATGGCGGGCGGGGTGTTCCGGTGGGCCGCCTTGCGCGCACCGAGCAACGCAGGGAAAAATCGGGAAAAGCGCGTGCCTGTTCGAGCGAAGCGAGTTCACGCGCGCCGATTTTTCCCGAGTAGCGCAGGGCACCCCGAAGGGGTGCGCGCTTGAAGGCCCACCGGAACACCCCGCCCGCCATCGACTCAGGCCAGACTCAATCGGCGTTTACGGTGTCGACCTATTTGCAGATAATCCATCAGGGGAATCGGTGTTGGGACGCCAAGAACACAAGGGGGCGAAATGAGCTGTCCAGGTTGCGAGAAGGTCCCGAAGCAACCGCAGGGTGCGGGAACACTCTACATCCTGCCCGCCCAACCGCACGCGGCCGCCACCATCGTCGAGGCCCTGGTGGGCGACGGCCTGACGCCAGAGCAGCACGGCGACTCGATCCTAGCCGTGCCGGTGGAGCCCGGGGCGTTGAACCGGATCATGGCGCTGCTCGGCGGTGCCCTGACGCCACAGGAGCAGGCCGCCTGCCAGGCGAATTTCTTCGCCGACGGCGGCGACTGGTCCCCCGAGACGCTGCTGGCGACCCGCCCGCTGGACGTGCTGGTGGCGCGCAGTCAGTTTGTCTGGCTGAACGAACTGATCGAGGACCTGCGGCTGCAGATGCACTTTCAGCCCATCGTCCACGCCGATGATGGCCGCACGATCTTCGCCTACGAATCGCTGGCCCGCGGCCTGGACCACGCGGGGCAATTGATCTCCCCGGGCCGGCTCTTCCCCGCAGCGCGGGCGGCCAATCTCCTGTTTCACCTGGATCGGGCGGCACGCATCAGCGCCATCCGACAATCCCACCAGCACCGTATCCAGCAGCCGGTGTTCATCAACTTCAATCCCACCGCCATCTACGACCCGGGCTTCTGCCTGCGTACCACCTTCAAGGAGGTCCGGCGGCTGGGCATCGACCCGGCCAATTTCGTCTTCGAGGTGGTGGAGACCGACTCGGTGACCGACGAGACCCACCTCAAGTCCATCCTCGAGGAGTACCGCCGGCAGGGCTTTCGTATCGCACTGGATGACCTGGGGGCGGGATTCGGCTCACTGACACTGCTGAAACAGATCCGCCCCGACTTCATCAAACTGGACCGGGAACTGGTGGACGGGGTGCACTGGGACAACTACAAGGCGTCCATCACCGCGCACCTGATCCGCATGGGCAAGGATCTGCAGGTCCGGATCATCGCCGAGGGCATCGAACAGCCGGAGGATTGGCACTGGCTGCGCGAGCGCGGCGTGGACTACGTCCAGGGTTTCCACTTCGCCCGGCCCGCCTCACCGCCTCCCGTCCTGGGCTGAGGCCGCCCCGCACCTCAACCCAGTCCGTGGCGCCGCAGCTTGCGGTAAAGGGTCCGCTCACTCACCCCGAGCAGGCGGGCCAGGCTGGCCCGGTCGCCCTGATGCAGGGCCAGTGCCCGGCCCAGATAGTGCGCCTCCGCCTCCTCCAGGCTCAGCAGCTCGTCCTCCGGCAGCACCGCAAGCCCCTGCCGCCCCCTGACCTCTGGTGACAGGTGCTCTGGCAGGATCTCCGGGCCGTCCGCCAGCAGGCTCGCACGCTCCAGGACATTGCGCAGCTCGCGGACATTGCCCGGAAAGTCATAGCCCTGGAGCTCCGCCAATGCCTCGTCGGAGAGATACCGCCCCTGGCCGTACTGCAGCCGGCGCAGGATGGCCTGACAGAGCAGCGGCAGGTCATCCAGCCGCGCGCGCAGTGGCGGCACATCGATGGGAAAGGTGGAGATCCGGTAGTAGAGGTCTTCGCGGAACTGGCCCTGCTCCACCATCCGCCGCAAGTCGCGGTGGGTGGCCGCCACGAGGCGGAAATCGGCCCGCCGCGGCTCGACACTGCCCACCCGGCGGAAGCTGCGAGTCTCCAGCAGGCGCAGCAGCTTGACCTGGAGGGCCAGGGGGATATCCCCCACCTCGTCGAGGAAGAGCGTCCCGCCCGAGGCCGCCTCCACCAGGCCGATCCGCGAGGAGACCGCACCGGTGAACGAGCCCTTCTCATGACCGAACAGCTCGCTCTCGAACAGGGTCTCGGTGAGCCCCGAGCAGTCCACCGGCACGAAAGGCGCCTCCTGGCGCAGGCTGGCCTGGTGCACGGCACGGGCCACCAACTCCTTGCCGGTCCCGGTCTCGCCCTGCAGCAGCACAGAGGCATCGCTGGGGGCGGCCCGGCTGATCAGCCCAAGCATCCGGTTGAAGGCGCGGCAGCGGCCGGTCAGCTCACCGCCGTTGGCCTGGGCACTGGCCACCGGCAGCCGGCGCAACACCTCAATAAAGAACTGCACCTGCCCGTCCGGCCCGGGGACCGGCCAGGTCTCCACATCCACGTGCTCCTGACCCTCAGGGCCATGATGGACGTGCAGCACCCGGTGCCGCCGCCCGGAGCGCAAGGACTCGCGCAGCGGACAGGCCTCACCGGCCTGGTCACAGGGGACGTTGTAGTGGTGGGAGACCTCGAAACAGCGCTGCCCCCGGTCGATGGGGGCATCGCCGTAGAGGCGTTGGTAGGCGTCGTTGGCCGCGACGATCACGTAGTCGAGGCCGATCAGGATGGCCGCCTCGTCAAAGGCCTCCAGCATCGCCCGCGCATCGGGCTGCCAGCGCCCGGTGCCCCCTGCCGTGCCCACCTGCTCCGGTAGCCGGCACTCACCCTCTTCCTTGAGCGGGCAGGGTTCCACCTCGGCATCCCGCAGGATGCATTGATCGGGGGCGTTGCGGGCACAGGGGCCACGAGGATCGTCACTCATGGCCCCATGATAGCCCATTACCCCCTCCTTCGGCCTCAGTGATAACCCTCGCCAGGGCGCACCTTGCCGCGGAAGACCCAGTAGGTCCAGGCGGTATACCCCATGACCACGGGCAGCAAGAGGAGCATGCCCACCAGCAGGAAGAGCTGGGCATCCGGGCTGGACGAGGCATCCCAGAAGGTGTGGTGCGGCGGCACCGCGTAGGGCCACATGCTGATCAGCAGACCCACGTAGAAGGTGGCAAACAGGGCCATGGCGGCAACGAAGGGCGTCCCCTCCTGGCGCTGCTGCAAGGCCCGCCACAACCAGTAGCTGACCAGCAGCGTCACCACCGGGAAGAGCCACAACCAGTTCAGGTTATCCAGCCACCGGCTCATGACCTCGGCATGGGCCAACGGGGTCCACAGGCTGACGATGACGAAGAAGGCCAACACGGCCAGGAGCGTACGGCTGGCGACCCGGCGTGCCCAGTCCTGCAGCTCCCCCTCGGTCTTCATGATCAGCCAGGTGGCGCCCAACAGCGCGTAGCCGGCCACCACGCCGAGACCGGTCATCACGACGAACGGCGTCAGCCAGTCCAGCGGACCGCCCACATAGGTGAAGCCTTCGGTCTCGAAACCCTGGATGTAGGCCCCGACCACGGCGCCCTGGGCGAAGGAGGCCACCCCGGAACCCAGGGTGAAGGCCCAGTTCCAGAAGGGCCGGGAACGGTTCGCCTTGGCCCGGAACTCGAACGCCACCCCGCGGAAGATCAAGCCCGCCAGAAGCAGGAAGACACCGATGTAGAGCGCCGGCAGAAAGACCGAGTAGACCAGCGGGAAGGCGCCCAGCAGGCCGGCACCACCCAGCACCAGCCAGGTCTCGTTGCCGTCCCACACCGGGGCCACCGAGTCCATCATCAGGTCACGCTCCTCCTCGCCGGGGGCGAAGGGATAGAGAATCCCCACGCCCAGGTCGAAGCCGTCGAGCAGGACGTACATGAACACGCCCAGCCCGATAATGGCAATCCAGACCAGAGTCAGATCAATCAATTCCATGGTGTTGTTACCTCCCGCTGGGCTGCGGCATCTCATCATCAAAAGTGGTACCGGCGGCGGACATCGGCCGCTTGGGGTGACCCCCTTCGCTGGGTGTCTCCACCTCAATCGCTTCCGGACCCTTGCGCACCACTCGGGTGACGTAATAGACGCCCGCACTGAAGACCACGGCGTAGACCGCCACGTAGCCGATGAGCGAGAACAGGGCCATCCCCCCGGTAAGCGAGGGCGAGACCGCCTCCTCATACCGCATGATGCCGTGCACCACCCAGGGCATGCGCCCGACCTCGGTGACAAACCAGCCGGACAGCACCGCCAGGAAGGGCGCGGGGATCATCCAGGAAAAGCCGCGCAGCAGCTTCTCAGACTCCCACAGGGTGCCACGCCACTGCTTCCAGGCGCCCACCAGCGCCATCACGATCATCAGCAGGCCGATGCCCACCATGATGCGGAAGGCCCAGAAGACGATGGGCATATTGGGCCGGTCCTCCGGTGCCCAATCCTTCAGGCCGTGCACCTCGCCATCCAGGGAGTGGGTCAGGATCAGGCTGGCACCGTAGGGGATGCCGATCTCCATGAAGTTGCGCTCCTGCTCCATGCTCGGGATGGCGAAAAGCAGCAACGGCGCACCCGACTGGGTCTCCCAGGTGCCCTCCATGGCGGCCACCTTCTCCGGCTGATGCTCGAAGGTGTTCAGGCCATGGATGTCACCTACCACCAGCTGAGCCGGCGCAACGATGGCGAGCAGCACCAGGGTCATGCCCAGCGCCTTGCGCGACTCCACCACCGCGCGGTCGCGGAGCAGATACCAGGCACTCACCCCCGCGACCACGAAACCGGCAGTCAGGAAGGAGGCCAATGCCATGTGGAAGAAACGCGGCCAGAAGGAAGGATTGAAGATCGCCTCCATCCAGGACGTTATCTGGAACACCCCGCCCTGAAGCTCAACGCCCGCCGGGGTTTGCATCCAGCTATTGGCCGAGAGGATCCAGAAGGATGAGATAAACGTCCCGATGGCCACCATGCAGGCCGCGAAAAGGTGTGTGCCCCGGGGCACTTTATTACGCCCGAAAAGCAGGATGCCCAGGAACACCGCCTCGAGGAAGAAGGCCGTGATCACCTCGTAGCTGAGGATAGGCCCAAGGAAATTGGCCGAGGCGTATGAGAACGCGCTCCAGTTCGTGCCGAACTGGAACGACATGACGATACCCGAAACCACGCCCATACCGAAGACCACGGCAAAGACCTGGGTCCAGAACTTGGCCAAGCGCTCGTACACGGGGTTGCCGGTGCGGTACAGCAGCCCCTCCAGGGCAGCGATGTACGATGCCAACCCGATGGTGAACACCGGGAATATGGCGTGGAAGGACACCACGAACCCGAACTGTAGTCGGGACAGGAAAACCGGATCCAGCTCCATTATCGACCTCCGTTGCAAAACTGCGATGCTGCAGCGAGCTGTTCGTCTGCAGCTTCAGCAAGTGCCATGCCACCGTGCAGCCGCCTGAAAGCGATGCCTGATTCCGTTTCGGGATCATGGCCTTACAAAGGACCGCCCGGCCACCGGGTGGCCGTTTGACCCGATCGACCTGTGGGATATGACAGCCATGTGTGTCATATGGCTGTCATATCTGACATGATCACTAAACTCCCGAACCATGGATAACAAACGGCCTGCCTACTGCCAGCACTGACTATCATAGTCTGCCCCGGCCTCCGCACGCCCCCCTCCTGCGACAATCGGACGCAGTGCGACTGCCACTAACGACAGAGACTCAGCGTATCGCTCTGTTATCCAACCGGAGCGTCAACCGGAGAAGGTCCGGTGCAGCATGAGAAGCGCGGTGATCAGGAGGAACAGGGCGAAGGCCCTTCTGAGCTGCACGGTATTGAGATGCATGGCCAGTCTCACGCCGTAAGGGGCACAGAGCACGGTGGTCGGGGCGATCAACAGGAACCCCAGCAGACTGACATAACCCACGCTGAACGGCGGCCGCTCCGGCACCCCCATCCCGGCCCAGAGAAAGCCGATCACCCCCGGGATGGAGATGATGCAACCAATGGCCGCGGCCGTCCCCACCGATCGGTGCATGGGGAAGCGCAGCGCCTGGAAGATGGGCACGCTCAGGGTACCCCCGCCGATGCCCATCATGGTGGAGACCGTGCCCACAAAGCCGCCAATGGCGCCCCGGACCCAGGGTCCGGGGGCCCGCTCCGCCAGGTGCGGCGGCGGTGCGGCCCGGGCCATGTTGAGGGCCACCAGCAGCCCCACGAAGCCGAACACCCCAGTGAGGACCGCACCGGACACCCGGGCGCTCAGCAGGATGCCGAGCACCACGCCGAGCAACAGCGTCGGCCACAGTTCCCTGAGCAAGGCCACGTCCACTGTGCCGTTGCGGTGGTGGCTGATGGCCGAGCGCAGGGAGGTGGGGACCACCACCGCCAAAGAGGTCCCCACCGCCAGGTGCATCTGCACCGCCGGGTCGACCTCCAACAGGGTGAACACGTAGAAGAGCACCGGCACGATAACGATGCCGCCCCCGACCCCCAAGAGACCGGCCATGATACCGGCCACCACCCCAGTGCCCAGCAACCCCGCCGCAAGCAATGCCAACTCCGGTGCGGTCATAGCCCCGCCACGCCTCCATCGCTACGCGGATCGGATGCCGCCCGGACATGGCCCGCCCGGTCACGCACCAGGAGGCCGGCGTGGCCCATCGCACTGTTGCGGGGCGGCACCACCTCCACGTCGTGGCCACGGCCCCGCAGCGCTTCCACCAACTCCGGCGGGAAATCCGCTTCCAGCTTCAGCGTGTCCGTCCCGGCCCCCCAGGTCCTGCCCAACAGCCAGCGCGGCGAGGCCACCGCCTGCTCCGGTGATTGGCCGTAGAGGGCCACCCGGGTGAACACCGCCGCCTGGGTCTGCGGTTGGCCCTCCCCCCCCATGGTGCCGTATACCAGGGTACGGCCGTCATCCAGAACCGCCAGGGCCGGGTTCAGGGTATGGAAGGGACGGCGGCCCGGCTTGAGGTCATTCAGGGCATCGGGCGCGAGCGAGAAGCTGCAGCCCCGGTTCTGCCAGATCACGCCGGTGTCGGGGACGACCACCCCGCTGCCGAACTCATGAAACAGGCTCTGGATGAAGCTGACACAGCGACCCTCGGCGTCGATGGCCCCCAGCCATACGGTGTCCCCCGGGGAGGCCGGCTGCGGCCAGGCCAGGGCGCGGCTCCAGTCCACCCGATCCGCCAAGGCGTCCAGCGCCTCCGGCTTCAGCCACTGCGCTGGATCCTCCGGCAGATAGGCGGGATCGGTGACAACGCGGTCCCGCACCAGGAAGGCCTGCTTGACTGCCTCCACCATGGCGTGCAACCACTCTGCGCTCTCCGCCGCTACCGGGTGGCGCCGCTGCAGCCGGTCAAAGACTCCGAGGATCATCAACGAGGCCAACCCCTGAGTGGGTGGCGGCATGTTCCACAGGGTGCCCAGGCTGTGCCTCATGTTCAGCGGTGCCACCCGGCGGGCGGCATAGCCCGCCAGGTCCGGGGCCCGTATCGGACTGCCCGCCTCGGCGAGGCCCTCACCCAGCGCCTGTGCCAGCTCGCCGGAATAGAAGTCCGCCAGGCCGACCGCCGCCAGGCGTTCCAGGGTGCTGGCCAGCTCCGGCTGGCGGAACGTCTCGCCCGGGACGGGAAAGGCCCCGCCGGGCAAGTACTGGGCATCAAACCCCGGCTGCGGCCCCAGCTCCGGATGCTTGTCCCGGGTGGCCTCGGCCTGGCTATGGGTCATCGGGTACCCCTCTCGCGCATGCGCCACGGCGGGCGCCAGGAGCCGGTGCAGGGGCAGGCGCCCCGACCACTGCGAACGACTAAGCGCCAGCGCCACCTGCCAGCCGGCCACCGTGCCGGCGACGGTGTTGGCGGCCGCCCCTCCGCGGCTAGGGATGACCGTCAGCCCCCGGTCGCGGTACCAGGCGGGTGTCGCACCGACCGCCGCCGGGCCACAGGCCTCGATACCCAGGGGCGCCCTGCCCGGCTCGCGCAACAACCAGAAGCTGTCGCCCCCCAGGCCGTTCATGTGCGGATAGACCACCGCAATCGCTGCGGCAGCGGCCACCATGGCCTCGATGGCATTCCCCCCTTCCCGCAGCACGCCGGCGCCCGCCTCGGCCGCCAGATGATGGGGTGCACTCACCGCCGCCCTCAGCGGCGTGTCATTGGCAAGCATCGCCGTCGCCTCCAATCGATGGCCCGGCTCACCCGCACATGCAACGGTTATCAACAAGCCGGTCCGGGGTCGTGGTCAAGCACTCACGGTAGCGCATTTTTACGCAGGAGAGCGCGGCTTGCCCCCCAGGCCGCGACCGCACCTCTGGAATCGACTATGATCGAATGACCATCGGCCGAAGGAGCCCGAAGTGATTGGGGACCGCCGCGTCATCGCCTTCCACGATGCCCGAATGCTGGAGCACCGGCCGGACGTGCAGGATGCGTATCAGCCGGGCCGCCTGGCCACCCGGGTCAAGCGCATGCTGGACGGGCTCACCATCCAGTGGAACTACCCGGAGCATCCAGGGCGCCTTACCGCCATCATGGACCTGCTGGTCCGCGAGCCGGTCCCCGGGGTGACCTTCCGCACTGGCCGGGCCGCCACCCCGGCAGAACTGGGCCGGGTGCATACCCTCTCCTATCTGGAGACCATCTACGCCCTGCGCGGCAAGCACGCCTGGCTGGATGTGGACACCACTGCGGTCTGCCCGGGCAGTGTGGACGCCGCCGAGGTGGCGGCCGGCACCGCCATTGCCGCGGTGGAGGCGGTGGTACAGGGTGACGCTGAGGCCGCCTTCGCCCTGGTGCGCCCCCCGGGGCACCACGCCGAGGCGGTGCGCGCCCGCGGTTTTTGCCTGTTCAACAATGTCGCCGTGGCGGCCGCCCACGCCCAAGCGGCACTGGGCTGCCAGCGGGTGCTGATCGTGGACTGGGACGTCCACCACGGCAACGGCACCCAGGACATCTTCCGCGCCGACCCGGATGTGCTCTTTTTCGACACCCACCGGGCCTCGCCCTTCTACCCGGGCTCGGGCCGACTGGAGGAGGTCGGTCACGGCCTGGGGGAAGGCACCACGGTCAACGTCCCGTTACCGCCCGGGGCCGGTGATGCCGCGCTCCTGCGGGCCTTCCACGAAATCCTCGTCCCCGCCGCTGACTGGTTCCAGCCCGACCTGGTGCTGGTCTCGGCCGGCTTCGACCCCCACCGGCTGGACCAGGCCCTGAATATGAGTTACGAGGGCTTCGCCGCCTTGACCGCAGTGCTGCAGGAGATCGCCACAAGGCACGCCCAGGGGCGGCTGGCCTTCGTGCTGGAAGGGGGCTACAACCTGGAGGCGCTGTCCCGGGGGGTACGGACCGTGCTGGAGGTGCTGGCCGGCGCCGAACTCGAACCCCTGCAGGCGGCCGGAATGGAAGAGCTGGAACAGGCCATCGCCTTCCACCGGGATGCCTTCCAGGCGCCCTGAAGGCCGGGCGGGGCTACCCCGTAGGCGGATTCCACCACGCGCACCCCGGGGGCTATAGCCCCTCGCGCACCACGGCCCGGCGCAATGCGCGCTGGCGGCGCAGGATACTGCGAAAGGCGGCGCGCAACGCCGCGTACTCCCCCCGGCTCAGTGCCGCCACCGGGACCTGGTTGTGCAGCGGGCGGCCGGCGTCGATGGCCTCGGCGTGCAGGCGGGCGCGGATACCGGCGACAACCTGGTAGCCCTGTATCAGCGCGCCGGCCTCACCGCGGTCCAGCGTGCCCGCCCCGGCGGCCTGCTGCAGGCGCTCCAGGGTATGGTGGGCGGGCAGGCCCGCGCGCACGGCATAGACCCGGGCCAACTGCACCAACGGCAGCAGCCCGCCCTGTTTCAGATCCACCCGGCCCGCATTCGCACCCCACCAGGGGGTCCAGACCCGCCCCAGGCCATGCCACGGTGGGCGCGGCCGCGTCGCCCCATCGCTCAGCCGGGCGAGGAACCGGCGGTTGCTCGCCGCCCGCTCCAAGGCCTCCCGGCGTACGGGCTCAAACAGGGCCGGATCGCCGGCCACCACCCGCAGATCCAGGTAATGGGTGGCCAGCATCACCGCCTTGCGTCCCGGGGCCTCAATGACTGTGAGCAGCGCCCGCCGCCAACTGCCGACGCTGCGCCGCCAATCACCATTCGCCGGACTGACGCCGCCCGGGCAATGCGGCAAGCCACAGGCCGCCAGCCCTTCCGTCACCCGCCCCGCCAGGCGCCGGTACCAGTCGTCGGCCCCCGGCGGGAGATCATCCCCATAGACCAGGGCATTATCCTGATCCGTGTGCACGGTCTGCTCACCCCGCCCCTGGGAGCCGCACGCGAGCCAGGCCCACGGCCCCGGCGCCGGCGTCCCCATTTCCGCCTCCGCGAGGACAATCAACCGCCGGGTCAGGGCGTCCACCCAACCGCTGACGATCCGGGCCTGGGTCACCGCGTCCCTGCCGGAGCGCTGCAGCGCGGCCTGACCCTCGGGGAAGCGGCCCGCAACGGCCTGGATGGCCGCCAGGTCCGATGCCTGCTCCAGAGCCCGCCCCAAACCCGTGCCCTCCGCACCGGTCCCTGCCGTTGCCCCGCTACCGGCACCTGATTCACTGGCGCCCGGAGCCCCTTGGTCCTGCGTCTCATCCACAACACCCACCTCCCTGAACACGGCACTGCCCGGCAGCGCCCCTGGGCTGCAGCTTACTCACCTTTCAGGGGCTTCCGCTATGGCCCCACGGCGCTGCGTACCACCCCGAATCGGCACAGGACGGCGCCCAGCCCCCCCGGTGGTCCGCCCGCCGCTCATAAAAAAAGCCCGCCGGATGGCGGGCTTAAGCGTTCAGTCGGGTGGTTGCCGCACCCGGGGGGTGCGGCAACCCAATCGCAGAAGTTAGCGATCAGTCGGCGCGCGGCACACGCACGCTCTCCACCAGCTTCTGGATCTCGGCCGGCGGCGGCGCGGTCATCTTCGCCACGGCGAAGGAGACAATGCCGTTCGCCACGGCGCCGATCACACCGAATGCGGCCGGGTTGATACCGAACAGCCAGTACTCGGCGGTGTCCGGCAGCAGGGCCAGCTGCGGGAAGAACAGGAAGCCCTTGTAGGTGAAGACGTAACCCAGGGTCACGATCAGACCCGCCAGCATGCCGGCGATGGCCCCTTCGCGGTTCATCTTCCGGTAGAAGATGCCCATCATCAGGGTCGGGAAGAGGCTGGCCGCGGCGAGACCGAAGGCCAGCGCCACCACCTCGGCCGCGAAGCCTGGTGGGTTCAAGCCCAGATACCCCGCGAAGATAATGGCGACGGCCATGGAGATACGGGCCGCGAGCATCTCGTTCTTCTCGCTGATATCGGGTTTGAACACGCCTTTGAGCAAGTCGTGCGAAACCGCCGAGGAGATGGCCAATAGCAGACCGGCCGCGGTGGACAGCGCCGCCGCGATACCACCCGCCGCCACCAGGGCGATCACCCAGGTCGGCAGACCGGCGATCTCCGGGTTGGCCAGCACGATGATGTCACGGTCCAGGTTGGTGATCTCCGAGCCTTCCCAGCCCCACTGCTCGCGGGCCATCTGGTCGAACTCCGCATTGCCGTCGTTGTAGTACTGGATACGGCCGTCGTTGTTCTTGTCCTCCCACTGCAGCAGACCGGTCTGCTCCCAGCGGTACATCCAGTCGGGCAGGTCCTCATACCGGGTGTGGGCCTCAGCCTCACCGATGCTGTGGCGGTCCACCAGCACGGTGTCGAGCAGGTTCCACATCGCCATGGCACCCACAGCCGGGGCGGTGGTGTAGAGCAGGGCGATAAAGACCAGGGACCAGCCGGCGGACTTACGCGCGTCGCGGATACGCGGCACGGTGAAGAACCGGATGATCACGTGCGGCAGACCTGCGGTACCGATCATCAGGGAGATGGTCAGCAGGAACATGTTGAGCATGTTGAAGCCGCCCTCGGTGGCCGAGTAGGCCGCAAAGCCCAAGTCCACCAGGGTCTGGTCCAGCGCCTCCAACAGATAGGTGTCGGAGCCGGCGAGGGTGCTGCCGAGACCGATCTGCGGGATCGGCACGCCGGTGATGGCGATGGCGATGAAGACCGCCGGGACGGTGTAGGCGAAGATCATCACGCAGTACTGGGCGATCTGGGTATAGGTGATACCCTTCATACCGCCGAACACAGCGTAGATGAACACCACCACCATGCCGGAGATCAGGCCCACGGTCAGCGGCACCTCCAGGATGTTGGAGAAGGCGATACCGACGCCGCGCATCTGGCCGATAACGTAGGTGATGGAGATGGCCAGCAGGCAGATGACCGCAATCACCCGCGCCGTCTTCGAGTAGAACCGGTCGCCGATGAACTCGGGCACCGTGAACTTACCGAACTTACGCAGGTAGGGGGCCAGCAGCAGGGCCATCAACACGTAGCCACCGGTCCAGCCCATCAGGAAGGCGCCACCCGTAAAGCCCAGGAAGGCAATCAGGCCGGCCATGGAGATGAAGCTGGCGGCGGACATCCAGTCAGCGGCCGTGGCCATGCCGTTGGCGACGGGGTTGACCCCCTTGCCGGCCACGTAGAACTCGCTGGTGCTACCGGTGCGGGCCCAGATCGCGATACCGATGTAGAGCGCGAAGGTGAGACCCACCACGGTCAGGTTGAGTATCTGTTGAGATCCTTCCATTGTTCTATAGCCTCAGTCTTCGTAGACGTCGTATTCGCGATCCAGTTTGTTCATGCGCCAGGCATAGAAGAAGATGATCACGAGGAACACGTAGATCGAGCCTTGCTGCGCGAACCAGAACCCGAGCGGATAGCCGCCGATGCTGAAGTTATTCAGCCAGTCGGCGAGCAACACGCCGAGTACCAGCGAGACAAACGCCCAGACGACCAGGCAACCCCCAATGATCTTGAGGTTCTTTCGCCAGTATTCGCCTCTGTCTTTTGTCACCTGATTTTCCGAATCAGACATGGATGACACTCCTCTTTCCTAGGATTAAAGGATGATTCGGCAATTCCCTTTGCAGTGCTTACGGCCGTTACAGTTGATACTCCGAAGTGAGTTTTGATTGTAGTTTCCTCGCCTCGCGAAATGCCTCCTTGAGAATCTTTTTATCCAGTTCATTGAGTTCGTTGGGTGAAACATGATTGCTGAGCGGCTTCCCGGCCGCTGCCTGCTCCTGGTGCTGCCGGGTGCGCAGCACCTGAATATAGTGGTAGGCGATAACCCACGCCTCCACATCCCCCCGGACCAGGGCACCGGCCTCGGCCGCCTGCTCCAGGCGGTCCACCGTGTTGGTGGCCGGGAGCCGGTGGGCCAGGGAAAAGATACGCGCCGCGTCCACGAAGGGCGTGACGCCGTTGAGCTTGAGGTCGATGACGTTGCGCTGATCACCGTGGGTTCGGGTGACGAAATCGCGGATCACCCCCAGCGGGGGCCGGTTGCGCAGGGCGTTGGCCGCCATCTGCTTGCGGAACCGGCTGTTGCGTGAAGTCCGCTCCAGCAACCAGGTCCGAAGCCCCTCGGCCCCGCCGGTGGGCCCGTGGATGACCCGGAAGTCGAAAAAGATGGCGGCCTTGAGCAGGTGCTCCGGTGTCCCCTGGTCGATCCAGCGCTTGAAGCGCTGCTGCCACTCCTCCAGCGACAGGCAGCACTCCGGGTTGCCGGCCATGATGTTGCCGGGGCAGAGGGGATAGCCGCAGCGGTCCAGGGCCTGGTTGATGCGCTGGGCGACCGGCACCAGCCGCGCACGGATGGCGTCGGCATCGGGGCCGTCGTCATCGACCATGAACAGGATGCCGTTGTCCTGGTCGGTTTTCAGGGTCTGTTCCTGTCGCCCTTCGCTGCCGAAGGCGATCCAGCAAAAGTCGATATCGGAGACGTCATCATCGGCCTCGGCCAGGCAGAGCTGGATGATGCGCTCACCGATATGATCGTTGAGCAGGGTGATCATCTGCATGATCTGCGCGACCTTGACCCCCTGGTCGATCATCTGCCCGACCAGGCGGTGGATGTCCGCCTGCAGCGGCGCCAGGGCCTCGACACTGGCCGCCCGACGGATGCTGCGGGTGAGATTGACCAACCCCACCCGTTGCAGCGTGAACAGGTCGCGCTCGGAGATCACCCCCTGCAGGCGGCCCCGCTCCACCACACAGACGTGGTGGATGCCGTGCTGCGCCATGACCATGGCCGCCTCGAAGGCGAAGGCCGACCGCGGCATGGATACCGGGTCGGAGGTCATCACCTCGCGCATGGGGCGATCGAGCGGCACCTGGGGCAGGGCCACCCGGCGCAGCAGGTCGTGCAGGGTAAAGACCCCCAGTGGGCGAAGCCGGTCATCGGTGACGACAATGCTCCCCACCCGCTGGGTATCCATGGCCTGCAACGCTTCTTTTATTGTGGTCTCCTCCCGGCAGGTCACCGGTTCCCGCCGCAGCCGCTCGCCCAGCGGGATGTCCAGCGAGGTGTCGCCGTTGCCCAGCCCCTTCACCTCCTGGCTCTGATACTGGGCCAGTAGTTGGTCCAGCATGGTGGAGAGGCGCCGGGTGCAGAAGGCATGAAACTCCTCCGACACGTGCAGCAAATGGGTAAAGTCGCCTTCCTCGAGTTCGAGGCAGGTGGTCTCCTCCAGGGCGCGATGGATGGTCCGCGCCGGCTTGCCGGTCACCAGGGCGCCCACCGGGAAGCACTCACCCGCGCGCAATTCCCAGACGTTGCCCGCCTCTTGATCGTCACCCCGCGGCGACTCCCCGCCCACCCGGCCGGAACGAATGATAAACAGCCGGTCGACAGGGCCGCGGTCGGGATGGGTCAGCGCCTCGCCCCGGGCATAGACACGGATGGCCAAGCGGTCCACCAGATAGCCCAAGTGCTCATCGGTCATGTCGTCGAAGGGCGCATACTGGCGAAGAAAGACCCGCACGTCGCCCCGATCGGACGCTGCGCCCTGCTCCGCCTTGTTGTGTTGGTCGTCGCCCATCTTTATGCCACTGCGCGCTGAAAGTACGGCAGGGAGACTTGCAGAAGTCATGCCAGAAATTGCGAGCCCAGCAATCAGCGGCTTGGCGCGGGGGTGCAGCGGGCGGTGTCACGCAAGGTAACAAGCTGTCACCGTTGGTGACGCGAACCCTTGCCACGGTAGGTAACGGAGGGTAACGGGGATCAGGTGCGGGAGGACTCCATCCCCTCGCCCTGTGCACTGAAGACCGCGGAGCGGTGGCGGAGTTCCGCGGCCATCCGCGAGGCCTTCATCACCTCGCCGAACGTCTGGTAGCCCTGCGCCTCCAGCCGCTCAATGATACGAACCAGCAGCTCGGCGGTGGCCAGGGTATCGCCCAGAGCGGTGTGACGGCCGGTGATGGCAATGCCGTAGCGGTCGCACAGCGCGTCCAGCGAGTGGTCCTCCTCATCACCGTCCAGCAGGGCCGAGAGCAGCAGGGTGTCGAGCACCGGATTATCGAAGCGCACCCCGGCCTCGCGCTCCTTCATGCTGATGAACTTCATATCGAAGGCGGCATTGTGCGCCACCAGGACGGCGTCCCCCACGAAGGATTTAAACTGGGGCAGCACCACCTCGATGGGCGGCTTGTCCTGCACATCGTCGTCGGTGATGCCGTGGAAGCGCACGGAGCCAGGCGGGATGGGGCGTCCCGGATTGATGATTCGGTCAAAGGTCTCACCGGTCAGTACCCGGCCGTTCACCACCCGGACCCCGGCGATGGAGATGATCTCATCGCCCCCCTCGGGGTTCAGCCCGGTCATCTCGCAATCGAACACCACGAAACTCAGGTCGGCCAGCCGCCGGGCCGCCAGGGCCTCGTCCCCGGCATACTCCTGCATCAGCCCGAAGTCGTAGAACTCGGGCCGTGCCGGCAGCCGCTCCTCCTCCTCCATGAACTGGGGCCGGCGGGACATCATCAGCGGCAAGCGCAACAAGGCCTGCCCCTCGCGCCTGCCCGTCTGGCTCCAGGGCTCACAGCCATGCCGCTCCAGGATATCCCCCAGGTGCTGGCCGCCCACCTCATCGCCGCCGCAGGGGATCGCCATCCAGCGGTTCAGCTCGCCGGTAGTGATCGGCTCGCCCTGCCAGCTGATGTCCACGTACACCCGGGTATCGCCCAGCAACGCCTCCACATCGAAGGCCGTCGCGCCGGTATGGTCATGCACCTGTCGCACCAGGCAATCCAGCGCCAGCATCAGTGAAAGGCTGTCGCCATGGACCCAGAGCGGCAGCCCCACCAGGGTCAACCGGACGTCCGGGAGGTCCATCAGCCGCTGCTGCAGGCAGTTGACCAGATCCCCCACGAAGACGTCGGCCATGGGCCACCGCCCCAGGTTGTAGCCCCGGATCTGGTGGGCCAGCTCGTCGATCTGCTCGCTCAGCTTCTCACTCTCGCTGCGAATGACGGCATCGAACGACTGGCGCTCCTCCGGCTTCATGTCCGGATAGCTGGCCACGGTCTCCGCGGCGGCGCGCAGGTTGCCCACCACGCCACGCAGGTCGCGGGTGAGCGCCCGGCGCACGGCGTCACCCTGGGCCAGTCGGGTGAGATCGCTGGAGATGTCCACCAGGGTGATGAGATAACCGGTAATCTGGCCCTGGCTGTTCTGAATCAAGGCCATGCGCCCATGGAACATGCGCTGGGCATCGGCGCTGGTGCAGACGAAGGGGGCGGAGAGTTCCGTCGGCAGGTCCACATCGCCCTTGTGGCGGCGCTCCAGGCGCTCCAGGGTGTGCTGCACCGGCGGACTGGAGAGCACGTTGAACAGGGGGCGGCCGAGACCGATGGCCTCCGGGTGTCCGAGGATAGTCCCGGCCGCCCGGTTGTAGAGCATGATCTGGTGCTGGCGGTTGCAGACCAGCACCCCTTCGCTGAGTCCCTGCAGGATGGTCTCCAGCCAGGTCTTCTGCTCGGAGAGTTCGGCGGTGGCCGATTGCATGGCCTTGCGGGTCTCTCGCCGCGACTTGCGCAACGCATCGGCCAGTGACTCCACCGTGGTCGGCAGGTCCCCGAGGGCATGGCGCCGGGGGAGGATGATCTCCTGGTTCGCCTGGCGGGATTCCAGCAGCGCCCGGACCCCGCGGCTGAGCTTCCGGGAGGGCCGCATCAACAGGCGCTCCAGCAAGAGCCAGCTGACCAGCCCGACGGCCACCACCCCAAGTACCCCGAGGCTGGCCACCAGCGCGGTGTTATCGGTGCCCCCCGGCTCGCTGGGCGTGACGCTGTAGACCGCGAGCACCACTATGGCGGCGGCGACGGCAACTGCGCCCGTCAGGACCCAGGTGACGAAGGGCCGCTGCCGCATTACATACTTCCGGCGATCGGCGTCGGTGCGGAGGCCAGCGGTGTATCGCGGCCGGCCTTCATGTAGTGCGCCACCCGCCGGAGCAGATCCCGGGTGCTGAATGGCTTGGTCACGTAATCGTCCGCGCCCAGCGCCAGGCCCTTCTCACGCTCGGTTTGGCGCCCACGGGCCGTGAGCATGATAACGCCCGCATCCCGGCCCCCCGGCACCTCGCGTAACCGCTGGCAGACCTCGTAGCCGTCCTCACCAGGCAGCATCAGGTCGAGCAGGATCACTCGGGGCCGATGGACCCGCGCCAGTTCCAGGGCCTGGCATCCGTCGCAGGCCACATGCACCGGATAGCCCTCCGCCTGCATCAGAAAACGCAGGGAGAGGACAATGTTGGGCTCATCGTCGACAACGAGAACGGAATGGGACTCCATGGCTCCTCCCGAAACCTTACGCCGCCCGGGCCCTGCTTGGGGGAACCCGTTGGTTCAGCGATTATCGCTATAGTTTCTGGCTATAGTTTTCCAGAAAACATAGCACAGCGGGCTTACCGCCGTCATGCCGAGCCCTCCACCCCGAGCGCTTGATCAGGCGGGCGTGACTGCCTATTCTGGTCGCCCACTGAGGCGGCGCGGGCGCGCGGAGCAATCACTATGGTGCAGGAAAAGAAGCGCAGTGTTATACCACCGGATCGCGGTCTACGCATCCTGATGAAAATCGGTGTTCCTATCGGGGCCATCAGCCTGCTATCGCTGTGGCTGGCCTATTTCACCGACACCCCGATGTTGATGCCGCTGTTTCTCATTACCGCGCTCCTGGCCTTCGCCATCGGCATGGCGTACAACATTCGCCTGGTCATCCTGATGGTTCGGCAAAAGCGCCAGGCGGAGCGCCAGCAACCCTAGGCCGCCTGCGCCCCTTCAGATATCGCCGACCAGGGTCTTACGCAGACGCCTGAGCAGCCCCTGGGAGGTCTTCATGCTGCGGACCAACTGATCGTGTTCCCGGCGGGTGAGGGTCTCCGGCGGCAGGTGCGGCCGGGGCGCGCGGCCCGCCGCCACCTCCTGGACCTGGTGGGCGAGCAGCAGGTGGCACATGAAGCCATGGGCGTGGGTCAGCGCGTCCAGGTCATTGGTGTTCAGCGCCCCCAGTTCATGGAGCCGCCTCATGCGCTCCCGGGTGGCGGTCGCCTCCACCCCATGGGCCAACGCATATAGGCGCACCGCCTCGACGATGGGCATGATGCCGTGGCGTTTGAGATTGATCTCGCCCTGGTGGATCGAGTCATCGGACTCCGTGACCAAGCGGTCAAACCACCCCAGCCCCACCTCTTTCGGCGAGTCGGCCAGCATCAACGCCCGCATGAATCCCGGTGAGCCGCCCACCCGCTCCACCATCAGGCGGCGCAGCGACTGCCCGAGGGCAACGTCCCCGCAGACCACCCGAAAGTCCAGCAACACACTGGCGTTGAGCAGTACCTGGGGACGGCGGCTGCGCATCCAGTAGTCGAGTTGTGCCAGCCACTGGCTGTGGCTCTTCCGCCAGAGTGGGTTGCGGGCCATGACGTGCCCCTGGCAGTAGGGGATCCCCACCTGGTCCAGATCCCGGTTGAGCCGGGCGGCGAACTCCGCGAAATAGGCATCCACCGCGGTGTGCTCGGCGTCCGGGTAGTCGGCGATGATCAGGCCATTGTCCTGATCCGGCCCGAGGAAGCTCTCACGCCGGCCTCCCGAGCCCATCACCATGACCGCGAAGGCCGCCGGCGGCCGCCCCCAGCCATCCAGCGCCAGACCCTCCACGGCGTTGGCAGTGAGCTGGCGGTAGATGTCCTCGTTGATTCCGGACAGCAGGGCCTGGATCTCGGGGGCATCCAGCCTGTCCGCCAGCAGGTCGCCGGCCAGGTCGGACTGGGCCTGCCGGATGGCGCGCAGGCCGGATACCGTCGCCGACTGGGCGAACCGGTCCAGGCGCTCGAGGTAGCGGGGCAATCCCGCACCCAGGGCGTCGGCCCGGGACAACAGGCCAATCACCCGCCCGGCATCGTCCACCACCGGCAGGTATTGCGCACGGGTGACACGCATCACCCCCACCAGGCGGTACAACCGCTCATCGTGCCGCGCCACCCGCACCGGCCCGGTCAGCACCTCACTTACCGGCGTCTCCGGCGCCACCCTGAAGGCCACGCGATGGGCCACGTCGCGGCCACTCAACTGCCCGACCACCCGCCCCCCGCCGCGGGTGATCACGGCGCAATTGCTTCCCGTCTCCGCGAGCCGCGCAATGACCTTTTCGCAGGGGGTGGTACGGTCACAGACCACCACGGCCGGACGCATGGCGTCCTTGGCAGTGCGCAGGAAGAGCTCCGAATACCCAGCCACGTTCCCTCCTTATTCCGCCCGGCCCGCGATAACCCCCCGTGCCCTCCAGTCTGGCACGGGCGCCCGGTACCGTCTGCCCCGGCGGAGGGCCCCGCGGTTTCCGGCTTAGGCCCATTGGGACCGCATCCGGTACACTCCCACCAGGCTTCGCTAACCGAGCACCTCACCCATGTCACAACGACCCCGAGAACCGCACTCCGCGGGCCAGTGGCTGCTGGCCTTCTGGTTCGCCCACTGGCACCTGGCCCGCCTGCCCCGGGACACGGACCGGCTGGCGCGGGCGGCTTGGTGTCGCGACCACTGCGGCACCTTCGCCGCCCGCTGGTTCATCCTGGCGCTGGTGCTGATTCTGATCCAGACCTCACCGCTGGGCACCCTCTTTGTGATCGGCGGCACTCCGGTGCTGATCCTGCTGTTTCTGCCGGCCTTTCTCATCGCCATCGCGCACGTGGCCTGGCAGATCATCTCCCAGCGGCGGGCGGGACCGCCGCGCATCGACCCGCCCCAGGAGTGGGACGATCAGGACGACGACCGGCGATTCTGATCGCAGCGCCCGGCGGCGGTCAGGGCATTACCGGGGGTGATTAGGATGTGGTGTAGCTGGTAGGGCCGCATCATGGGGGCGTCGATATCGATGGTCATATCCATGTTCGCCACGGGGTAGGGTCGTGCGGTGATGGCCGTGTCCACCGCCTGGTGCCCGCCCACGCTGGAGAAGCCGTTGATCACGCCGGTGAAGGCGTTGCCGGCGGGCGAGACCGTCTCCAGGGGCACACCCGGCGTAATCTCCCCCCGGGCCGCCATCAGCGCGAGTCGGGCCGAGGTCCCGGTGCCGGTGGGACAGCGCCATATCACCCCCGGATGGCCATAGGTGGCGGAGGCGGCCCACAATCTGCCGTCGGCGCGTCGCTCTACGGGGCCCATGAAATGCAGGAACCGGGGCAGCCCCACGGCCCCCAGTTCCGGGTGCTGATAACGGAATTCACGCTGCACGGCGTTGACGATGCGATCGGCAGTCAGGATCATGGCGTTGATCTCCGCCTCCGCCACCCGATGCCCCAGACTGGCCGCATCCACCATGATGTAATAACCCCCGCTCCAGGCCAGGTCGTAGCGCACCGTCCCCAGACCCGGCACAGTCACGGACTCATCCCTGGCCTGGATGAAGGCCGGCGAGCCCTGCGCGGTCACCGACTCCACGACCCCGTCACGATTGCGCGTGCGCACCCGGGTCAGGCCCGCCGGCGCCTCCAGGCAGAGCGACTGCTCGCCCTCCTCCATGGGGACCAGGCCCGCCTCCAGCACCGCGGCCGCGGTGGCGATGGTGTTGGAACCGGAGTAAAAGGGGTACCCCATGACCTCCATGATGACGTAGCCCAGCTGCGCCTCCGGCAGGCAGGCGGGCATGACCAGGTCGACGCACATGGAGTCGTAACCGAAGGGCTCGCTGATCAGCAACCGGCGCAGGCCGTCGGCGCGCGACTCCAGATAGTCCATGCTGTCGCGCACCGTGGGCCCCGGGCAGGGGGCCACCCCGCCCATCACCACCCGGTGCACATCCCCGCCCACGTCCACATCCACCAGACGAAGCTGGCGCAGGCTGGCTTTAGCGCGCATGGGGGCGGCCCACCTCGTCCCATTTTCGATCAGGCACCACCACCAGCTTGCCGATATAGGACTTTTCCATGAAATCCCGCTGCGCACGATGGAAATCGGAGAGCCGGTAGGTGTTGTACAGCAGCGCCCGCACCTGCCCCCTCTCGATATAGCCGACCAGGCGCCGAAAATCCCCGCGGGTGCCCTGGGAGGAGCCGTGCAGTTGCAGATGCTTGAGATAGAGCGTCCGCAGATCCAACTGCACCACGGGCCCCGCGATGGCGCCGGCCGTGGTATACCGGCCCTCCGGACGCAGCACCCGCAGCAGGTCGTTGAACAGCGGGCCGGCCACCAGATCGGCCACCACGTCGATGGGCCGGCCTTCGGTGGCCTGGTCCACCGCCGTCACCAGATCGCCACTCTCACGGGGGATGACCGCTTCGGCACCAATCCCGCGCACCGCCTCTGCCTTGTCCCGGCTGGTCACGGCGTAGGGGATGGCGCCCCGCGCCCGGCACAGCTGTATGATGCCGGAGCCCACGCCGCCGGAGGCACCGGTCACCAGCACCCGCTCCCCCGCCTGCACCCGGGCCCGTTCCAGCATGTGCTCGCCGGTCAGATAGGCACAGCAGAAGGTCGCCAGTTCGGCGTCGCTCATATCGGTATCCACCACGTGGGCGTTCTCCGAGGGCACCGCAGTGTACTCGGCATAGCCCCCGTCACGGCCGTGGCCGATGTAGTCGATATCGGCGAGGCTGTCATCCGCCCGGTTATAGAGGCTGAAGTCCACCATGACCCGCTCACCGATGCGGGCCTCGGGCACGCCCTCGCCTACGGCCACGACGGTGCCGACGATATCGGTGCCCTGGATGCGCGGAAAGGTCAGGGTCGAGCGGCCCCGGCGCCAGGTGGAGACACTGTCCGGATCGGTCTCGGTGCCGTAGGCCCCCTGCCGCACCCAGACGTCGGTGTTGTTCATGCCGCAGGCACTGACCTCGATCAGCACCTCGCCCCTCGCCGGTTCCGGGCGCGGCACATCGTCGCGATAGACCAGGGCATCCAAATCACCGTGGCGGGTCAGTTGCACGGCGTGCATTGTCTTCTTCGCCATAGATACGGAGTCCTCCCTGCTCGACCAATGATCGCCCTTCTACAGCAGGGGACCGGCGGCGCCAGCCACCGCCTCCTGCGCTGTCTGCCTCGCGATTGCCCCTGATTCTAGGACCCGTGGGCGGGGTTTTACAGCCTATTGCGGTCTGACCAATTCATGTTATGTTGCAACGCAACAGAACCTGATGTAGCATTCAGCTTGCAGTGCGTTCACTGCGGCCACACGCTCATCGGAGTGCCGACACCATGAATACGTCAGCTCTCAACCCCTACGCCATGCCATTGCAGCGGCTGCTGGTCAGCCCGCTGAAGGCACTGACCGGGCTCACCCTGGTCTACCTCGAGCGGTTGATGCTGGAGCAGCTGGACAGCGCCCAGCGGCAGCACACCCAAGTCATCGAACTGGCACGCCAGGGCCTGCCCGTGACCACCGGGGACGAGCCGCAGGCCCTGTTACACGCCCAGGAGCAGGCCTTGCGCCGCTGGCAGGACGAGGTCCTGGGCGCGGCCAAGGTCCAGGCCCGCCTGCATGCGCTCTACCTGGAGCACGTACAGATTCTGAACCGGCACACTTCCGAAGGCCTCTCCCAGGCGCTGCGCCACGAGCCCGCACGCCAAGCCGCCTGATCCACGGGCCGGGGGACACCCCGGCCCGCCCCTGTCTCCCGTTAGCGAAAACCGCCATAATCCCCTTTTCAGCACAGTCAGGGAGTGGCTATGGCGGCGGATCATCACTGGTATGCCAATCCGACACTGGACAAGGCCTACCGGACGCTGGTGGACGAGGAGGATGCGCGGGTCTGCCGCGACATCAGTGACGAAGCCTGTCAGGTGGTGCCGGGCAACTTTTTCCTGCAGATCCTCAGCCATTTCTTCACCAAGCTGGGTGATGCGGTGGCCAACCCGAAGACGGTGCTCGCCTGGCTGCTCAGCGCGCTCTCGGCCCCGGGCTTTTTCACCGCCCTGCTGGTGCCCATCCGCGAGTCCGGCTCGCTGATCCCGCAACTGTTCATCGCCAGCTACGTGCGGCGCCTGGCGCGACGCCAATGGGCCTTCGTCGTCGGTTGTATCCTGCAGGCGGTGGCGGTACTGGCCATGGCCCTGATCGCGGTGGGCCTGGAGGGCGCCGCCGCGGGCACCGCGTTGATCGGCGCACTGGTACTGTTCAGCCTAGCCCGCGGGCTCTGCTCTGTGGCCTCCAAAGACGTGCTCGGTAAGACCGTGCCCAAGACCCGGCGCGGCCAGGTCAACGGCTGGTCCGCCTCCGCGGCCGGCCTGGTGACCATCGGCGTGGGCGCCCTGTTGCTGCTGGGAGGGGGCAGCCCTGGCGAGACCGGCATCTATCTGTTGCTGCTCGGCGGGGCGGCCCTGCTCTGGCTGCTGGCGGCGGCCGGCTATGGCGCGATTCGTGAGTACCCCGGGGCCACCTCCGGCGGCGGCAATGCCTTCACCGAGGCCGTCCAGCGCCTGGACCGGTTGCGCACCGACGAGCCCTTCCGGCGCTTTGTCATCGCCCGCGCCCTGCTGCTCTGCTCGGCGCTCACCGCCCCCTTTATCATCATGCTGGCCCATGAGCAGACCGGGGGCGCGGCGCTGGTCCTGGGCCTGTTTGTCATCGCAGATGGCCTGGCGAGCCTGGTCTCCGCCCCCTTCTGGGGCCGGTTCGCCGACACCTCCAGCCGGCGGGTGATGGTGGTCGCCGGGGCCGGCGCGGGGATGGTGGGCCTGGGACTGGTCCTGCTGGTCCAGGCGCTGCCGCCACTGGCGGGCAGCGCCTGGCTGTACCCGCTGTTCTTCTTCCTGCTGGCCATCGCCCACGCCGGCGTGCGGCTGGGCCGGAAGACCTACGTGGTGGACCTGGCGGGTGGGGACAAACGCACCGATTACGTGGCGGTCAGTAATACGGTGATCGGGGTGGTGCTCCTGCTGATGGGGGGGGTCGGATTGCTGACGGCGGTGATACCGGTCTCCGGCGTCATCCTCATCCTGTCAGGGATGGGGATCGCCGGGGCTTGGCTGTCCGCCCGCCTGCCCGAGGTCACCTGAGGTCGGCCCCCGTGCCCCGGGGCCATCGTCACCGCAGGGCCCACCGCTGTCGCTCTCCATGCGCACGCTGAGCCGGGGCGCGGCCACATCGATGCCCCGCTCCTCCATCAACCGCTTGAGCCGCAGGTTGAAGCCCCGCGCCACGTCCCACTGCCACTCCGGGGCCGTGCGCATACGCACCCGGAGGATCGCGCCCCCCTCGTCGAAGCGCTCCACCCCCTGGACCTCCAGACCCGACCAGACCCGGAAGCCCAGGAAGCTGTCCCGGCGCAAGTCAGCGGCCACCTCGCGCAGCAGGGCGATGGTGTCGTCGACACCCATCACCGGCGGCACCCGGACCCGGATCAAGGCGATACCGAACTGACGGGACATGTTGTGGATGGCCTGGATCTGGCTGAAGGTGATGATGTGCAGGACACCGTCCAGATCACGCAGACGCACGGTGCGCAGGGTGAGCCCCTCGACGGTGCCCATATGGCCCTCGATCTCCACGAAGTCGTCCACCGCCAGTGAATCCTCGATGAGGATGAAGATCCCGGTGATCACGTCCTGGACCAGCTTCTGGGCGCCAAAGCCCAGGGCAAGGCCCACCACACCGGCCCCGGCGAGCAGCGGCGTCACGTTGACCCCGAGATTGGCCAGCACCGCGATACCGGTCAGCACCAGGATCAGGCTGAACAGGATGTTACGTAGCATGGGGGTGACCGTCTGCACCCGCGCCACGTTCACCCGCCGGCCGCGGGCCCGCGCCGTGGAGGTCAGCGCCCGCTGGATGGCGGTATCGGCCAGGATCCAGACCAGCCAGGCAAGCAATACCGTGACCACCACGGCGAGCACGGTCTGGCCCAGTTGCGCCGCGACGCCCTTGCCGCCCAGACCCACCAGGGTGCCACCCCAGACCTGCAGGGTCAGTTCGACGAACGCCACCCAGATGACCAGATGCAGCAGGGTGTGCCCAAACCGCTCCAGGCGCTCCCGGTAGAGGGTCATCCGACGCCGGGTCATCCGCCGCTCGCCCTGGCGTCGGAGCAGGCGGGTCACGACCAACGTAAGCACCAGGAGGGCGGCGCTGATCATTGCCCGGGTCACCGCGGCCCCGGGATCGCCGGCCTCCATCAGCACCGCCAGCACTGAGGCGCCAACCAGCACCAGCGCCGGGATGTGCCAGACATTGCCCAGCAGCCGCAACACGTCGTCGGCGGTGCTCCAATGGTGACGCTGCGAGTAGGGGCGGTTGACCAGCAGGTGGCGCACCGGCCGTTTGAACCAGACCACGAATGCCCCCGCCAGAATCGCTGCCGCCAGGCTGGCCAGCAACGAGATCAGCTCGGCCAGTTCCGGCCCCAGGAATCCGGCCACCCGCTGGCTGTCCAGGGCATCGGCCAGGGCGACCAGGACACCGATAGCCGACAGCAGGCCCAGGGAACGCTCACGCAGGATGCGCACCGCCACCCGGCGGTGACCGCGGGTGTAGAGCGAGAATACGGTCTCCGCGGCCAGCGCCAGCAGACGACCGAGGAGCGCCACGTAGGCGACCACCAGCGCCGCCGCATGGCCGGGTGAGGTCGGCAGGAACTGGTTGAGGCCCAGGATCAGCGCGAAGGCCAGCGCCCAGGGCAGCACCCGCCGGGTGAAATGCACCACCAGGAGAAAGACGCGGGCCTCATTGGGCAGACGCAGTGGCCAGTCCTGCCGCCGGTCGAGCAATCGGGCCAAGCCCATGAGCAGGAACAGGGTGAACACCCAGAGGGCGAGCAAAACCCCGGCATCCAACAGAAACTGCCCCACCGCTCCGGACCCGGCCTCGGCGAACAACCGGCCCAGGTCATCGCGCGCCGCCTCGAAGCGCTCGGACCAGGACTCGATGGGCGCCTCCCCCGCCTGTGCCATCTCCCGCAGTTCGCTCAGCCCCTCCCCCAGCACCCCGAGGACACCCTGCCGGCCAGGAGCGTCCAAAAGGTCCTGGTCCTCGCCCAACACCGCCCGCAGCCGACGCAGGTCCTGCAGCAGCAGATCCCGCTGCTCCCCGTCCTCCAGGGTCTGGATGACGTCGTCCAGCGACTCCAGCGCCGACTCCCGCTGCTCAGGTTCCTGACCGCCGGCCACCGATACGGGCGCCGTTGCCGCCCCCAGCAGCAGGGTCAGCAGGACCAGAAACAGAGACAGGAGACGGCGGCATTCCGGCATGGGCGGGACATCTGAGCGGCAGCGGTGATTGCCAGCAGTCTAACGCACCCGTCTCCTTGGGGCGTCTTCGGCTTATCGGGCGGAGCGGGCCTGGCGTGGGGCTCAGACCAATCGTGCCAGCTCGTCTTGACCGGGCGGCGCCAACGGCCCGCAGCCGGTCTCCGTGCACCAGATAACCGCTGCCGGCCCCGCCTCGACGCCGCCGATATCGGCGCAGGGGATGTCAGAGCCGTCCAGTGCCTGTCGCACCGCCGGCGCCTCAGCAGCCGGCACCGCCAACAGCAGCGCGCCGGAGGCGATGGTCGCCAGGGGGTCCAGACCGAGATGGCTACAGATCCGGCGCGACAGTGCCGGCACCGGGATCGCTCCCGCCTCCACCCGCAGACGACGCCCGCTGGCCTGCGCCAGCTCCCACAGTGCCGCCTTCACGCCCCCCTCCGTGGGGTCGTGCATGGCATTGACCCGCCCCGCCGCCAGGGCAATGCGGGCGTCCGCCACCACGCTGATCCCCGGCCGCTCCAGGAACGCCGCCGCCGCGTCCAACTCCGCCACGCTGAAGCGGTCCGCCAGCCGCGCCCGGCAATCGCTGGCCAGGATCGCCGTCCCCTCCAACGGCACGCCCTTGGTCAGCAGGAGCCGATCGCCCGGTCGGGCACCCTGCGGCGTCACCAGCCGCGCCTCGGTCACCTCGCCCAGCAGGGCGCCGACCGCCACCGGCCGGGTGACCGCCGTGGTCACCTCCGTGTGTCCACCGATCAGTGCGATCCCCAACCGCTCACAGGCCTCGCTGATCTGTCCCATGAGCTGCTCCGGGAGGGCCCGCGGCGTGCCTCCGGCCGGCAGCAACAGCGTGACCAGCAACCAGCGCGGCGTAGCACCGGTGGTGGCGACATCGTTGGCATTCACCTGGACCAGGTAGTGGCCCAGGTCATCGGCCACGAAGGTGATGGGGTCGGACTTGCAGACCAGCAGGTGCCCACCGTGGCGGACCACGGCACAGTCCAGCCCGACCCCCGGCCCCATCACCACATCGGCGCCGGTGGGCGGCAGGCCCGCCAGCAGTCGGGCGAGCTGTTCCGGCGGCAGCTTGCCGCTCTCCAGCATGGGGTCGTCGGTCATGGCATCGTCCCTCCTCCGTTCAGCGGACCGGGGCGTCCGCAGCGACCCGCCCCTTTTAGGCCGCCAGCCCGGGCAGGTCAACCGGTTGCCGGCTTCACACGCCGGCACCGGACGGGCACACTGAGCAGACCAACCAGGGGGGACGCCCATGTCCGACACCAGCCCGATTGCCACCCTCACCGCCGGCCTCTCGACCCTCACGCCCGCGATGGGCACGCGCCTCGGTGTCATGGCCTGACGCGGGGCGGTCACCACCATGGCAGCAGCGCCCAGCCCCCGTCGCCCGACCCTGAGGGCTCGCCTGCCGGGCGGCCCCCTGGCGATCTGGGGCGCCATCCTGTTCCTGGGGGTGATCGCCCTCGCCGTCACCTGGCAATTCGTGGAGCCGGCCCCGCCGCGGCAGGTGACCCTGGCCACAGGGGCCCCCGGCGGTGCCTACGAACAGATCGGCGCCGGCTACGCCGAGTGGTTCGCCGACAAGGGGATCACCCTGGAGACGGTCGCCACCCAGGGGGCCACGGAGAACTGGCAGCGGCTGCTGGCCGGCGAGGTGGACGCCGCCATCGTGCAGGGCGGCACCGCCCCGGCCGGGGCCGGCGACCAGCTCGAGGGGCTGGTGAGTGTCGCCTACGAGCCGCTGTTCGTCTTCTACCGGGAGGACGCGCTGAATGCCGCCCACCTGCTGGGCGGCGACCCACCGGTGCCACAGCGACTGGAGACCCTTTCCGGGCTGCGCATCGCCATTGGCTCCGAGGGCAGCGGCACCCGGACCCTGGTCCGGACCCTGCTCGATGAGCTGGGTCTGGCCACGGACGATGCAACCGACACCGCGTTGGTGGCTATCGGCGGCGAGGCCGCTGCGCGGGGATTGCTGGAGGGCAAACTGGGTGCGGCCGCCTTCGTCATGTCACCCACCGCCCCGCTGGTACAGCGCCTGCTGGCCGCCGAAGGCATCGGGGTGCTCAATCAGGCCCAGGCCCCCACCTTCACCCAGCGGCTGCCCTACCTGGCCACCGTCACCCTGCACGAGGGGGTGGTGGACCCGCGCCGCAACCTGCCCCCGCACCGGGTTCAGATGCTGGCGCCGGCCACCTACCTGGTCACCCGCAAGGACACCCACCGCGCCATCGCACAGCTGCTGGTGGAGGCGGAGCAGCGCAGCCGCCGCATACACCTGGTGGGCAACGGGGATCAATTCCCGTCGCTGGCCCACATGGACATCCCGGTCTCCGACCAGGCCCGCTACTTCTTCCAGCGCGGCCCCGGGTTTCTGCACCGCCACCTGCCCTTCTGGGCCGCCTCGCTGGTGGATCGCCTGGCCATTCTCATCATCCCGCTGCTGACCATCATCATCCCCTTGGTGCGCATCGCCCCGGCGGCGGTGACCTGGAGCATGCGCCGGCGGATCTTCCGTTGGTACCGCCAGTTGCGGGTGATCGACGAGGAGCTGGGCCGGCCACAGCTGCCCGTCGCCCGGCTGGAGAGCAACCTGGCCCAGTTGAAGCAACTGGACCACGACGTGTCCGGGACGGAGGTGCCGCTGTCCTACATGGAAGAGTTTTATAACCTGCGGCTGCACATCGCCTACATGCGCCAGCGGGTCCGCGAGCGCCTCGGCAACAGCGTCTGAATCACATTCGGTCCACATCCGCAGGGCGGAGCCCCACCACCTCGGCCAGACCCGGCTCGGCTTCCCAATGGATATCCAGGTCGTAGAGGCGTACTGCGTAGCGGCGTCGGGTGTCGCGCTGATAGGCCGGGCGCGGGTCGGCGGCCAGTACCGCCTCGATCAACGCCACCAGCCCTGGGTGGCGGCGTTCGGCCATCTCCGCCTCGCTGCGCGCCGTCGCCAGCCAGCGCACCGACAGGGCCGGCTGGGGGGCCCTGCCGGCAAAGCCGCCGGTGGCGTCCGGACAGGCATCGCAATAGGGCACATAGGGCTTCACGTCGAGCAGCGGGGTGCCGTCCAGCAGATCGGGCCCCCGTACCTGAATTGAGGCGCGCGCCCCGGACAGGTCCACCGCCGCCAGTCGCACCAGACTGAGCCCCACCGGATTCGGCCGATAGGGGGCGCGGGTGGCGAACACCCCGAGGCGACGGTTGCCGCCCAAGCGCGGTGGGCGCACGGTGAGCCCGCCGCGGCCCTTGCCGGCGTGGAACCAGGTCAGCAACCAGAGATGGCTGAAGGCCTCGATGCCCTGCCAGGCCTCGGCCCGGTCGTAGGGGGGATCGAGTTCGAGATACCCGGGGATGGCGTCCAGCAGCGTGCCCTGGCGGGGAATCCCGAAGCGCTGGGTGAAGGGGGTACGCACCCGGCCGATGGGTGACAGGGGGCTCTCCGTGCATGGCTCAGTCATCCGCGAGCCCTTGGATGCGCACCCAGTCCTGAACCGCTTCACGGGGCAGCGGCCGGGAGAAATAGTAGCCCTGCAGGCCCTGCACCCCCTCGCGCTCCAACCAGACCCGCTGGGCGTTGGTCTCCACCCCTTCGGCCACGACGTCGATACCCAGGGCGCGCGCCATCGCCAGGATGGCGCGGATCAGGGCCTCGGCCTGGGGGCTGCGCCCGACCTCCGCGATGAAGCCGGCATCGATCTTGAGCACATCCACCGGCAGGCTGTGCAACTGGGAGAGCGAGGCGTACCCACTGCCGAAGTCATCGAGCAGGATCAGGGCCCCCGCCGCCTGCAGCGCCTGGACCATCTCCCGGGCCCCCGACAGATTGCGTACCAGCGCCGTCTCGGTGATCTCGAAGCAGAGGGCATTCATGGGCACGCCGTGGGCCTGGCAGACCCTATCCATCCGCCCCACCAGGCACGGATCGAGGAACTGATCCGCGGAAAGGTTGACCGTCACCGGCAGCCTCATGCCCTCCTGGCGCATCGCCGCCACCTCGGCGCAGATCCGCGCGAAGATGGCCTCCCCCAGCGGCAGTATCATGTGGTGTTCCTCGGCCGCCCGGACCAGGGTGCCGGTGTCTAGGGTCTGCTGGTCGTGGCCCTGGACCCGGAGGAGGGCCTCCAGCGCCCAGGGCCGGGGCCGGCCGTCGCGCAGGCGCAGGATCGGCTGGTAGTTCATGGTGAGATAACGACCAGGGGCGTCGATGGTGCGCCAGAGTAGCCCCTTCCAGTGATCCTCCTCCAACAAGTGGTGCTCATGCTCGTAGTCAAAGGCCGCCCAGCCATTGCGGCCGCGGTCCTTGGCTTGAAACATCGCCAGATCGGCCCGCCGGATCAGGTCCTCCACCGTTTCCCCGTCCTTGGGGTAGAAGGCCACACCCACCGAGGCGGTGAGCCGGTGGCTGCGCGCGCCCACGGTAAAGGGCCGGCTCAGCGAGCGGATCAGCGCCCGCGCCACCCGGCTGGCACCGCCACGACCGCGCAACCGGCCCAGGACCACCACAAACTCGTCGCCACCGATGCGAGAGACCATGTCCACATCGCGCACGCAGGCGAGGATACGCCGGGTGGCCTCTTTGAGCACCTGGTCCCCCTCACTGTGGCCGAACCGGTCGTTAACGGCCTTGAAGTGATCCAGATCCAGCACCAGCACCGCGATCTGATGCCCGTCGTTATCCCCCGCCCGCTGCAACTGGTTGTCGAGAAACCGTTCAAAAAACCATCGGTTGGGGAGCCCTGTCAGGGCATCGTAGTGGGCCAGGCGCTCCAGCGCGGTGCGCTGCTCCCGGACTTCACGGGCCAGCCGCGCCACCTCCTTGTCATCCCCGGTACCGGGCGGCACATGCTCCAGGGCACAGAGCAGTCGCCCGGCGCCCACATGGCGCACCGACAGATCCACACGGCAGCCCGCGGCAAGCTGCAGGCCGCAGTACCGGCGCACGCCCGCCTCCGGACGCTGGTTCGCCAGCGCACGCTGCAGACGTACGGCGTCCCCGTCCACCATCAATTGCCAGAATGGCCGCTGCCGGAGGGGCTCCGCCGAGGCCTCGAGAAAGGCCCGGGCCTGCTCGTTCAGGGCATGGATGGTGCCCCCTTCATCGAGGATCAATTGCGCCACCGGGGCCAGTCGGAAGGCCGGTTGGTCGGCCATCGGCGCCCCAGGCTCGGGGTCCGGCGACGATTCGGGGTTGGGTCGTTGCTCCATCTCCGCTCCTTGGAACTAAAGGCTGTAAAGGCCACCGCGACGGGCGTACAAGCAGCTTACGACCTGGCCAACGCGGTGGCCAGGGACAGTGGCATCAGGCCGGCGTGGGATCAGTCAAAGAGGGAGGCATAGGCCCGTGCCGCGGCCTCCACGTCAGGGGCCGAGAAGACGTCGGTGATCACGGCCAGGGCATCGGCCCCCGCCGCCACCACCGGCGCGGCGTTGCGGGCCGTAATACCGCCGATGGCCACCACTGGAACACGTAACCGGGGCCGGATCCGCCGCAGCATCTCCGGGGTGGCCCGCACCGCTCCGGGCTTGGTCGGCGACGGGAAGAAGGCACCGAAGGCCACGTAGTCGGCCCCCTCGGCCTGCAGGTGCCGGGCGCGTTCCGGGTCATTGTAGCTGGAGGCCCCCACCAGGCGCTCCGGCCCAACCACGGCGCGGGCATCGGCGACCGCGCTGTCCCCCCGGCCAACGTGCACCCCATCCGCCCCGACCGCCGCCGCCAGCGCCGCGTCGTCGTTGACGATGAAGAGCACGCCATGGCGCCGGCAGAGTTCGGCCAGGGCCCCGGCCTCTTCCCGCCGGCGGGCGGCGTCAGCGCCCTTGTCCCGATACTGCACCATCGCCGCGCCACCGCGAATCGCCTGCAGCACGCGCCCGGGGAGCGCCCCGGGGGGTTGCAGGCCGGGGTCGGTGATCACGTAAAGCCCCCGGACCCGGCGGCGTCGCTCCTCGCGCTGCGGCATCGCGTTTACCTGAGCATTGTTCGAGGTTAAAGTTGCAGTCGGTGGCGGATGCGCCCAACGGCCTGGCGGATCCGCATTGGTACAACGTTCTCCGACTGACTGTAAAGGGTTGACTGATGGAATACCGCTCCTGGATGTGTGTGGTCTGCGGCTGGATCTACGACGAGGAGGAGGGATTGCCCGAGGAAGGCATCAAGCCGGGCACCCGTTGGGAGGATATCCCTGATGACTTCCGTTGCCCCGAGTGCGACGCCGCCAAGTCCGATTTCGAGATGATCGAGGTGTGAGCCGCCGGGCCGCGGGCCGCCGGCAGGCGGCCACGGCCGCTCAACCACCCCCCGCCTCAGCCGCACGCCGGCCCCGCTGCTCGTCCACCGGCCAACTGACCAGGAAGGCCCCGATAAACAGCAGCGCACAGAAGAGAATGGCCAGGTGCAGGCCCACCCAGGCCTGGAGCAGCCCCATCAGGAGCAGACTGAACGCCCCGGCCAGTTTCAGGGACAACCCCCAGAAGCCAAAGAACTCGGCGGCATGCCCCTGCGGCGCGAAGGCCCCGACCAGGGCACGGGTGGTGGACTGGCACGCGCCCAGGGCCGAACCGGCCAGCGTGCCCACCACCAGAAAGACGTACTGCGCCTGCCACTCCACGCCGAACAGCGCCCGTGCCGCCGCGGCCACCTGCGGCGTCGCGTAAATGCAGACCACCGCCAGCACCCACAGCGTCACCGTCACCCGGTAGGTCCGCAACCCACCCAGCCGGGTCTGAAGCAACCCGAAACCCACCGCCCCGACCGCCGCGCTGATCTGCACAATGATGAACATCAGCGTGCGTACCCCCTGATCCCAACCGATCACCTGGGCGCCGTAGATGAACGAGAAGGCGATAATGATGTACATCCCGCTCATGGCCAGGAAGGTGGAGAGCAGGAAGACCGCCAGGTCACGGTAGCCGCGCAGATTGCCGAGCGTGGCCCCGACCCGGGCAAGCCCCAGCCGGAAATACCCCTGTCCTGCCGGCAGCGGGCGCGGCCGGCCGCGTTCACGCAGAAAGAGGAAGGTGGGGATCGCCGCCACCAGGAAAAAGCCCGCCGCCCACGGGCCCACCCAGCGGATGCGGTCAAAATTCTCGGCACTCACCTCGCCCAGCACCAGCAGCACAAAGACGGCCGAGACCATCCCGCCCACATAGCCCAGCGCCCAACCGATGCCGGAAATGGCGCCCAGTTTGTCCGGCGGCCCGAGATCGGGCAGGAAACTGGCGATAAAGGCCTCGCCGATGGAATAGGCGAAGTTGGAGATAATGATCAGCAGCACCCCGAGCATGGCGTAGCCCGGCGCCACGAAGTAGAGTGCGGCGGTGGCCACCACGGTGAGCAGATAACTGCCGAACAGGAACTGCTTGCGCCGCGCGGTGTAGTCCATCACCGCCCCCGCCACCGGCGAGCAGACCACCACCAGCAGATAGCTGGTCGCCAGCGCCAGGCTCCAGAGCAGATTCCCCAGCCGGTAATCGGGCCCGTCCCCCACGATCACGCGGGTGAACAGATCCCCGAACACCACGGTGATGATGAGCAACGTATAGGCCTGGTTGGCGAAATCGAACATCGCCCAACCAAAGATCTCCCGCTTGGGTGCCACCGCCCTCTCAGTCATCCATCGCTCCCCATCCTGCCCATGGCAACCGCACGAGACCGACCGACCACACGCCACAGCCCCTCACCTGCCCTGCCCCCACCACGCCGGGGTATGGATCGCCGCGTCGCTCCTCGCGATGACGGGGGTGGCGCCCCCACCGTCACTGCGAGCCCCGAAGGGGCGCGGCAGTCCAGGCCTGCGTCTGGATCGCCGCGTCGCTACGCTCCTCGCGATGACCGGGTGGCGCCCCCCGGTCCCACACCCACCGAAGTCGCACACCTCGAAACCGCCTCAAAACTGCCGGCTGGGCGGGGTTGCCGCCAGGGGGCGTCGGCAGCCAGGGATGGCTGCCGACGAGCTTACAGGGACGTACTTGCAGCGTCCCCCTGGCGGCAACCCCGCCCAGCCGGCAGTTTCCCACCGAAGTCGCACACCTCACCAACCCCAACCCCAACCCCAACCCCAACCCCAACCCCAGCCCTAGCCCTAGCCCTAGCCCTAGCCCAACTCACCCCACCACACCGGACAAAGACGAGAAAAGCAAGCCGATTTCCGGTAACCTACGCGCCCATGAAAAACGAACATCTCTCCAACACCCGCTTTGACACCCTGGGCCTGCACGATGCCCTGATGGACGGCATCAAGCGTGCAGGCTTCGAGTACTGCACGCCCATACAGGCCGCCACCCTCCCCAAGGCGCTGGAAGGGCGCGACATCGCCGGCCAGGCCCAGACCGGCACCGGCAAATCCGCCGCCTTCCTGCTCGCCGCAATGCACCGGCTGATGACCGTACCGGTGGAGGAAGGCAAGGAAGGCCCCTGGACCCTCATCCTGGCCCCCACCCGGGAACTGGCCCTGCAGATTCACCGCGACGCCCTGCAACTGGGCCGCTACACCGGCCTCAAATGCGCCGCCATCTACGGCGGCACCGGCTACGAGGCCCAGCGCCAGCAACTGCAGGAAGGCGTGGACATCATTATCGGCACCCCGGGCCGGGTCATCGACTTCTTCAAACAGCGGATTTTCCACCTCAAGCACATCGAAGTGGTGATCCTCGACGAGGCCGACCGCATGTTCGACCTCGGCTTCATCGCCGACATCCGCTACCTCATGCGACGCATGCCCGAGCCGTCCAAACGGATGAACATGCTCTTCTCCGCCACCCTCTCCCACCGGGTGATGGAACTGGCCTACGAGCACCTCAACGACCCCGAGGTGGTCCGCATCGAATCCGAGCAGATCACCGCCGACAAGGTCCGCCAGAAGCTCTACCACGTCTCCAAGGACGAAAAGATCCCCCTCCTGCTCGGCCTCATCCGCCAGGAGGAGGCGATGAACCGCAGCATCATCTTCGTCAACACCAAGCGGGCCGCCGACCGGGTCACCGGCTACCTGCTGGGCAACGACATCGAGGCCGCGGTCATCTCCGGCGACATCCCGCAGAAAAAGCGCGAATCCCTGCTCAAGCGCTTCCAGGACGGCGAACTGCGCTTCCTGGTGGCCACCGATGTGGCCGCCCGTGGGCTGCACATTGAAGACGTCTCCCACGTCATCAACTACGATCTGCCCCAGGATCCCGAGGACTACGTGCACCGGATCGGCCGCACCGCCCGGGCCGGGGCCAGCGGCGACGCGATCTCCTTCGCCTGCGAGGAGTACGTCTTCTCACTGCCGGACATCGAAAGCTTCATCGAGCAGCGGATCCCCGCCGAGATGCCCTCGCCCGAGATGATGGTCGAGCCCAAGCCCCCCAAGCGCATCCAGCGCAGCCGCCCCGGTGGCAAGGGCGGCCGGGGACGCCCCGGCGGGGCGGGCAATCGCCGTCGAAGCGGCAACGACCGCCGGGGTGGCAACAACGGCTCCAACGGAAGCGGCGGCAACAACTAGCCCGTTGCGCGGGCCCGGCACCTGACCGGGCACGCCGCCGCGACGACCCGGCGCGGGCACCGATGCCCGCGCGGCGGAGACGCGCCATGAACCACCTGGCCCACCTTCAGCTCTCTGACGGCCCCGATGAGCGCCTGGGCAACCTGCTGGGTGACCATGTGCGTGGCCGGCTGCAGCCCGGGGACTGGCCGCCCGGCGTCTACCGGGGCCTGCACCTCCACCGGCGCATTGACAGCCTCGCAGATCACCACCCGGCCGCCCGCACCCTGCGTGCCCGCTTTCCCAACGGCGAACGGCGCTGCGCCGGCATCCTGCTCGACCTCTGCCACGATCACTTTCTGATCCGCCACTGGACCGTGCTCCAGGATCAGCCGCTTGCCGACTGGGTCCGGCGGGTCTACCGCGAGCTGGCCGACCGGCGCCCGGACATGCCTGCGCCGTTGCAGCAACGACTGCCCACGCTCATTGAGCGAGACTGGCTCCGGGCCTGCAGCGATCTCGAGGGCGTGGAAAGGGTCCTGGCCCGGGTGGCGGGACGACTGCGCCGGCCCGAGCCCCTGTTGCGGGCCGGAGCCCGACTGCGTCAACTCTATCCGGACCTGGAGCGCTGCTTCCTCGCCCTTTACCCCGATATCCGGGCCTCAGTGGCCCACGAACGCGTCCGGGTTCGGGACGGATGGTGTGCAGAGCGCCCCCCGGCGCGCTAAATTGTTACCGGAAGCCTCGGCGCAACCGGTCCGCCCCCGGCGGATGCGCACCGGCGCCAACCATCCCTACATGGAGGAGTTAACAGCCCATGCGTCGATCCAGCCTGCTTGCCCTGCTCGCGCTGCTGGCCGCCGGCCTGACCGCGCTGCCCGCCCACGCCCGCGACCTGACCTTCGGCGGTGCCTCCATCACCGGCGTCTACTATCAGGTGGCCCAGCACGGCTGCCGCCTGCTGGAGCAACACAAACCGGAGTACAACTGCGTGGGCCGCCCCACCCAAGGCTCGGTGTTCAATATCAACGCCCTCTCTCAAGGCTCCATCGACTTTGGCGTCGCCCAGTCCGACCGCGCCTGGCAGGCCATCAACGGCCAGGCCGAGTGGGAGCGCCGGGGCGCCTTCGAAGGTCTGCGCAGCCTGTTCGCCATGCACCCGGAGACGGTCATGCTGGTGGTACGGGCCGACAGCGATATCCACGCCGTAGAGGACATCACAGGCCACACCATCAACGTCGGCAACCCCGGCTCCGGCCAGCGCCGTAACGCCATGGACGTCCTGGAGATCTACGGCATCGACCCGCGCAGCGACATCCGCGCCCGCAACCTGCAACAGCACGAGGCCTCCCGCGCCCTGGTCGATGGCCAGGTGGACGGTTTCTTCTACACCGTGGGCAACCCCAGCGCCGCCATTGAGGAGCCGGCCAACACGGTAGACATCCGCATGATCCCGCTCGACTCAGACGCCATCCGCGCGTTCGTGGACGAACGGCCCTACTACGTGATGACCCGGATACCCGCCGGCACCTACCCCGGGGTGGACGAGGACATCGGGACTTATGCGGTCACCGCCACCGTGGTCACCCACGCCGACATGGACGAGGCCGTGGCCTACGACCTGACCGCCGCTGTCTTTGAACAGATGGACGACCTGCGCAACGCCCACGCCGCCTTCCGCCATCTGGAGCCCGAGGCCATGATGGAGGGCGTCTCGGTGGACCTCCACCCCGGCGCCCTGCGCTACTACGAAGAGCAGGGCTGGCGCTGAGGCCTGCGCCCGCCCCGGGCCACCGGGGTGGGCGGCACTCTCCTGCCCCGCTGAATGAGCACCCCGCGTAACGGTGAGGACCAGGCCCGGGAGATGGCCCGGGCCGTGGAGAGCGGTGCCCGCCAGCCACGCGGCCGGCTGGCCGTGGCGGCCATCGCGCTGCTGTGCCTGGCCTGGTCCGCTTTCCAGGTGGCCATCGCCTGGGACCCCATCGACGCCCACATCGCCCGGGTCTGGCACCTGGCCTTCGCCATCACCCTGGCCTACCTGTTGTTCCCCGCCCGGCACCGCCCGGCGCCGCGCTGGCTCCGCCCCCTGCAGCGCTTTGGCCTGTTCCGGGACAACCGCCAGCGCATCCCGTGGGTCGATATCCTGCTCGCCCTGGTGGCGGCCGCCGCCACCCTGTGGATCTGGTGGGACTACGAGGAGATCCTCTGGCGGGCCGGGCTGCCCGAGCCCCAGGACATCGTCCTGGGCATCGTGCTGGTGGTGCTGTTGCTGGAGGCAGCCCGGCGAACCTTGGGCTGGGCGCTGCCCATTCTCGCTGCCCTGTTCCTGATCTACTGCTTCGCCGGCCCCTGGATGCCCGGGCTGCTCCGCCACCGCGGCGTGTCGCTGGAGATCCTGGTCAACGACATGTACCTGAGCGACTCCGGGATCTTCGGGGTGCCACTGGGCGTGTCGGTGGGGTTCGTCTTCCTGTTCGTGCTGCTGGGCGCGCTGCTGGAGCGGGCGGGGGCCGGCAAGTACTTTATCGACGTGGCCTACTCCGCCCTGGGCAGCCTGCGCGGCGGCCCGGCCAAGGCGGCGGTGTTCGCCTCCGGGCTCACCGGCTCGGTGTCCGGCTCCTCCATTGCCAACACCGTCACCACCGGTACTTTTACCATCCCGCTGATGAAACGGGTGGGTCTGCCGCCGCACAAGGCGGCGGCGGTGGAGGTGGCCGCCTCCACCAACGGCCAGTTGATGCCGCCGGTGATGGGCGCGGCCGCCTTCATCATGGCGGAGATCGTCGGCCTGCCCTATCTCGATGTACTGCGGGCGGCGATCATCCCGGCGCTGGTGGCCTACATCGCCCTCTTCTACGTAGTGCATGTGGAGGCCTGCAAAGAAAACGTGGCCGTGGTGCCGCGCAGCGAACTGCCCCCCTTCTGGTCCACGCTACTGCGCGGCCTGCACTACCTGGTGCCGCTACTGATGCTCATCTGGTTCCTAGTGATCATGCGCCGCTCGCCGGTGGCCTCGGCACTGCTGGCCATCCAGGCCACCGTGGTGATCATGCTGGTGCAGCGGCCCATCCTGGCCTACCTGACCCATCGGCGGATGGGCGCCGGGGCGCCCCTCTACCGGGTGTTGGGGCAGGCCCTGCTGGGCGGTGTGGGCGATGTGCTGCGGGGGATGATCGGCGGCGCCCGGAATATGGTGGCCGTGGGGGTGGCCACCGCCACCGCCGGGATCATTGTCGGGGTGGTCAGCACCACCGGGCTGGTGGGCCGCTTCGTCAACGTCATCGAGGTGCTCTCCATGGGGAGCCTCTACCTGATGCTGGGGCTCACCGCCCTCACCTGCATCATCCTCGGCATGGGGCTGCCCACCACCGCCAACTACATTGTCATGGCCACGCTGACCGCCCCGGTGATCGTCCAGTTGGGCGGTGACATGGGGCTGCTGATCCCGGTGATCGCCGCCCACCTGTTTGTGTTCTATTTCGGCATCCTGGCCGACGACACCCCACCGGTGGGGTTGGCGGCCTATGCCGGCGCGGCGATCGCCCAGAGCCCGCCCCTGAAGACCGGGGTCCAGAGTTTCAGTTACGACCTGCGCACCGCGATCCTGCCCTTCGTCTTCGTTTTCAATACCGAACTGCTGATGATCAGCGGTTTGGACGAGGCGGGGCGGATCATCTGGCAGACCGACCCGGTGGTGATCGGCTGGACGTTCCTCACCGCCCTGCTGGGGCTGTTCGCGCTGGTCTCCGCCATCGCCGGCTACGCCGGCAGCCGCTGCCACAGGCTGGAGCGGCTGCTGTTGCTGGCCCTGGCGCTGCTGCTGCTGCGCCCGGACTGGCTGGCCGAGCCCACCGCGGCACCGGCCGCACTGGTCCAGATCGCCTGCCTGGCGGCGTATGGCATGCTGTATCTCTGGCAACGCCGACGCGCACCCCGGCCCGCCTGATGCCGGCGGGCAGGTCGCCGCCGGCCCCTTACCCCGGCAGCAGCAAAGTGCTAGTTTTCGGGTATCACCCGTCGGATCCGCGATCACTCTGGAGCGACCATGTACGAGTTCGTCAACTACCAGGTCAAGGATTACATGACCCCCGCCCCCCGCACCATCAGCCCGGACACCGCGCTGCGGGAGTTGGAAGCGCTGTTCGCACGCCACGATTTCAATGGTGTCCCGGTCACCGATGAGCAGCAGACCTTGCTCGGGGTAGCCACCAAATTCGACCTGCTCAAGGCCTTCACCTTCCAGCCGACGGCCATGATCCCCCCCTACGAGGCCATCATGGCGCGCAAGGTGGCCGACTACATGACCCGGGAACCGGTCACCACCCAGCCCGATATGCCGCTCACCCGTGTCCTCCAACGCATGGTGGAGATGCGCACCAAGAGCTTCCCGGTGGTGGACGACGGCCGGGTGGTCGGTGTCATCGCCCGCGAGGACATCCTGCGGGCCCTGGAGGACGCCACCCGCGCCGGCTGACTCTGGAGAGCGAATGAATCCATCCACCACGATCGGCATGCTCGGCGGGCTGGGCATGCTGGTCACTGTGTTGTTCTTCGCGGCCGAGGAGCCGGCCGCCTTCATCAATCTGCCGGGGCTGGCCATCGTCCTCGGCGGCACCTTCGCCGCCACCTTTCTCAGCTACCCGCTGAAAGAGGTGCTACGGGTCTTCGGCCTGTTCGGCATCGTGCTGCGCAACGAGCGCCTGTACACCCGGGACGACATGGAGGAGCTGATCCAGATCTCCCGGCTCTGGCTGCGGGGCGATATCCGCGCCGTGGAGGCGGCCCTGGACAAGGTCTCCAACCCCTTCCTGCGCACCGGTGTGCAGTTGCTGATCGACCTCACGCCGGAGGAGGACATCCTCGATCTGCTGCAATGGCGCATCTCCCGCCTGCGTGCCCGCGAGCGGGCCGAGGCCCAGCTGTTCCGGGTGATGGCCAGCTTCGCCCCGGCCTTCGGCATGATCGGCACCCTGGTGGGGCTGATCAACATGATGTTCATCCTCGACCAGGGGGACATCGCCCTGATCGGCCAGCACATGGCCGTGGCGCTACTGACCACCTTCTACGGCATCCTGCTCGCCAACATGGTGTTCAAACCGATCGCGGTGAAGCTGGAGCGCCGGACCGAGCAGCGGGTGGTGCTGATGAATATGGTGCTGCAGGGCATCTCCATGATGTGTCAGAAACGCAACCCGACACTGATGCGCGAGACGCTCAACTCCTTCATGGCGCACTATAAGGACGAAATCCGCGACCCCAGCATCCGGCTGGATGCCGAGAACGGGGCCCAGGCACCGGCAGGACCCAACAGTGGACGCTGAGCAGTCCGCAGCAGCGGGCGGAACGGGCGCATTCCGCCGGGGCCGATTCGCCCAGTGGCACGTGGAACCGGCCGAGGACACGGAGGGTGAGAGCTGGCTGTTGGTCTACCTGGATGTGATGACCCTGCTGCTGGTGATGTTCGTGGTCATGCTGGCCTTCACGGAGGATCACGCCGGGGTCCCGGAGCAGGAACCCGGCCTGTTTGCCGGGCAGGCCGGCGTACCCAGTGTGCTGGAGGGCGAGTTCGGTCCACTCTACGCCTTGCCGGAATCCCCGGCACCCGTCGCCGACCCGGCCACGGAGGAAGACCCCGTAGACCAGGCCATGGCAGACGAGCTGGATGCACTGGGCGACGATATCGACGTCCTGGTGGAGGCGGGCAGCATCAGCTTCCGGATCAGCGACGAGATCCTGTTCCCCTCCGGCGAGGCCGAACTCACGGACCAGGGGCTGCAGGTCCTCGGGCAGCTCATCCCGGTACTGGAGGTCAGCGACCATCGGATCACTGTGGAGGGCCACACCGACAATGTCCCCATCGCCACGGAGCGCTTCCCCTCCAACTGGGAACTGTCCACCGGTCGCGCCACGCGGGTCCTGCGCTTTCTCGAGGCGGAGGGGATCGCCTCCACCCGCCTCCAGGCCACCGGCCTCGCCGACACCCGCCCCATTGCCGGCAATGCCACCGCCGAGGGGCGTGCCCAAAACCGTCGGGTGGAGTTGGTGCTGCAGACGCCGGCGGAGTAGGCCACCTTTGAGCGCGCGCTCCATTGCGGGCATACTCGGCGGGCCATACCCATACACAACAACAGGCTATTATTCAGAATGACCACACCGCCCGCAATGCAGGCGCTCCACCGATGGCTCGAGCGGCTCAGCCTCCCCGACCTGTTGGATACCCGCGGTCACTCGCAGGATTTCTCCGGCTCCCGGGCCGGCTACATCAACACCCGCATCCGGCCCCTCGCCCTGGTGCTGGCCCTGCTGATCCCGGCCTGGATCCCGGTGGATTACGCCTTTATGCCGATCGGCGAGTTCACGCTAATGGCGTTGCTGCGGGTGGCCTGCACCGCCGTGCTGTTGGGGTTGTTCTTCTGGTGTGGCCGCGAGCAGCTCACGCTGCCGCAGGCCCGGCTCCGACTGGGGCTGCTGATCACCATCCCGCTGCTGCTCTACGGCGCGGCCCGCCTGCTCCTGAACGGCGATGTCGCCCCCGGGCTGATCCTGGGCTACTCCTTCTTTCCGGTGCTGACGGTGGCCATGCTCACCGTCTTCCCGCTCACCCTGCGCGAGGCGCTCGGCTACCTGCTGCCGGTACTGCTCGTCTACACCCTGCTCGAGATCGCGGTCGGCCGCACCCTGGACCTGCAGAGCCTCGGCGGGCTCTGGCTGCTAGTACTGGTGGCACTGGTGGCCGCCTGGTCGGTCGCCGGCCAGCTGTTGATGCTGCTGCGGCTCTACCGACAGGCCACCCGCGATCCGCTCACCGGGCTGTTCAACCGGCGCGCCCTGACCGAGCAGATCGAACGCGAGCGCGCCCGCTTCCTGCGCACCGGACGCCCGCTCACGGTGTTGCTCTTCGATCTGGACCGGTTCAAGCGGATCAACGATCACCACGGCCATCTGGTCGGCGACCGGGTACTGCAGGTGTTCGCCAACGTGGTCCAACAGAACCTGCGTACCACCGATCACTTCGGACGCTGGGGCGGCGAGGAGTTCCTCGCCGCCCTCCCCGAGACCACCTCGGAGCAGGCCCGGGTGGTGGCCGAGCGGGTCCGGCAGGCCTGCGAGAACGAGCGGCTGACCCTGGCCGAGGGCCCGTCGCTCGGCTTTACTACCAGTATCGGGGTTGCCACCCTGCACCGGGATGAGACCCTGGACTCCCTGTTCAACCGAGTGGATGAGGCCTTGTACAACGCCAAGGCCTATGGCAGAAACCGAGTCGTCGAAGCGGAGGTCCCCGCCAGCGCATGAGCACCCCGCACCCCCGTTTTATGCTGTTTCCGCCGGTCATCACCTTCCTGCTGACCGTCAACGGGTTGGTGTTTCTGCTCCAGGGCTTCATGGGGCCGACACTGATCACCCACTTCGCGCTCTGGCCCCTGGGCACCCCCGACACCATGCCCTTCAGGGGTATGCTCACCCAGGTGCCGGAGTTCCAGGTCTGGCAGCTGCTGACCTACGGCTTTCTCCACGGGGGCCTGTTTCACCTGGTGGTCAACCTGTTCGCCATGTGGATGCTGGGGGTGCAGGTGGAGAACGCCTGGGGATCCCGGCTGTTCGCGATCTATTTTCTCGTCTGCGTGGTCGGAGCCGGTCTCGTGCAACTGGTGGTGGCCACCCAGATGGCCGCCGACGGCGCCATCTACCCTACCGTCGGGGCCTCAGGCGGGGTTTTTGGTATCCTGCTCGCCTTCGGCATGATGTTCCCCAACCAGCGTCTGATGCTGATCTTCCTGCCGATCCCGATCAAGGCCAAGTACTTTGTCATGGCCTACGGGGCCTTTGAGCTGTTTGCCGGCATCACCCGCACCGATGCCGGTATCGCCCATTTCGCCCACCTGGGTGGCATGGTGGTGGGGCTGCTGTTGATCCAGTACTGGCGGGGGCGCCTGCCCATCAAGCCGCGCCGGCAGGTCTTCTGGTGGTAGGCCGCGCACTGCTATCTCCAAGAGGGGAACTAGTTTATATTGGTAATAATGCACATAATGCCCTCCGGCGCCCGGGTGGGCCATCTATCTGACTAGCCGCTGTGATAGGCTTTCCGCAGGTTGCCATGGCAGACAGGATCCCCCTTATATGGTCACTGCGAATCCCAGCGTCAGGCTGAGCGGTCTGGCGGGACGCCTGGTCCGCGAGGGCCTGCTTGATGAAGCGACGGCCCGAAAGCACACCGAGCAGGCCGTGAAACAGCGGCGCCCACTGATCAGCCATCTGGTCGAGGCCAAGGTGCTGCCGGGCCATGAGGTCATCCAGCAGGCTGCCATCGAGTTCGGCATCCCGGCACTGGACCTGGCTGCCGTCGAGCCCGACATCAATGCCGTCAAGCTGGTTTCGGAGAAGCTGATCCGGACGCACCAGGCGCTGCCCCTGTTCCGCCGTGGCAAGCGGTTGTTCCTGGGCGTGGTCGACCCCACCAACCTCGATGCCCTGGACGAGATCAAGTTCCACACGGGGCTGACCACCGAGGCCATCCTGGTGGAGCCGGACAAGCTCACCCAGGTGATGGAGCGGGCGCTGGATGCGGCGGCCGGGGGCGATGCCGCGCTCAAGGAACTGGACCTGGACGAGGACCTGGAGCACCTCTCGGTTGGCGGCGATGAGCCCCGGGAAGAGCGGGAGGTCGGCATCGCCGGCGAGGGCGAGAAGGACGACGCCCCGGTGGTACGATTCGTCAACAAGCTCCTGCTCGACGCCATCCGCAAGGGCGCCTCGGACATCCACTTCGAACCCTTCGAAAAGGAGTACCGGGTCCGTTTCCGCCAGGACGGCATCCTCTACGAGGTCTCCAAACCGCCGGTGAACCTGGGTGGACGCCTGGCCGCGCGCCTGAAGGTGATGTCGCGCATGGACATCGCGGAAAAGCGCGTACCCCAGGATGGGCGTATCAAGATGAACATCTCCCGCAACCGGGCCATCGACTTCCGGGTCAGTACCTGCCCCACGCTTTTCGGCGAAAAGGTGGTGCTGCGTATCCTCGACCCCAGCAGTGCCCAGATGGGGATCGACTCCCTGGGCTACGAGCCGGAGCAGAAACAGCGCTACCTGGAGGCACTGAGCAAGCCCTACGGGATGATCCTGGTCACCGGCCCCACCGGCTCGGGCAAGACGGTGTCGCTGTACACCGGCCTCCACATCCTCAACACCCCGGACCGGAACATCTCCACCGCCGAGGACCCCTCCGAGATCAACATGCCCGGGGTCAACCAGGTCAACATCAACCCCAAGGCCGGGCTCACCTTTGCCAATACCCTGCGCGCCTTCCTGCGCCAGGATCCGGACGTCATCATGGTGGGTGAGATCCGTGATCTGGAAACTGCCGAGATCGCCATCAAGGCGGCCCAGACCGGGCACCTGGTGCTCTCCACCCTGCACACCAATGACGCCCCGCAAACCCTGACCCGCCTGGCCAACATGGGTGTGCCCGCCTACAACATCGCCTCCTCGGTGACCCTGATCATCGCCCAACGGCTAGCCCGCCGGCTCTGCAAGCACTGCAAGGTGCCGGAGGAGGTCCCCCGCGAGACCCTGCTGGAGGAGGGGTTCACCGAAGCGGATCTGGAGGCCGGCGTCACGGTCTACGCACCCCAGGGCTGCGAGCACTGCACCGAGGGCTACAAGGGCCGGGTGGGTATCTACCAGGTGATGCCCGTCTCCGACGCCATGGGCCGCCTGATCATGGAGGGCGGCAACGCCATGCAGTTGGCCGACCAGGCGGCCAGAGAGGGGATTGATGACCTGCGCCGCTCCGGTCTGCGCAAGGTCATTCAGGGGATGACCAGCCTGCAGGAAGTCAACCGGGTCACCAAGGACTGATCACCGCTTTTACGGGAACCGCATATGGCCGTCGCCACCGCAAAGAAAGCCAGTCGCAAGAAGCCCAGGCAGCAACCCGTGTTCAACTGGGAGGGCACCGACAAGCGCGGCGCCAAGGTCAAGGGCAGCATGCACTCGGAGAATGCCCTGGCGCTGAAGGCCGAGCTGCGCCGCCAGGGCATCATCCCCTCCAAGGTGCGCAAGCGCTCCGCGCTGGAGGACCTGCTCAGCGGCGGCAACAAGAAGATCAAGCCGGCGGACATCGCCTATTTCAGCCGCCAGCTCGCCACCATGCTGCAGTCCGGCGTGCCGCTGGTTCAGGCCCTGGATATCGTCGGCAAGGGGGACGAGCACGCCGGCATGCGCCAGCTCGTGGCGGAGATCAAGAACGATGTGGAGTCGGGCACGGCCCTGCACACCGCCCTACAGAAGCACCCGCGCTATTTCGATGACCTGTTCGTCAGTCTGGTGGCGGCCGGGGAGTCCGCGGGGGTGTTGGACACCCTGCTGGACAAGATCGCCACCTACAAGGAAAAGACCGAGTCGATCAAGGGCAAGATCAAGAAGGCCCTGTTCTACCCCACGGCGGTGATCGTGGTGGCCATCGTGGTCACCGCCATCCTGCTGATCTGGGTCGTGCCGCAGTTCGAGTCGCTGTTCCGCGGCTTCGGTGCCGACCTGCCGTTGTTCACCCAGATGGTGATCAACCTGTCGGACTTCATGCAGAGCTACTGGTTCATCATGCTGGCCGCGGCCATCGGGCTGGGCTGGGGGTTCAGCACCGCCAAGCGACGATCGAAGGCCTTCTCACGCAGCGTGGACCGGTTTTCGCTGAAGATCCCTGCCATCGGCAACATCCTTTACAAGGCCTCGGTGGCCCGCTTCGCCCGTACCCTCGCCACCATGTTCGCCGCCGGGGTGCCCCTGGTGGAGGGGCTGCGCTCGGTGGCCAGTGCCACCGGCAACTATGTGTTCGAGTCAGCGGTGCTGCAGATTCGCGAGCAGGTGGCCGCCGGCCAGCAGCTGCAGATCTCCATGCGACTGTCCAATCTCTTCCCCAATATGGCCATCCAAATGGTGGCCATCGGCGAGGAGTCCGGCTCGTTGGACAGCATGCTCGCCAAGGTGGCCGACTACTACGAGGAGGAGGTGGACAACGCCATCGATAGCCTCAGCAGCCTGCTGGAGCCGATGATCATGGCGATCCTCGGCATCCTGGTGGGCGGACTGGTCATCGCCATGTATCTGCCCATCTTCCAGATGGGCGCCGCCATCTGACATGGTGGGCGAACTCAACGCCCTCCTGGCCGACAACGCCCCGCTTGCGGCGGCCCTGGCCCTGGTGCTGGGGCTGCTGGTCGGCAGCTTTCTCAATGTGGTCATACTGCGCCTACCGATCATGATGGAGCGGGCGTGGGCATCCGAGGTGGCGGCCAGCCGGGGTGAGGTGCACGAGGACGCGCAGTCCACCCCCTTCAACCTGGTCACGCCCCGCTCCCACTGCCCGCAGTGCGGGCACACCCTCTCCGCGCTGGAGAACATCCCGGTGGTGAGCTGGTTGCTGCTGCGCGGCCGCTGCCGAGCCTGTGGCACCCGGATCAGCGGCCGCTACCCGCTGGTGGAACTGACCACCGGCCTGCTCTCCGCGCTGGTGGTGCTGCAACTGGGCTGGACCCCGGAGACCGCGGCCGCACTGCTGCTCACCTGGACGCTGGTGGCCCTTTCCGGGATCGACCTCGATCACCAATTGCTGCCCGACAGCCTCACCCTGCCGCTGCTCTGGGCCGGGCTGCTGGTGAACAGCACCGGTCTGTTCGCCGAACTCACGGACGCCGTCTGGGGCGCGGCCCTGGGCTATCTGGTGCTGTGGGGGGTATTCCATGCCTTCCGCCTGCTCACCGGTAAGGAGGGTATGGGCTACGGCGACTTCAAACTGCTCGCCGCCCTCGGCGCCTGGCTGGGCTGGCAGGCCCTGCCGTTGATCATTCTGCTCTCGTCCCTGGTCGGTGCTGCAGTGGGCATCGCCCTGATAGCGCTCAAGGGCCGGGGCCGCGAGGTGCCCATCCCCTTCGGGCCCTACATCGCCGCCGCCGGCTTCATCACCCTGCTCTGGGGAGAGGCCCTGGTGCACTGGTATTTCCGGGCCTCGGGGTTGGCCTGATGGGCCGCCCCACCACCCCCCCGGGCCCCGACCTGGTCATTGGCGTGACCGGCGGGATTGCCAGTGGCAAGTCCACCGTCACCGGCCTGTTCGCCGCCCGCGGACTGCCGGTGGTGGACACCGACCTGATCGCCCGGGAGGTGGTCCGGCCGGGCAGTCCGGGGCTGGCGCGATTGACTCGGGCCTTTGGCCGCGGGATTGTCAATGCCCAGGGGGCCCTGGACCGTACCGCCCTGCGCCGGCGCATATTGTCGCAGCCCGGTGAGCGGGAGCGTCTCAATGGGCTGCTCCATCCATTGATCTTCCAGCGCATGGAGGCGCGGCTGGCGGCGATCCGCGCACCGCTGGCACTGGTGGCCATCCCCCTGCTGGTTGAGACCGGTGCCAGCAAATACCTTGACCGGATACTGGTTGTAGATGTGCCTGAGACCTGTCAGATTAAACGCTTGAAAGTTCGTGACGGCATGACTCAGGAGGACGCCGAGCGTATGCTGGTCACCCAGGCAAGCCGGGGGGAGCGATTGGCCCACGCCACGGACGTCATCGACAACGCCGGTCCCCCCTCCGACCTGACGGACCAGGTCGCTTGCCACTACCGTCTCTGGCTGAAACTCGTAACCGGACTTGGAGCCGCCCATGATGTGGAGTGACAATGACCTGTTACTGGCCACCGGCCTGCTATCGAGTGAGACGGATATGCCCGCAAGCGTCCCCGAGAGCGAGATCACCCGCCAGATCGTCTACGAGCAGCCCCTGAACGAACGCATCCGCACCCTGCTGCGCCTGGAGCACCTGTTCCAAACCGCCCGCCAGGGCATCGCCGGGGACAGCGAACTGCACAGCCGCATCGGCATCGAGGCGCTGGTGGACGTGCTCGGGGTGTTGTCACGCAGTGATGTGCGCTCTGACATGATCAAGGAGCTGGAGCGCCTGGCCGGCGCCATGCAAGCGTTGCGGGACCGGCCCGGGGTGGATGAGGCCCAGTTACAACGCTACACCGACGACTGCCAGGCCATCATCGACCGCCTGCGCGGCGACCGCACGCCCCTCGGCCAACCGATGCGGGACGATGAGCTCATCGCCAGCATCTCCCAGCGCTGCGGCCTAGGCGCCGCCACCTGCGGCTTCGACGTCCCCGCCTACCAGATGTGGCTGGAGCAACCGGCCGCAAAACGCCGCGAGACCCTGGAGCGCTGGTTCAATGCCTTCCGCGACGTGGGCACCGCCACGACGCTGATCCTGCAATTGCTGCGCGCCAGTGCAAGCCCACGCCGGCGCCAGGCCGAGGGGGGCGCCACCCAGATCAAACTCCCCCGCAACAACAACTTCCAGCTCATCCGCGTGGGGTTGGATCCGGAGCTGGCGGTCTTCCCCGAGATCAGCGGCAGCCGGTATTTTGTCACCATCCGCTTCATGGCCCAGCCGGATACCCGGGAGCGGCCGGAGCAGACCCGCGCAGCCATCCCCTTCAGCCTCTACACCTGCGCGATCTGAGGCGGCCGGCGGCGCCTCCGCCATCGGCGCGCTCTATGGCGGCGATCCGCGCGGCGGCCAGAAGCCGCGGATCCCCGCCACCCCGTGCGCCCCATGGGCCCAGGCCAACTCCAGCGCCTCCGGCCCCAAGCCACCCAAGGCGTAGACCGGCAGGTCCACCCGGCCCAGCCAGTCCCGGAATCGCTCCCAGCCCAACGGCACCTGCCGGGGGTGCGAGGCCGTGGCGGCGACCGGAGAGAGCAGCGCATAGTCCAGCCCCAGGGCCTCGGCCCGGGCCAGTTCCTCAGGGCTGTGGCAGGAGGCCCCCACCCGCACAAAGCCCTCGGGACGCGCCTCGCAGGCCATCAGCGCGCGGGCGTTCAGGTGCAGGGCGTGACCACCGGCGCGGCGTGCCACCGCGGGTGAGCGGTTCGCGGTCACGTCCACCCCCCGGGGCCCCAGGGTCCTGATGGCCAACGCCAGCGCCCGGCCATAGGCCCGATCATCCCAGTCCGGCAGACGCAGCTGCAGCCAGGCCCCGCGAGCCGGCACGGCCAGCGACTGGAGCCGGCGCGCCAGGCCCGCCAGGTCACCGGGGGCCAGCGGCTCGGTGATGATCAGAAAGGGCGGCAGGGCCAGCCGTCGGATGATGGGGAGATTGGCCTGCGGAAAAGGCCGGCGGGCCAACTCCGTGGCCCTCAGCCAGGCCAGCGGCTGGCCCTCGAGCCCGCGTGGCTCGCCCCGCCAGGCGCTCACCCGGTGCACATCCAGGCTGACGCGGCGGTCCGGGTAGTCGTGTTCGATGCGCATCATCGGCGAGGTGCGGGTGGGGCTGATCGCCAACTCCTCCTCGAGTTCGCGGCAGAGCGCCTGCACCACCGTCTCGCCCGGCTCCACCTTGCCGCCGGGAAACTCCCACCGCCCGCCCTGGTGGCGGTGGGCGGCCCGGCGCGCCACCAGTACCCGCTGCCGGTCGTCGAGGATGACACCCACGGCCACGTGCAGACGCGCCATGGGCTCAGGTACGGTACTCCGCGTTGATGCGCACGTAGTCGTAGGAGAAATCGCAGGTCCAGACGGTGGCGGCGGCCGCGCCCCGCCCCAGGCCGATGCGGATGGTCACCTCCGAGCCCTGGATGCGGCGGGAGGCCTCGGCCTCATCGTACCCGGCGGCCCGTCCCCCCTGTTCGGCGATCCGGTAATCGTCCAGGTCGATGGTCACGCCGGCGACGTCCAGATCATCGATGCCCGCCCTGCCCACCGCGGCCAGGATGCGCCCCCAGTTGGGGTCGGCGGCGAACAGGGCCGTCTTCACCAGGGGCGACTCGGCCACGGTGAAGGCCACCCGCTCGGCCTCGGCGACCGCCTGCGCGCCCTCCACGACGACATTGATCAGCCGGGTGGCGCCCTCGCCGTCGCGGGCGATCGCCCGTGCCAGGGTGACGCAGAGGTCGGTCAGGGCGGAGGCCAACCGCTCACGGTCCCCCTCGCCGGCAAGCGCCACACCGGAGTGGCCGGTGGCCACCAGCGTACAGGCATCGTTGGTGGAGGTGTCGCCGTCCACCGTCACCCGGTTGAAGGATTGGGCGACCGCCTCGCCCAGCAACCCTTGCAGGGTGGCCTGCGGGATGTCGGCGTCGGTGGCCACGAAGGCCAGCATGGTGGCCATGTTGGGCCGGATCATGCCCGAGCCCTTGGCCATGCCGGTCAGCGTCACCGCCCCGCCCGCCAGCTGGACCGTGGCTGAGGCCAGCTTGGGCCGGGTGTCGGTGGTGAGAATGCCCCAACCGGCCTCCTGCCAGCCCGCCTCACTCAGGGCCGCCACCGCGTCCGGCAGCCCGGCGACGATGCGGTCCACCGGCAACGGCTCACCGATGACACCGGTGGAGAAGGGCAGGACCGCCTCGGGCGCCACGCCCACCTGCTGGGCCAGGGCCTGGCAGCAGGCGCGGGCGTCGCGCATCCCGGCCTCGCCGGTGCCGGCGTTGGCGTTGCCGGTATTGATCAGCAGCCAGCGGGGGCTACCGGCGGCCAGGTGCTCGCGCGCCACGTGCACCGGTGCGGCGCAGAAGCGGTTGCGGGTAAAGACCGCGGCGCAGCGGCTGCCGGCGGCCAGTTCCATGACCACCAAGTCCCGTTGCCCGACCCGCTTGATACCCGCCTGGGCCGTGCCGAGCCGTACACCGGGCACGGGAAGCGGCTGCGGTTCGCTCATGCCACCCTCCTCAGCTCAGCTTGCCGCAGCACTGCTTATACTTCTTGCCGGAGCCGCAGGGGCAGGGCTCATTGCGGCCGACCTTGCGCCCGAAGGGCAGTTGATCCGCCTGCTGAACCGGCCCCCGCGCCGTCCCGCCCGCGGCCCCCTCGCCGCCGGCGCCCTGCCCGGACAGGCTGTTGGCCTGGGCGTGGCGATACTGCATATCGCCCTGGCGGCGGCGTTGCTCCTCCACCGCCTCCACGTCCTCCTCGGCACGGACCCGGACCCGGCAGAGCAGTCCGACCACCTCGCGCTTCAGCCCCTCCAGCATCTCCTGGAACATGGCAAAGGCCTCGCGCTTGAACTCCTGCTTGGGGTTACGCTGGGCGTAGCCCCGCAGGTGGATGCCCTGGCGCAGGTAGTCCATGGCGGCCAGGTGGTCCTTCCAGGTCTTGTCCAGCACCTGAAGCATCACCGCCTTCTCGAACTGGCGCAGGACCTCGGCCCCGGCCAGTTCCTCCTTGCCGCGGTAATGGGCCTCCACCTCGTGGTGGATGCGCTCGCGCAGGGTCTCCTCGTGCAGGGAGTCGTCCTCGTCCAACCACTGGCGCAGCGGCAGTTTGAGTCCAAAGTCGGACTCCAGGGTCTCCTCCAGGCCGGCCACGTCCCACTGCTCGTCGATGGAGCCGGGCGGGATGAACTCGGAGATGACGCTGTCGATGACGTCGTTGCGCATGGCATCGACGGTCTCGGAGACGTCGTCGGCCTCCAGCAACTCCCGGCGCTGCTGGTAGATCACCCGGCGCTGGTCGTTGGCGACATCGTCGAAGTCCAGCAGGTGTTTGCGAACATCAAAGTTGTACGCCTCCACCTTGCGCTGGGCATTCTCAATGACCCGCGAGACCATGGGGCTCTCGATGGCCTCACCCTCCTCCATGCCCAGGCGCTGCATCATTCCGGACATGCGCTCGGAGGCGAAGATGCGCAGCAGGCTGTCCTCCAGCGACAGGTAGAAGCGGGAGGAGCCGGGGTCGCCCTGCCGGCCGGCGCGGCCGCGCAGCTGGTTGTCGATCCGCCGGGATTCGTGACGCTCGGTGCCGATCACATGCAGGCCGCCGGCCTCGATCACCCGGTCGTGACGGGCCTGCCAGTCGCGTTTGACCTGCTCGATCTTTTCCTCGCTGGCGTCCTCCCCCAACTCGGCCAACTCCGCCTCCAGGTTGCCGCCCAACACGATGTCGGTCCCGCGACCGGCCATGTTGGTGGCAATGGTCACCGCCCCCGGCAGGCCGGCGTTGGCGATGATCCCGGCCTCCTGCTCGTGATTCTTGGCGTTGAGCACATTGTGGGGGATCTTCGCCTTGCGCAGCGCCTTCGAGAGCAGTTCCGAGGCCTCGATGGAGGTAGTACCCACCAGCACCGGGCGATCATGCTGGGCGCACCACTGGATGTCCTCAATGATGGCGTCGTACTTCTCCCGCGCCGTGCGGTAGACCAGATCCGTCATGTCGTCGCGGATCATGGGCTTGTGGGTGGGGATGGAGAGCACCTCCAGCCCGTAGATGTGCTGGAACTCGAACGCCTCGGTGTCCGCCGTCCCGGTCATGCCGGCGAGCAGCTCATACATGCGGAAGTAGTTCTGGAAGGTGATGGAGGCCAGCGTCTGGTTCTCGGACTGGATGGGCACCCCTTCCTTGGCCTCCACCGCCTGGTGCAGCCCCTCGGACCAACGCCGCCCGGGCATGGCGCGGCCGGTAAACTCGTCGACGATGACGATCTTGTTGTCCTGCACCAGGTAGTTGACGTCCTTCTGGAACAGGGTGTGGGCACGCAGGGCCGCGTTCAGATGGTGCACCAGGGAGATGTTACGGGCGTCGTACAGGCTCTCCCCCTCTTCCAGCAACCCCTCGGCCTGGAGCAGGCGCTCGATGTTCTCGTGCCCCTCCTCGGTGATATGGGCCTGGCGGGCCTTCTCGTCCAGGTAATAGTCGCCGGGGCCGTCCTCTTCCTCCTGGCGCTGGAGCCTGGGCACGATACGCGTCATCTGCTGGTAGAGCTCGCTGCTCTGTTCCGCCGGCCCGGAGATGATCAGTGGGGTCCGCGCCTCGTCGATGAGGATGGAGTCCACCTCGTCGACAATGGCGTAGGCCAGCTCCCGCTGCACCCGGTCCTCGGGGCGGAAGGCCATGTTGTCACGCAGGTAGTCGAAGCCGAACTCGTTGTTGGTGCCGTAGGTAATGTCGGCCTCGTAGGCGGCTTTCTTCTCCTCCCGGCTCTGGCCGGGGACCACCACGCCCACCGAGAGGCCCAGAAACTCGTAGATGCGCCCCATCCAGGCGGCATCGCGACGGGCCAGGTAGTCGTTGACCGTCACCACGTGCACCCCGCGGCCGCTCAGGGCATGCAGGTAAACCGCCAGGGTGGCCACCAGGGTCTTGCCCTCACCGGTCTTCATCTCGGCGATCTTGCCCTGGTGGAGTACCATGCCACCGATGAGCTGCACGTCGAAATGGCGCATCCCCAGGACCCGCCGGGAGGCCTCCCGGGCGACGGCAAAGGCCTCGGGCAATAGGTCGTCCAGTGTGCGCCCCTGCTCCACCTGCTCGCGGAACGCCTCGGTGCGTGCACGCAGCTGGTCGTCGGAGAGGGCCTCTATCTCGGGTTCCAGCGCGTTGATGCGCTCAACCTCTTTGGCCAGGCGCTTCACGGCGCGATCGTTGCGGGTGCCGAAGACCTTCTTGGCAATGGCGCTGAACATGAACTCTCCCAGGGGGACTGCTCGGGTTTCATCGATGGTTCGGGAAGCGACCTACTATATATCATATGGCTGGGGGTCGCATGACCCCGGCGGCAACCGCGGAGAGACCCGATGAGTCAGCCCGGCAGACCCAAGCCCCTGAATCACTGGCTGAACAACCTGCCGGTGGAGCAGCGCACCCTGCGCCAGCTCGGCCACTTCGCCCGACTGGCGCGGCGGCTGAACGCCGAGATGCCGCCGGAGCTCCACGGGCCCTGGAAACTGGCCGCACTGGATGCCGAACGCCTGCTGCTGGTCACCGAGGACAGCCTCTGGGCCACCCGGCTGCGCTACCTGGAGACGCCCCTGCTGGACGCGGCGGAACGCATCGGGGGGCTTCGCCCGCGGCGGCTGGAGGTGCAAGTCCGCCCGGCCCGGGAGCGGGCACGCCGCCGCCAGCCCCCCCGACAACCGCCGGGGCCGGAGGCCATCAAGAGCATCCGCCAGAGCGCGGAACAGGCACCGGAGCCCCTGCGCCGGGCGCTACTGCGGCTGGCCCGGCACGCGGAGGGCAAACCGGACGACCCACTGGACTGACAGTGGAACGCTAGTCCCGCTGCCCGGCATGGCGCTCTTTCAGGCGCCGGACCACATCCGCCAAGGCGGTATTGAACAGGCGGTTGTCGTCGAGAATCAGCACGGAGGAGTCGGCCAGGCCCTGGGCCAGATCGTCCACGCCGGTCTCCAACACCTTGAACCCGGCCCGGTTGGCGAACACCATCGCCCGCCCGTCGTCGCGCCGCTCCGCGAGCCGGCCCTGCAGCCGACGCCCGTGATCGCGGAGGAACTCGAACCAGGTCCCCACCGGCACCTGGCGCAGCCGTTGACGGTTGGCCTCCAGATCACGCGGATCCGCCCCCACGGCCTCGGCCTCCGCCGGCCAAACCGACTCGTCCAGGGCCGGATCGGCCGCCTGCAGGCAGCGCAGGTGCTCGGCCTCCAGGGCGCGCAGCAGTTTGTGCATCTCAAAGGGATTGTAAAGCACCCAGGAGAGCCCCTCGGCCAGCTCGTGCAGGAGCAACGGTATCTCCACCACCAGTTGCTGCTGCACCACCGGGTCGTCATGGGGCTCCACGCTCCAGAGCAGGCGCTCCATCAGGGCGCACTGGCGGACCCAGGTCTCACTGTCCACGCCCTCCTTGAGGCAGGTAATGAACAGCACCCGGGACCAGGTGTCCTCGAGCAGTTCCCGCACCAGCCGCGGCGGGTTCCGGCCCTCAAGACAGCGGCCGACCTCCCGGCGCACCCGCTCCCGCGCCGCTTCGACCTGGCTGCGGTTCTCTTCCGCCTGCTGGCGCATCGCCCGCTCGGCGTCCCGATCGGCCCCGGATGACAGACCGGCGGCCCCCTGTGTCCCCGGGTCGGCCGGATCACTGCCACCACCGGCATGATCCAACCCCGACGGGCCACGGGCCGGCACCACCGGCGCGCGGCCGGTCATGGCGGTCTCCACCTCGGCGTAGATCGCCCCCAACCCCCGCATCAGGTGGCGATCAAAGAGCTTGAGCAGCACCAGTCGGGGCTCCAGCCCCACGCGCAGCACGTCGATGGCCCGGGCAAAACACTGCGCCACCCGGCCGGGATCCAGCGGATTATCCTCCTCGCGGACCTCACCCCCGGGGTATTCCCGGCCCAACAGCCGGGTCACCGCCACCAGTTGCGGACTGAAACGGCGGCGGGCCTTGGCGGCCAGGGCGTCCACCGCCAGGGCCAGCTCACGGGCATCCAGGTCGGTGGCATCCGGGGACGGGCTGTCACCGGCCACGGGCGGCCCCATCGGACTGGGCAGTGCGGTGAAGCGGGCCTCCAGCCCGGCGCGGAACACCTCCTCCAGCTCATGGCGCCGCAAGCGCAGCTCCCGCATCGCCCGCAGGTAGTGGTCGCGCCCGCCCTCGGCCACCACCGGACGCGCGCAGTCGAACAGGGTGTCATCGGCCTCATCGAACACCCGGCGAATGAGCGTAAGCAGGCGCTCCTCGGCCAGCCGGGATACGTCCGCCACCCGCTCCGGCATCGGCTGGCCGACGTTGGAGGCCTCCCGTCGCAGGTAAACCACCTTACCGCCCCTGTCCGCCACTTGACCTCCGCAATTGGCCCGCTGGGTGTCTATGCTGATGCCCATACCGGGCAAAGCCGATATACTTTGCCGTTTGGCGCACCCGAACCGGCGGGGGCGCTCCCTGCCGTCAATATTGTCCGCAAGGGGCGGGGCCGTGCAAGCGCGAACAAGTCAGGAGGAGACCCATGACGGATATTGAGGCCATACTCGGCAATGAAGCGGAAACCCTGTTGAACCATCGCTGCGAGGGGATTCGCCGCGAGCAACTGCAACTGCCGGGCGGCGACTACATCGACCGGGTGGTCGCCCAGAAGGACCGTAAACCCGCTGTGCTGCGCAACCTGCAGGCGCTGTTCAACACCGGCCGGCTGGCCGGGACCGGGTACCTCTCGCTGCTGCCGGTGGACCAGGGCGTGGAGCACTCGGCAGGGGCCTCGTTCGCGCCCAACCCGGCCATGTTCGATCCGGAAAGGATCGTGCAGCTGGGCATCGAGGGCGGCTGCAACGGCGTGGCCTCCACCCTGGGGGTGCTCTCGTCGGTGGCCCGCCGCTACGCCCACCGCATCCCGTTCATCGTCAAGCTCAATCACAACGAGCTGCTGACCTACCCCAACATCCACGACCAGACGCTCTTCGCCCAGGTGGAACAGGCCTTCGACATGGGGGCGGTGGCGGTGGGCGCCACCATCTACTACGGCAGCCCCGAGTGCCGACGCCAGATCCAGGAGATCAGCGAGGCCTTCGCCCGCGCCCACGAACTGGGGCTGTGCACCATCCTCTGGGCCTACCTGCGCAACAACGACTTCAAAAAGGACGGCACCGACTACCACGTCTCCGCCGACCTCACCGGCCAGGCCAACCACCTGGCGGCCACCATCAACGCCGACATTGTGAAACAGAAGCAGCCGGAGAATAACGGCGGTTTCAAGGCACTGGGTTTCGGCAAGACCCACCCCAAGGTCTACGATGAACTGACCAGTGACCACCCCATCGACCTTACCCGCTATCAGGTGGCCTGCTGTTACATGGGCCGCGCCGGGCTGATCAACTCCGGCGGTGCCTCCGGTGAGAACGACCTGCAGCAGGCCGTGCGCACCGCCGTGATCAACAAACGCGCCGGCGGCATGGGGCTGATCTCCGGACGCAAGGCCTTCCAAAAGCCGACGGACAAGGGGGTGGAGCTGCTGCACGCCATCCAGGACGTTTACCTGGACGACGCCATCACGGTGGCCTGACCCCGCTGGCAGGCACCGCCCCGGCGCACCGGGGCGGTGCCATCCGGCGGCCCCACCGGTGGCCCTATATATAATAAGTGTCGCGCTCTGTTTTAAGGCGTTTTTGCCCAACAGTTCAAACAGTTAGCGCAGACAGAAGCGCTTGCCTTTAACGGCCCCCTCCGTTATCTTGCGAGGCCGTTGCCGGCACGCCTCTTTTGTGCCGACGGGACAACTCGAACAAATCATTGCCCACCTCGCCCTACAGGCGGGGCCCGGCCGGGAAGAGGGCCGGAACGGTGGGCCTGCGACGGGGTAACCATCCGCCATGCTGCTAGCCGTACTCTCGGGGTTTCTGGTGGCCATCGCCGCGCCCTGGCTGTATCAATCGCTGCAGGACCGTGCCGGTTGGGTGCTGGCCTTGCTGCCGGCCGCGTTGACCGTGTATTTCGCCACCTTCCTGCCGCAGGTGATGGCCGGGGAGGCCGTGGTCATTCACTACGATTGGGTGCCGGGGCTGGAGATCAACCTCTCCTTCCTGGTGGACGGGCTGTCGTTGCTGTTCGCCCTGCTGATCAGCCTGATCGGCACCTTCATCGTGCTCTACGCCAGCGCCTACCTGAAGGGCGACGAATACCTGCCGCGCTTCTATGTGCTGATCCTCGCCTTCATGGCCGCCATGCTGGGGCTGGTGCTCTCGGACAACCTGATCACCCTGTTCGTGTTCTGGGAGCTGACCAGCATTACCTCCTACATGCTGATCGGCCATAACCACGAGGACAAGGAGGCCCGCAAGTGCGCCCTGCAGGGTCTGCTCGTCACCGTGGGCGGTGGGCTGGCACTGCTGGCCGGGCTGATCCTGATGGCCGGGGTGGCGGGCAGCTTCTCGCTGCACGAGATCCTCAACAGCGGTGACGTGCTCCGCGACAGCCACCTCTATCTGCCGATCCTCATCCTGGTGCTGGCGGGCTGCTTTACCAAGTCGGCCCAGGTGCCCTTCCACTTCTGGCTGCCCAACGCCATGGCCGCGCCCACTCCGGTGTCGGCCTACCTGCACTCGGCCACCATGGTGAAGGCGGGCGTCTACCTGATGGCCCGCCTCAACCCGAGTCTCGGCGGCACCGAGCTGTGGATGACCATCCTGCCCATCGTCGGTGCGCTGACCATGTTCACCGGCGCCTATCTGGCGGTGCGTTCCACCGGCATCAAGCGGGTGCTGGCCTATTCCACGGTCATGGCCTTGGGCACGCTGACCATGCTGGTGGGCATCGGCACCGAGACGGCCATGATCGCCTTCGCCTGCTTCCTGATGGCGCACAGCTTGTACAAGGGCGCGCTCTTCATGGTCGCCGGCGCCGTGGACCACGAGGCCGGCACCAAGGACGTGACCAAGCTGGGCGGGCTGCGGCGAAAGATGCCAGTCACCGCCACCTTTGCGGCCATCGCCGCCCTGTCGCTGGCGGGCATCCCACCGCTGTTCGGTTTCGTCGCCAAGGAGCTGATGTTTGAATCGGTGCTGGAGGCCGGCGGCCTGGCCTTGTTCCTGTCGGTGCTGGCCATCGCCTCGGCGGTGCTGGTGATCGCGGTGGCCGCCATCGTCGCCATCCGGCCGTTCTGGGGGCGGCTCAAGGAGACGCCAAAGAAGCCACACGAGGCGCCGCTGCCCATGCTGCTCGGCCCCATCGTGCTGGCATCGCTCTCGCTCTTTTTCGGGGTGCTGGTCTTCATCCCCGATACCCTGCTGGTCCAGGCGACGGTGCTGGCCGTGTACGGCGAGCCGGTGGAGTTCTACCTGTCCCTCTGGCACGGGATCAATGCCCCATTGTTGATGAGCCTGGCCAGCCTGCTCCTCGGTGCCCTGTTGTTCCTTAATTGGGACCGGGTGCGCGGGGCCATGGGCAAACTGGACTGGCTCTACGACCGCGGCCCGGAGGCCGGCTACTTCAAGGTCATGGACGGGCTGGTCTGGACCGCCGACTGGCAGACCCGGGTGCTGCAGAACGGCTACCTGCGCAACTACATCCTCACCATCGTGCTTACCACCGTGGGCCTGGTGGGCTATGCGCTGTTCAGCCGCTATGACGTGAGCATGGTGGCCTTCGGTGAGATCCGGCTCCACGAGTATGCCGTGGCGGGCTTGCTGGTCGCCTCGGCCCTGTTCGCCTGTCTTACCCACTCCCGGCTGGGCGCGGTGGCCTCCGCGGGTGTCTTCGGCTTCGCCATCGCGCTGATCTTCATCCTGTTCAGCGCGCCGGACTTGGGCATCACCCAGATCCTGGTGGAGACGCTCACCGTCATCCTGCTGATCCTGGTGCTGTTCCGTCTGCCCGGGTTCATCAACTTCTCCTCGCCGGGGGCGCGCCTGCGTGATGCCGCCGTAGCCCTCTCGCTGGGCGGGCTGATCACGCTGCTGATTCTGGCCACCGTGGAGCACCAGTTCCATCCGCCGATCTCCGAGTGGCTGATCGAGCGCAGCGTGCCGGAGGCCTACGGGCGCAACATCGTCAACGTGATCCTGGTGGACTACCGGGCGCTGGATACCCTGGGCGAGATCTTCGTGCTGGGGCTGGCCGCCATCGGCGTCTACGCCATGATCAAGTTCAAGGCCGAGGATCGCGTCAAGGACGAGAGGGAGTGCTGATATGGGTCATTCACTGATTCTGCAGACGGCCGCGCGCTTCCTGCTGCCCCTGCAGTTACTGTTTTCGATCTTCCTGCTGCTGCGCGGCCACGACGAACCCGGCGGCGGGTTCATCGCCGGCCTGGTGGCCGCCGGGGCATTTGCGCTCTACCTGTTCGCCTTCGGCATCCCGGCCACCAAGCAGTTGCTGCGGGTCTCACCCCAGGATCTGTTCGGCTGGGGGCTGTTCATCGGCACCCTGGCCGCGGTGCCGCCACTGTTCATGGGGCTCCCGCTATTCACCGCCCTGTGGTGGGACGTGCCGGTGCCGATGATCGGTGAGATCAAGCTCAACACCCCGCTGCTGTTCGACATTGGGGTTTATCTGACGGTGCTCGGCTCGGTACTGGCCATCGTCATCGCACTGGCAGAAGCGGAGGACTGACGTGGAACCACTACTCGCCATCGTGGTTGGGGCGTCCTATGCCGCCGGCCTCTACATGATGCTCCGGCGCAGCCTGGTCAAACTGGTGATCGGGATCATCCTGTTCTCCAACGCCGCCAACCTGCTGTTCTTTACGTCCGCCGGCCTGACCCGCGGCGCGCCCCCCCTGGTCCCGGAGGGGATGCTGGGCCCGGAGGGCGCGGTGGCCGATCCGCTGCCCCAGGCCCTGGTGCTGACGGCCATCGTCATCGCCTTTGGCGTGCTGGCCTTTGCCGTGGTGCTGATCCACCGTGCCTACGAGGTGGTGAAGGCCGATGATCTGGACCAGATGAAGGATACCGACACGTGAGACCCGAGGTCGCTCTTCCCATACTGATCCCGCTGCTCGCCGGCTCCTTCTCGCTGGTGGTGTGGCGCTCCGTGGTGCTGCAGCGCTGGATCGCCGTGCTCGGCACCGGTGCCCTGCTCTATGTCAGTGTCTGGCTGCTCATGACCACCCACCGCGAAGGCCACGTGGTGATGGAAATGGGCAACTGGCCGGCGCCGTTCGGCATCGTCTTCGTCGCCGACCTGCTGGGCGCCATCATGGTGGTGCTCACCGGCATCATGGGCTTTGCCGTGGCGCTCTACTCGCTGGCCACCACCGGCAAGGGCCACGAGAAGTTCGGCTATTTCCCGCTCATGCACCTGCTGCTAGCGGGGGTGGCCGGCGCCTTCCTGACCGGCGACATCTTCAACATGTTCGTTTGGTTCGAGGTGATGCTGATCGCCTCCTTCGCGCTGCTCATACTCGGCGGTGAGCGGGCGCAAATGGAGGGGGCCATCAAGTACGTCACCCTGAACCTGATCTCCTCCATGATCTTCCTCACCGCCATCGGGCTGCTCTACGGCTTGGTGGGCACACTGAACATGGCGGATATCGCCTACAAGCTGCAGGAGGTGGAGGAGCCCGGTCTGGTCACCGTGATCGGGATGCTATTCATGATCTCCTTCGGGGTGAAGGCCGGTGCCTTCCCGCTCTTCTTCTGGCTGCCGGCCTCCTACCACACCCCGCCGGTGGCGGTCTCGGCGCTGTTCGCCGGCCTGCTCACCAAGGTGGGTGTCTACGCCTTGTTCCGGGTGTTCACGCTGATCTTCAACCAGGACGTGGAGTTCACCCACAACATCCTGCTATGGGGCGCGGCGCTGACCATGCTCACCGGTGTGCTGGGCGCGGCCGCACAGTTCGAATTCCGCCGCATCCTGAGCTTCCACATCATCAGTCAGATCGGCTACATGATCATGGGTGTGGCGCTGTACACACCGCTGGCCATCGTCGGCGGGGTGTTCTACATCATGCACCACATCATCGTGAAGACGAACCTGTTCCTGGTGGCGGGCGTGGCCTACCGTCTGCTGGGCAGTTACGAGCTGAAGGACCTGGGCGGGCTCTATCGCAAGCGGCCCTTCCTGGGCGTGTTATTCCTCATCCCGGCACTTTCGCTGGCCGGGCTGCCGCCGCTCTCCGGCTTCTTTGCCAAGTTTGTCATCATCCGCGCCGGTCTTGAGGCCGAGGAGTGGGTGGTCACCGGTATCGCCCTGCTGGTGGGCCTGTTGACGCTCTACTCCATGATCAAGATCTGGGCCGAGGCGTTCTGGAAGGCGGTGCCCGAGCACAACCAGAACGCCCACCGACTGGAGAGCCAGGACACCCAGTTGTGGCTGATGTACACACCGATCATCGGCCTGGCGCTGTGCACGCTGTTCATCGGCCTTTACGGCCAGCCCATCTACGAGCTGGCGGCCGCCTCCGCCGAGCAGCTGATCGACCCGAGCCAGTACATTGAAGCCGTTCTGGGGGTGCAGCCATGATCGGATTTGCCTGGAATATCCTGCTCGGCCTCGCCTGGGTGGCGCTGACCGGAAACTTCAGCGGCCCCAACCTGTTTTTGGGCCTGCTGCTGGGTTACCTGGCACTGGCCATGATTCAGTCCCAGCTACCGATCCTGCAGGGCTACGCCCAGCGCGCACCACGGGTGATCGGCTTCGTCTTCTTCTTCATCGGTGAACTGATCAAGGCCAACATGCGCGTGGCCCAGGACGTGATCCGCCCGGAGATGGAAAAGGCCATCTCCCCCGGCGTGATCGCCTTCCCGCTGGAGGCCCGCAGCGATGTGGAGATCACCTTCCTGGCCAACGCCATCTCCCTGACACCGGGGACGCTGAGCCTGGACGTCTCCGATGACCGGCGGGTGCTCTATATCCACGCCATGTACATGGCCGACGAGGCCGCTCTGCTGGACGACATCAAGAACATGGAGCGCCGGGTCCTCAGGATCCTGCGTTGAGGTGAGCCGGAATGCTGGATACCGTGATCGTCATCGTTTACCTGATGCTCGCAACGGCGCTCATCCTGAGCTTCGTGCGGCTGGCCAAGGGCCCGAGCCTGCCCGACCGAGTAGTGGCCCTGGAGCTGGTGGCCTCCATCGTCATGGGCATGATCGCCGTCTACACCATCGACACCGGCGTGGACAAATTCCTGGATGTCGCCGTGGTAATGGCCCTGATGGCCTTCCTCGCCGCCATCGGCTTTGCCCGCTACCTTGAGAAGGGAGGTGAGCGCGATGACTGAATTCCTTTCCACCCTGTCCACCCTGTTGGTGGCCCTGCTGCTGTTGGCTGGCGGGGGGTTCATGATCCTGGCGGCGGTGGGCATCCTCCGCCTGCCCGACCTGCCCACCCGGATGCACGCCTCCACCAAGGCCGGTGCGCTGGGCGCCAGCCTCACCATGCTCGCCGTGGCCTTTTACCTGCCCGAGGGGGCGATCGTGGCGCGGGCGCTGGCCGTTATCGTCTTCATCCTGCTCACCGCACCGGTGGCGGCGCACGTCATCGGCCGCGCCGGCTACTTCGTCGGCGTACCACTCTGGGAGGGCACGGTGAAAGACGAACTAAAAAAGCACTACGACCCGGAGAGTCACGGCCTGGAGAGCGGGTTCGAAGGCCCTCCGGGCGAGACCGGCACTGAGCCTCGCCGCGACTGAGCCGCTGATAGATATGTGCCCAACCAACGTCAGACCTCAGCCCCCGGCCGCCGAGCAGATCCAGGCCGACGTCACCCGGGCGCTGGAGGAGGACCTTGGAACCGGCGATGTCACCGCCGAGCTGGTGCCACGAAACGCCTGGGCCCAGGGTCAGGTGATCTGCCGCGAGCAGGCGGTGCTCTGCGGCCACCACTGGTTCGACGAGGTCTTTCGCCAACTGGACGACCGGGTGGAGATCCACTGGGCCGCCGGCGAGGGCCAGCGCCTGACCCCGGACCAGCCGGTCTGCACCTTCGCCGGGCCGGCGCGGGCGCTGCTCTCCGGTGAGCGCACGGCGCTGAACTTCCTCCAGACCCTGTCCGCTACCGCCACCCAGGCCCGGCACTTCGTCGACCTCGTGGCCGGCACCCATGCCCGCATACTGGACACCCGCAAGACCCTGCCCGGCCTCCGTGCCGCGCAGAAGTACGCCACCCGCTGCGGCGGCGCCCTCAACCACCGCCAGGGACTGTACGACGCCATTCTGATCAAGGAGAACCACATCCTGGCCTGTGGCTCCATCGCCGCCGCCGTGGCCGCCGCCCGCGAGCGTGCGCCGGAGTTGCCGGTGGAAGTGGAGGTGGAGACCCTGCAGGAGCTGGAACAGGCCCTGGCCGCCGAAGCCGACACCATCATGCTCGACAACTTCAGTCTGGCCGACGTGGAGCGCGCCGTTGCCCTCACCGCGCGGCGCTCGAAGCTGGAGGCCTCCGGCAACCTGGGCGAGCAGGGACTGCGCGAGCTGGCCGGCACCGGGGTGGACTACATCTCCATCGGTGCGATCACCAAGCACGTGCGCGCCGTGGACTATTCGCTGCGTCTCAGGCTCTAGGCCCCGCCATGCGCACCCTGCTCATTGGCGTCATCTTCATCCTGCTGTTGCTCATCGCCGCCGAGTTCCTGATGGCCAACGACCGGCGCAGCGCTGCCCGCGTGCTGCGCTGGACGGCCGTGGCGGTCGCCGTGCTGCTGGCGGCCGGGCTGCTCACCTGGGTTTAGCCCACCGCCACCCGGTCTTGGAATACCCGCGCCCCTGGCTGATAATGCCCGGTTCACACCAACCCCTGGAGTCCGGACCGCCCCGTGGCGGGCCCGGCTCACCAGCAACCGGACGGAGTCCCATGGCGCAGTACATCTACACCATGAACCGGGTGAGCAAGATCGTGCCGCCCAAGAAGACCATCCTTAAGGACATCTCGCTGTCCTTCTTCCCGGGCGCCAAGATCGGCGTGCTGGGGCTCAACGGCTCCGGCAAATCCACCCTGCTGCGGATCATGGCCGGTGTGGACCAGGAGTTCGAGGGTGAGGCCCGCGCCCAGCCTGGCACCAAGATCGGCTACCTCCCGCAGGAGCCCCAGCTGGACGACAGCAAGGATGTGCGGGGCAACGTCGAGGAGGGCGTGGCCGAGATCAAGGCACTGTTGACCCGCTTCGACGAGATCTCCGCGAAGTTTGCCGAGCCGGACGCCGATTTTGAGGCACTGATGGCCGAGCAGGCCAAGCTCCAGGACCGTATCGATGCCACCGGTGCCTGGGAGCTGGAACGCAAGCTCGAACAAGCCGCCGACGCCCTCCGGCTGCCACCCTGGGAGGCGGACGTCAGCAAGCTATCCGGCGGTGAGCGCCGCCGTGTGGCGCTCTGCCGCCTGCTGCTCTCGGCCCCTGACATGCTCCTGCTGGACGAGCCCACCAACCACCTGGACGCCGAATCGGTGGCCTGGCTGGAGCGGTTCCTGGCGGAGTTCCCGGGCACCGTGGTGGCCGTCACCCACGACCGCTACTTCCTTGATAATGTCGCCGGCTGGATCCTGGAGCTGGACCGCGGCCACGGCATCCCCTGGGAGGGCAACTACAGCTCCTGGCTGGAGCAGAAGGAGAAGCGCCTGGAGCAGGAGGCCAAACAGGAGGCCGCCCACCGCCGCAGCATGAAGGCCGAGCTGGAGTGGGTGCGCAGCAACCCCAAGGGCCGCCAGGCCAAGAGCAAGGCGCGCCTGGCCCGCTTCGAGGAGCTACAGAGCCAGGAGTTCCAGAAGCGCAACGAGACCCAGGAGCTCTACATCCCGCCGGGTCCGCGCCTGGGCAACAAGGTCATCATCGCCGATGGCGTCAGCAAGGCCTTTGGCGATCAGCTGCTGTATGAGGACCTGAGCTTCAACCTGCCCCCGGGCGGCATCGTGGGCATCATCGGCCCCAATGGGGCCGGTAAGACGACGCTGTTCCGCATGATCACCGGTCAGGACGAGCCGGACAGCGGCCGCATTGAGGTCGGGGACACAGTGGAACTCGCCTACGTGGACCAGTCCCGCGACAGCCTGGATGGCAGCAAGACCGTCTGGGAAGAGATCTCCGACGGTCTGGATATCATCAAGGTGGGCAAATACGAGACCCCGTCCCGCGCCTACGTGGGCCGGTTCAACTTCAAGGGCTCGGACCAGCAGAAGTACATCGGGGATCTGTCCGGCGGTGAGCGTAACCGCGTGCACCTGGCCAAGCTGCTCCGCAGCGGCGGCAATACCCTGCTGTTGGACGAGCCCACCAACGACCTGGACGTGGAGACCCTGCGCGCCCTGGAAGAGGCCCTGCTCGCCTTCCCCGGCTGCGCCATGGTCATCTCCCACGACCGTTGGTTCCTGGACCGGATCGCCACCCACATCCTCGCCTTTGAGGGCGACAGCCAGGTGACCTGGTTCGAGGGGAACTACCAGGAGTACGAGGCGGACCGCAAGAAGCGGCTGGGCGACGAGGCCCTCAACCCCCACCGTATCAAGTACCGGCGATTGGGGACCTGACGGTGGCATGGCCGGCGCCATGCCCTCGCGCCGGGCGCCGGCCGTCCCATCTGACCACGCCCCGGACCGTCCCTGGTCCGAGGTCGGGGGTCGCTGCCGCCGGGTGGTTCAGTGTGCCTGATGGATCTTCTCGCGGTTCAGTGTGCGGCTCCACGGCAGGCCGCACTCGGCTCAACGGCGGGCGTGATGTGGTATAACGCTGGGGCGAAACAACCCGGTCAAAAACACAACCCCATCGAGCCCCGCCATGAGTGATACCGCCAGTCGCACCGCCATCCTGCTCATCCACTGCCCGGATCGGCGCGGCATCGTCGCCGCCATCAGCCGCTTCCTGTCGGAACACGGCGGCAACATTGTCGACCTGGACCAGCACGTGGATGTGGAACAGGGCGTCTTCTTTATGCGGGCCGAATGGGAGTTGAAGGGGTTTGCCCTACCCGCCGACGGTATCGCCGAGGCCTTCCGCCGGCAGCTGGCCGAGCCCTTCGAGATGACCTGGCGGCTGCACTTCTCGGATGAACGGCCGCGCATGGCGCTCTTCGTCTCGCGGCTGGCGCACTGCCTTTACGACCTGCTGGCCCGCTGGCAAACCGGCGAGCTGGCGGTGGACATCCCCCTGATCATCAGCAACCACCCGGACCTGCGACCGGTGGCCGAGCGCTTCGGCATCGACTACTACCACCTGCCGGTCACGCCGGACACCAAGGCCAAGGTGGAACGCCAACAGAACGACCTGCTGGCCGAGTACCGGGTCGACTTCGCGGTGCTGGCCCGCTACATGCAGATCCTGTCGGCCGATTTCATCCACGCCTGGCCGGAGCGCATTATCAACATCCACCACTCCTTCCTGCCGGCCTTCGCCGGGGCCCGGCCCTACCACGCGGCCCATGAGCGCGGGGTGAAGATCATCGGTGCCACCAGCCATTACGTCACCGAGGACCTGGACGCCGGCCCGATCATTGAGCAGGACGTCACCCGGGTGACGCACCGCGACGCGGTCAGCGACCTGGTGCGCAAGGGGCGTGACCTGGAGCAGCTGGTGCTGGCACGTGCCGTATGGCTGCATGTGCAACGCAAGACCTTGGTCTACCAGAACCGCACGGTGGTGTTCGACTGAGCCTGAATCGGGAAATATGCGCGGCTGTTGTCTACCTTTGGGAGTAACGGCCTCCGGGCCGTTGGGTCCGCTGACGAACACCCCCACTCCGAGAGGAACGCATTTATGGCACAGACCGTGACCGCTGCATACGAGAGCGAAGAGGCCGCCCGCAATGCGGTCGATGAACTGATCTCCGATGGTTATGACCAGGAGAAGGTCTTTCTCGACAAGGAGAACATCCAGGTGAAGGTGATGGTGCCGGACAGTGGGCAGCGCGAGGCCGAGGAGATCCTCAAGCGCCATAGCCCGAAAGATGTCTGGGCCCGCCCCGTCCAATAATCCAGCCTAAGAAGGGACGCCCCTGGCGGTACACAGACACCGGCAGGGGCGCTTGCAGGACCCGGGACCACCCGGCCCTGATGGCGACGGGCCCATAGGTCTGCTTTTTAGGGGTCTATTTCTCGGGGGCTATTTTGCGGCCTCCAGGGCCTGGTCGATGTCCGCGATGATGTCGTCCACGTGCTCGATGCCCACCGCGATGCGCACCATGTCCTGACTGACCCCCGCCTGCTCCAGCTCCGCCTCGTTCAACTGGCGGTGGGTGGTGGTGGCCGGATGAGTGGCCAGCGACTTGGCGTCACCGATGTTCACCAGGCGGGTGATGAGTTGCAGGGCATCAATGAACTTCGCCCCGGCCTCCTTGCCCCCGCGGATACCGAAGGAGAGGATGCCGGAGGCCATACCACCGCGCATGTACTTCTGCACCAGCGGGTCGTCCGGGCTGGACTCCAGGCCGGCATACTTCACCCAGGTCACCTGCGGGTGGTTCTGCAGGTGCTGCGCCACGGCCAGGGCGTTCTCACTGTGCCGCTCCATGCGCAGGTGCAGGGTCTCGATCCCCTGCAGCAGCTGGAAGGCGTTCATGGGCGAGAGCGCGGCGCCGGTATTGCGCAGGGGCACCACCCGGCAGCGGCCGATGAAGGCGGCCGGCCCCAGGGCCTCGGTATAGACCACCCCGTGGTAGGACGGGTCCGGCTCCACCATCATCGGGAAGCGTTCGCCGTGGTCCGCCCAGGGGAACTTGCCCGAATCCACGATGACCCCGCCCACGGTGGTGCCGTGACCGCCCATGAACTTGGTCAGTGAGTGCACGACGATATCCGCGCCGTCATCGATCGGCCGCCAGAGAAAGGGCGTGGGCACGGTGTTGTCCACGATCAGCGGCACCCCGTGACGGTGGGCGATCTCCGCCAGCCGCCCGATATCCGCCAGCTCGCCGGAGGGATTGCCCACCGTCTCGCAGAAGACCGCCTTGGTCTTGCCATCGATCAGCGCCTCCAGCCGGTCAAAGTCGTCGTGGCTGGCCATACGCACCTCGATACCGAAGTTGGGCATGGTGTGCGCGAACAGGTTGTAGGTGCCGCCGTAGAGCTTGCTGGTGGAGACGATATTGTCACCGGACCGGGTGATGCACTGAAGGGCGTAGGTGATGGCCGCCATACCCGAGGCCACGGCCAACCCGCCGATACCCCCCTCCAGTTCGGCCACCCGCTGCTCCAACACCGCGTTGGTGGGGTTCATGATGCGGGTGTAGATGTTGCCCTCCACCTTGAGGTCGAACAGATCCGCCCCATGCTGGGTGTTGTCGAAGGCGTAGCTGGTGGTCTGGTAGATGGGCACCGCCACCGCCTTGGTGGTCGGGTCCGGGCTGTAGCCCGCGTGGATTGCCAGGGTTTCCGGTTTCACGTCCTGCTCCCTCTATTCGGTGTTCGGATCCGCAGACGCCTCTGGGGCGCCGGCTGGTTATTGGCCTCGACCATTCTGCTCAGCAGGGTGCGGGATTAAAAGCCCGGCGCCACTAACAAAATGGCATACCCTTAGGCGACTGGCTTCTGCGGTCAGAGCGACCGTCTCCGCACCATCATAGTCCAGCCACCACCGCCCGCGAGGGCGCCCCAAAGCCTGACCCACCCCGCGTACCAGCGGCTTGCACTTAGCCCCCAAAGCCCATATATTGGGCTCTGTCCTCGTGCGCCACACGATATGTGGCCAACGGAGGGGAACACCGGTGAGAATCCGGGGCTGTCGCGCAACGGTGTGACAGGGCCGTCCAGGCCGCTGTCGAGCCCGAATACCTCCGAGGACCGGCCACCCCCGGCGGGTGTGCCGAGCCCGGAACCTTCGCGTCAAAGGTGCCCGGGGACAGGACGCCCTCGCTGCAGCCAACCGCCCGTCGCGCTCCGCTGCGTGCGCCCTGCCCTCACATCCCTCGCGTCGGTTCCTCCCGGTTCATCTGGACGAGCAGGAGGAATCTCATGTCCGCCAAGGCTGCCGAGGCCGCACCAACGGCCCAGAGCGATACCCAGCAGGTCATCCGCCGCAACGGCGCGCTGACCGCCTTCGACCCCGACAAGATCCAGCTGGCCATGAAGAAGGCCTTCCTGGCCGTGGAGGGCGAGCGATCGGCCGATGCCGCCCGCATCCAGCAGGTCACCGCCGAACTCACCGCGCAGGTGGTCCAGGCCCTGACCCGGCGCCCCACCGCCACCCCGATCCACATCGAGGATATCCAGGACCAGGTGGAGCTGGCGCTGATGCGCGCCGGCGAGCACAAGGTGGCCCGCGCCTACGTACTCTACCGCGAGGAACACGCTCGCAAGCGCCGCCAGGAGGCCACGGACGAGCCGCCGCGGCTGCACATGACCCGCACCGACGGTGAGCAGGTACCGCTGGATGAGTCGCTGCTGCGCCGGGTGCTGCACCACGCCTGCCATGAGCTGGCGGATACCGACCCCGAGCGCGTGGCCCGCGAGGCCTGGCGGAACCTCTACGACGGGGTCACCGAGCAGGAGGTGCACAAGGCGCTGATCCTGAGCGCCCGCAGCCTGATCGAGCAGGAGCCGGCGTATGGCCACGTGGCCGCGCGCCTGCTGCAACACCAGCTCAACGGCGAGGCCCTGCGCTTTCTCGATTTTCCCTACGACGGCGCACCCGGCGCCGACCCTGGCTACACCGACTACTTCGCCCGCTACATCCGGCGCGGGGTGGAACTGGAACTGCTGGACGAACAGCTGCTGACCTTCGACCTGGAGCGGCTGGCCGAGGCCCTGATGCCGGAGCGCGACCTGCAGTTCAACTACCTGGGCCTGCAGACCCTGTACGACCGCTACCTGCAGCACTGGGACGGCACCCGCTTCGAGCTGCCCCAGGCCTTCTTCATGCGCGTGGCCATGGGCCTGACCCTGCAGGAGGTGGAGCGCGAGGAGCGGGCCATCGAGTTCTACCGGCTGCTCTCCAGCTTCGACTTCATGAGTTCCACCCCCACGCTGTTCAATAGCGGCACCCGCCGCCCGCAGCTCTCCAGCTGCTACCTGACCAGCGTGCCCGACGACCTGGGCGGTATCTACGGCGCCATCCGCGACAATGCCCTGCTGTCCAAGTTTGCCGGCGGCCTGGGCAACGACTGGACCCGCGTTCGGGCCATGGGCGCCCACATCAAGGGCACCAACGGCCGCTCCCAGGGCGTGGTGCCCTTCCTCAAGGTGGCCAGCGACACCGCCGTGGCGGTGAACCAGGGGGGCAAGCGCAAGGGTGCGGTCTGCGCCTACCTGGAGACCTGGCACCTGGACGTGGAGGAGTTCCTGGAGCTGCGCAAGAACACCGGCGACGACCGCCGCCGCACCCACGACATGAACACTGCCCACTGGGTGCCCGACCTGTTCATGCAGCGGGCCGAGGCCGACGCCGACTGGACCCTCTTCTCGCCGGACGATGCCGCTCACCTGCACGAGCTTTACGGCCAGGCGTTCAAGGCCGCCTACGAAGACCTGGAGGCCCGGGCGGCGCGCGGTGAGATCCGCAACTACAAGGTGGTCTCCGCCAAGCAGCTCTGGCGCCGCATGCTGGGCATGCTGTTCGAGACCGGCCACCCCTGGATCACCTTCAAGGACCCGTGCAACCTGCGCTCCCCGCAGCAGCACGCGGGTGTGGTGCACAGCTCCAACCTGTGCACGGAGATCACCCTGAACACCTCGGACGAAGAGATCGCCGTCTGCAACCTGGGCTCGGTGAACCTCGCGGCCCATACCACCCCCGATGGTCTGGACCACGAGCGGCTGCGCAACACGGTCCGCACCGCCATGCGCATGCTGGATAACGTCATCGATATCAACTACTACAGCGTGCCCCAGGCCCGCCGCGCCAACCTGCGCCACCGCCCGGTGGGGCTGGGCGTGATGGGGTTCCAGGACGCGCTTTACGCCCAGGACCTGCCCTACGCCAGCGACGAGGCGGTCGCCTTCGCCGACCGCAGCCAGGAGGCGATCAGCTACTACGCCATCGAGGCCTCGGCGGACCTGGCGCGGGAACGGGGGGCCTACCCCAGTTTCGAGGGCTCGCTCTGGCAGCGCGGTGAGCTGCCGCTGGATTCCATTCAGCGGGTGGTGGAGGCACGGGATGGCGATTGCACCATGGACACCTCGTCCAGCCTGGACTGGGCCGCCCTGCGGGAGAAGGTGCGCACCGGCATGCGCAACTCCAACTGCCTGGCGATCGCCCCCACGGCCACTATCGCCAACATCGTCGGGGTCTCTCAGGGGATCGAGCCGGCGTTCAAGAACCTGTACGTCAAATCCAACCTCTCCGGCGAGTTCACCGTGGTGAACCCGGCCCTGGTCCGGGCGCTGAAGGCGTACGGCTTGTGGGATGCGGTGATGGTGAATGACCTGAAGTATTACGACGGCAGCGTGCAGCCCATCGGCCGTGTACCGGAGGAACTGAAACAGCGCTTCGCCACCGCCTTCGAACTGGACTCGGAGTGGCTGGTCCAGGCCGGCAGCCGGCGGCAGAAGTGGCTGGACCAGTCCCAGTCGCTGAACCTCTACATGGCCGAGCCCTCGGGGCCGAAGCTGGATGCGCTCTACCGCCAGGCCTGGCGCTTGGGGCTGAAGACCACCTACTACCTGCGCAGCACCGGGGCCACCCAGGTGGAGAAGAGCACCATGGACCCGGCGCGGGCCAACCGGTTGAACGCGGTGAGCGCGGCGCCGGGGGGTGGGCAGAGCTGTTCGGTTGATGATCCGGAGTGTGAGGCGTGTCAGTAGTTTCGGGTGATCCGGGGCTGCTGATCCGGGCGTGCTGGAGCGCCGGTCGGGTGGGACGACTTCGTTTTAGTGCCGGAACGGTCTGGCCGGGGGGATCGGGGACGAATACGCCGTGAATACGTCCCTGTAGGCTCGTAGGCAGCATCCCTGCTGCCTACGATTCGTCCCCGATCCCCCCGGCCAGCCCTGACAACCGACAGGGAAGTGGCTTACGGAGTGCAGCCCACTACCGACACCCACTGCAGCCACCCGGCTCCGTCCCGTCTCCAGCGCACGGCCGAGCAACCCGCGACACCAGAGTCGCGGCGGAGGGCAACCGGCGATCACGACGGTGAGTCCGGGTAGCGGGCGGGCGGAATTCGATTCAGGGGCGTCGCTGGCCAGGGATGGCCAGCGACGAGCCTACAGGGACGTACTTGCGGCGTCCCCTGAAGCGAAATCCGCCCGCCCGCTACCCGGACTCACCGTCAGGCCACCCGATCCACCCTCAAGCACCCCCGCCGCGGACTGGAAAGGACAGGACAAAGTCAACGACATTCAAGCCGACCTAAAGGGAACAACATAAGGAGAACACCATGCAAAACCAGAACGCCACCGGCCTGGAGGCCATCGAAGCCGGCGCCCACCGCGTCAGCGTGGACGAGAAGCGCATGATCAACTGCCGCGCCGACGTGAACCAGCTGCTGCCCCTCAAGTACGAGTGGGCCTGGGAGAAGTACCTGGCCGGCTGCAACAACCACTGGATGCCCACCGAGGTGCCCATGGGCGCCGACATCGCCCTCTGGCGCCACCCCGACGGCCTCACCGCCGACGAACGGCTGATGATCAAGCGCAACCTGGGCTTCTTCGCCACCAGCGAATCCCTGGTCGCCAACAACATCGTCCTGGCCATCTACCGCCACATCACCAACCCCGAGTGTCGTCAGTACCTGCTGCGCCAGGCCTTCGAGGAGGCCATCCACACCCACACCTTCCAGTACATCGTCGAGAGCCTCGACCTGGACGAGGGTGAGCTGTTCAACATGTACCGCGAAGTGCCCAGCATCACCGACAAGGCCGCTTGGGCGCTGAAATACACCCAGAATCTCGAGAGCGGCCACTTCGACACCACCTCCAGGGAGGGGGCGCAAAGCTTCCTGCGCGACCTGGTGGCCTTCTACGTGGTCTTCGAGGGCATGTGGTTCTACACCGGCTTCGCCCAGATCCTCTCCCTGGGCCGGCAGAACAAGATGACCGGCATCGCCGAGATGTACCAGTACATCCTGCGCGACGAGTCCATTCACCTGAACTTCGGCATCGACGTGATCAACCAGATCCGCCACGAAAACCCCGAACTCTGGACCAACGACTTCGAGCAGGAAGTGCTGACCATGCTCCGCGAGGCGGTCGAACTCGAAGTCGCCTACGCCCGCGACACCATGCCCCGCGGCATGCTCGGGCTGAACGCCGACATGTGCGAGGAGTACATGCACTTCATCACCAACCGCCGCTGCGCCCAGTTGGGGCTGAAGGAGCTCTACCCCGGGGCCACCAACCCCTTCCCCTGGATGAGCGAAGTGATGGACCTGCAGAAGGAGAAGAACTTCTTCGAAACCCGGGTCACCGACTACCGCACCGGGGGCGCCCTGCAGTGGGACTAGGCTGAGGCGGGGCGAATGCCGCTCAGTACCCGAAAGGCGGTCTCGCGGGCGGTGCGCAGAAAGTCCGCCATCCAGGGCAGGTGGCCATCCTCCTCCCGGGTGGCGGCGTACAACGTGCGCCAGACACCCCCCTCGCCCAGGCTCAGGGCACAGACGTAGTCCTGCTCCAGGTACTCGGCCAGCGCCCAGTTGGGCATCCCGCAAACCCCGCGGCCACTGGCCACCAGTGGCATCATCAGCACGGCCATGGCAGCGGTGCGCACCCGGTGGGGGCGCACGCCGGCCGGGTCCAGGAACTGGGTGAAGATGTCCTGCCGGGCGTGCTCCACCGGATAGGTGATCAACGTCTCCTCGGCCAGCTCCTGCGGGGCGACCCAGTCCCGGCCGGCCCAGCGGTGGTTGCGGCCCACGGCCAGCAGCGACTGGTAGCGGAACAGCGGCTCATAGTGCACGCCGGTCAATGGCCTCGGGTCGGCGGTGACCACCAAGTCCAGCTGCTCGCTCCCCAGCGCCGGCAGGGCGTCGAACTGGTGGCCCTCCGGTATGTCGATCTCCACCTCCGGCCACTGGCGGTGGTACTGATCCAGGGTGGGGAGCAGCCACTGAAAGCAGCTGTGGCACTCGATGGACAGGTGCAGGCGCCCCGGCCGTTCCCCGCTCATGCGCATCAGCTCCTGCTCGGTGGCCCGCAGTCGGGGCAGCACCTCGTCGGCCAGGTCCAGCAGCCGCTGCCCGGCGGGGGTAAAGCGTAACGGGCGGCTCTTGCGCAGAAACAGCGTCTGGCCCAGGCGGGCCTCCAGATCCTTGACCTGGTGCGACAGCGCGGACTGGGTCAGGTGCAGTCGGAGCGCCGCCGCGCTCAGCGAGCCGGTATCGCGCACCGTGGCCAGGGTGCGCAGGTGGCGCAGTTCCAGCGTGTTCATGAGAAAATTTAATCATCCAATTGAAAAAGGCGCGATTGATTCATGATACCCCAACGCGGAAACTGCCGCGAATCATTCAATACCGACGGAGGTTTTCATGAGTACCACTCATGTACTGGGGTATCCGCGCATCGGGGCCCGCCGGGAGCTAAAACGCGCCACGGAGGCCTACTGGAAGGGCGAAATCGACCAGGCGGAACTGGAGCGCACCGGCCGCGAGCTCCGCGCCAGGCACTGGCAGGCACAACGGGACGCGGGCCTGGACTGGGTGACGGTGGGCGACTTCGCCTTCTACGACCATGTACTCAACGTCAGCGCCCTGCTCGGCGCCGTCCCCCCGCGCTTCGGCGATGCGGGCGAGACGGTGGACCTGGACACCACCTTCCGCATGGCCCGGGGCCGGGCACCCACCGGTGAGCCGGCGGCCGCCTGCGAAATGACCAAGTACTTCGACACCAACTACCACTACCTGGTCCCGGAACTGCACGCCGATCAGCGCTTCGGGCTGGCCTCCCGGCGCCTGTTCGACGAGGTGGCCGAGGCCCGGGCCGCCGGGCACCCGGTCAAGGTCGTGCTCACCGGCCCCCTCACCTGGCTCTGGCTGGGCAAGGCCAAGTCCCCCGGGCTAGACCGCCTCGACCTGCTGGACGGCGTGGTGGATGTCTACGGCGAGATCCTCCAGCAACTGGGCGAACAGGGCGTGGAGTGGGTACAGCTGGACGAACCAGCACTGGTACAGGACCTGCCCGCCGACTGGCAACAGGCCTACGAGCGGGCGTATCACCGGCTGCAGGCCGGCCCGGTCAAGCTGCTGCTGGCCACCTATTTCGGGGGCCTGGGCGAGAACCTCTCCACCGCCCTGAACCTGCCGGTGGACGGAATCCACATCGACTGCGTGCGCGATCCCGACCAGCTCACCGCCGTGCTCGACCGGCTGCTACCGCACAAGGTCCTGTCGCTGGGGGTCATCGACGGCCGCAACGTCTGGCGCAGCGACCTGGCCGCGTTGGCCCGGACGTTGGCGCCGGTGCGCGAACGGCTGGGGGAGCGGCTCTGGCTGGCGCCGTCCTGCTCTCTGCTGCACGTGCCCGTGGACCTCGATCTGGAGACCGAGCTGCAACCGCAACTGAGGCGCTGGCTGGCCTTCGCCCGCCAGAAGCTCGACGAGCTCGTCGTCCTGGGCCGGCTGCTGGGTGACCGCGCCGGCGCCGCGGACGAACAGGCAGCGGCGGAAGCCAGCGCCGCCCTGGCCGACCGCCAGGCCTCGACGCACATCCACAAGGCCGAGGTGGCGGAACGCATGCAGCGCGTCGGGCCGGCCGATCGCCAGCGCGGGCAACCCTACCCGGAACGGGCCCGCAAACAGCGCAAACGCCTGGCACTGCCGCTGTTCCCCACCACCACCATCGGCTCCTTTCCGCAGACGGCGGAGATTCGCGCGGCACGCCGCGATCTGAAGGCTGGCCGACTCACGCCCGAAGCCTACGAGGCACGCATGCGCGAGGAGATCGCCTTTGCCGTGGCGCGCCAGGAGGAGATCGGGCTGGACGTGCTGGTCCACGGCGAGGCCGAGCGCAACGACATGGTGGAGTACTTCGGCGAACAGCTCGACGGGTTCGCTTTCACCCGCGCGGGCTGGGTGCAGAGCTACGGCTCCCGCTGCGTCAAACCCCCCATCATCTACGGGGATGTCAGCCGCCCGCGGCCGATGACGGTGCGGTGGAGCGAATACGCCCAATCGCTCACCGGACGGCCCATGAAGGGCATGCTCACCGGGCCGGTCACCGTGCTGCAGTGGTCTTTCGTGCGCGACGACCAGCCCCGCTCGGAGACCTGCCGGCAGATCGCCCTGGCGCTGCGCGACGAGGTGGCCGACCTGGAGGCGGCGGGCATCCCGGCCATCCAGATCGACGAGCCGGCCCTGCGCGAGGGCCTGCCCCTGCAGCAGCGGCAGTGGCCGGGCTACCTGGACTGGGCGGTGGACTGCTTCCGCCTGACCGCCTCGGTGGCGCAGGATGCGACCCAGATCCACACCCACATGTGTTACTCGGAGTTCAACGACATCATGGGCGCCATCGCCACACTGGACGCGGACGTGATCACCATCGAGACGTCACGCTCCGACATGGAACTGCTGGAGGTATTCGAGGGCTTCGAGTACCCCAATGAGATCGGCCCCGGGGTGTACGACATCCACTCGCCGAACACCCCGTCGGTGGACTGGATGGTAAGGCTGATGGAGAAGGCCGCCCGGCGCATCCCGGTGGAGCGGCTGTGGGTGAACCCGGACTGCGGCCTGAAGACCCGTGCCTGGGCGGAAGTGGAGCCGGCGCTGCAGAACATGGTGGCGGCGGCGGAGATACTGCGCGAGCGCTACGGCCAGGCGCAGACCCGGGTGGCAACCCAGGGGAAACGCTGAGGAATACCCTGGCCCGTCATTGCGAGCCCCCCGCCCCGCTGCGCGGGCCCGAATCAACGAGGAACGGGGCACCCCTGTCATTGCCAGGGCCGAAGGCTTTCCCCCCGTCATCGCGAGGGGGGCGCCCCACCCGTCATCGCGAGGGCCGAAGGCCCGCGGCGATCCAGGGCGGTAGACTGCCACGTCGGCTTCGCCTCCTCGCAGTGACGGTGGGGGGGGACCGCGCTCGCAGTGAGGGTAGGGGGCGCCCGCAGCGTCTGGCCATGTTCATCAAGAGCGTAGCGAAGCAGTCTTTATGTCTTGACCATCACCGGGTAATGGATTGCTTCGTCGCTTTGCTCCCGCACCACCCACCCGGCTGGTGTCTCCCCATTTTTTCCAGGGCGGGTCTGCAAGCTGCTGAAGGTGGGCGGTTATCCGCTGATGAGCGTGGTGGCACCGGATCTGGGCAGCGGTCAGACATTGCCCCTGCTCACGCGGCTGCTCTCCTCGGCGCGAGCGGGCCATCGCAGTGAGAATACGGATTTGCTCTCGGTGATGGAGACGGTTCAGCGCCATGTGTCTGGAGCGCCCTTATGGGTGATTGGCCGGGGCGGGGATCGGGGCCGGGGCCGGGGCCGACGCCAGGGTGAGCGACTGATCCAGGCGTACCTGGATCGGTGGGCATGCGAGGAGGGGTACCGCTTCACCAAGCAGGGCTTTCAGCTCGAGGGCGTGCAGGCTCGGCGCCAAAGCGGGGGAACCAGCCGATATTTCCCTTATCCTCGCTGCTTGCCGGTTGGCAGCGGCTCTTCCAGTCCGCACGACGCGTTTATTACCACTGGTGGCGACGACCTCATAGGCCCAAGCCGCCCATCATCCCCGACCAGTTTGCTGACAGCCCAACGCTGATCCCAATACGCTCGTAAATAATGGGGAAACGCCAGACCGGGCGGCCCTTGTGTACCTGTCTGCCGTTTCGGTCACAACCACCACGTTGACCCCCGGGACGTAAACGGCCATGGCGGGCTGCTGGCCGGTGCCGGTGACTGGGTGGCGCTGGCCGGTGGCCTGATCATCCTGCTGCTGGGCGCGGGCCTGTTTGCTGCTGCCCTGGGGACCACCCCGGCCATCTACCGGCTCTGACCCAACGGGCGGCATGCCCCGTCGCCGGCTTACAATCGCTCGGCAATGGCATCCAGCGCCTCGGGGTTGCTGAGGGCGCCCCGGTTGCCTGGCTCGCGCCCCTGCAGCATGCGGGCAACGGCGAGTTCGACCTTCTTGCCGCTGCGGGTGTAGGGGATATCCGGCACCGCCACGATCCGCCCCGGCACGTGCCGCGGGCTGGCGTTCTCCTTGATCGCCTGCTTGATCCGTTGCTCCAGCGCCTCGGTCAGCGTCTGGCCCTCGGCCATCACCACCAGCAGCAGTACCCGCACGTCACCGTCCACCGGCTCACCCACCACCAGGCTGTCCGCCACCTCGGGCACCTGCTCCACCTGGCGGTAGATCTCCGCGGTGCCGATCCGCACGCCACCGGGGTTGAGCGTGGCGTCGGAGCGGCCGTAGATCACCGCCCCGCCGTGCTCGGTGAAACGCACGTAGTCGCCATGCGCCCAGACACCCGGGAAGGTCTTGAAGTAGGCGCCCTTGTAGCGGCTCCCGTCCGGGTCGTTCCAGAACCGCACCGGCATGGCCGGAAAGGGCTGGCGCACCACCAGTTCACCCCGGCCGTGACCGGCGTCGTGGCCGTCATCCTCGTAGGCGGCGGCGTCCACGCCCAGCAGCCGGCACTGGATCTCGCCTCGGCGCACCGGCAGGTTGGGCGTGCCGCCGACAAAGCAACCGCAGATGTCGGTGCCGCCGGAGATGGAGGCCAGCAGCACGTCACGCTTCACCTGGCCGTAGACCCAGTCGTAGTCCTCGGGCAGCAGCGGCGAGCCGGTGGAGAAGAGCACCCGCAGGGCGGACAGATCGTGCGCCTCGCCCGGCGCCAGTTCCTTCTTGCGACAACCGCCCAGGAACTTGGCGCTGGTGCCGAAGTGGGTGATGCCCTCGCGTTCGGCCAGGTCCCAGCAGACATCCAGGTCGGGGTAGCCCGGCGAGCCCTCGAAGAGCACCAGCCGCGCCCCGGTCACCAGCCCCGAGGCCAGCCAGTTCCACATCATCCAGCCGCAGGTGGTGAAGTAGAAGAAGGTATCCCCGGGCTTGAGGTCGGCGTGCAGCATCAGCTCCTTGCTGTGGTTGAGCAGCATCCCGCCCGCCCCGTGCACGATGCACTTGGGCACCCCGGTGGTGCCCGAGGAGTAGAGGATGTAGACCGGGTGGTCCGCCGGCAGCTGCTCGAATACCGGCCGGGCGCCGGCGTGGACGGCCAGGGCCTCGTCCCAGGGGGTGAAAAGCCCGCCCTCAGGGTGACCGACGTCGGGCAGCAGCGGGATGCTGAGCACCGCCGCCAGTCCAGGCAGGCGCTCGGCCAACTCGACATTCTGCTCCAGCCGCGGGAAGGGCTTGCCGTTGTAGCTGTAGCCGTTCACCGCCAGCAGCACCTTGGGCTCGATCTGGCTGAAGCGGTCGAGCACCCCGGAGACGCCGAAATCGGGCGAGGCGGAGCTCCAGATGGCCCCCAGCCCAGTGGCCGCCAGCATGCCGATGAGCGCATGCTCGGTGTTGCCCACCACGCCGGCCACCCGGTCGCCCGGGCCCACGCCTTGGGCGAGTAGAAAGCCCTGCAACGCGGCCACCTGCTCCAGCAGCTCACCGCGGCTCAGACGCACCGGCGCGCCGGACTCGGACACCGCCACCAGCGCCTCGGCCGAGGCATCCCCATGCAGGGCATGGCGCAGCAGGTTCTCGGCAAAGTTCAGCCTTGCGCCAGGGAACCACTCGGCGCCCGGCATCTCCCGGCGCCCGAGCACCCGGTCGTAGGGCCGGCTGGCGATCACCCCGGTGTAGTCCCAGATGCTGGACCAGAAACGCTCCAGGTCCTCGATGGACCAGGCGTGCAGGGCATGATAGTCCTCGAACCGGCCGTAGCCCTCGGCAGCCAGCCAGCCCATGTAGTGGGCTATATTGCTCTGCCGCAGCTCCGCCTCGCCCGGCTGCCAGAGTACTTCGCTGTTCTCACTCATAAGGGCCTCCCCATCGCCCGCAGCGTCCCGGCCATACCCTATGCAGGAACGGCGCCACGTTTCCCGCTTGAGGTTCCAGGCCATTGTAGTCCGCGCGCGGGAGGGGATGAGGGTCGGCCTGCGTGCGCGCCGGACATGGCCGGACTGTCCGGAAAACGGGCGCCGGGTGTCCGGCCTCCGAACAGGACACCTTGTCAGGCCTCGTCCTCCCGCCCGATAGCGGGCGACGCCCACATCGCCCCGGTGGTTGGCATGGCTACAGGAAGGGATAGGCAATACCCGGCACCCCCGCAAGGCGTAGAACCGCGGCTTGCCGCCTCAATCAAACGACTGTTAGAGTCCAAGAACAACAAGCAGAACGATCCGGAAGGATGGAGAGTGACCCATGAGCCTGCACCAACGCACCCTGTTCATCACCGGCGCCAGCCGGGGGGTGGGCCTGGCCATTGCCCTGCGCGCCGCCCGGGACGGGGCAAATATCGCCATTGCGGCCAAGACCGACCGGCCCCACCCGAGGTTGCCCGGCACCATCTACACCGCTGCTGAGGCCATCGAACAGGCCGGCGGCCGTGCCCTGCCCCTGACGGTGGACATCCGCGATGAGGACCAGGTGGCGGCGGCGGTGGAGCGCACCGCTGATCACTTTGGCGGTATCGACATCCTGGTCAACAACGCCAGCGCCATCCGCCTGAGCGGCACGCTGGACACGGAGATAAAGCACTTCGACCTGATGCACCAGGTGAATGCCCGCGGCACCTTCCTCTGCGCCCGGGCCTGCCTGCCCCACCTGCTGCGGGCGGACAACCCCCACGTGCTCACCCTGTCACCGCCGCTGAATCTCAAGCCGGAGCACTTCGGCCCCCACCTGGCCTACAGCCTGGCCAAGTTCGGGATGAGCCTCTGCACGCTGGGGCTGGCCGAGGAGTTCCGCGACCGCGGGGTTGCCTTCAACTCGCTCTGGCCGCGCACGCTGCTCGATACCGCGGCGGTGCGCAACCTGCTGGGTGGCGAGGGGGTGGCGCGCCGCGGTCGCCGCCCGGAGATCGTGGCCGACGCCGCCCACGTCGTGCTCACCCGCGCCGCGCGGGGACAGACCGGGCAGTTCCTGATCGACGAGGCGGTGTTGCGCAAGGCCGGGGTCACCGACTTCCGCCGCTACCAGGTCGATCCGGACCTGGCGGAATCCGCGTTGATGGACGATCTGTTTCTCTGAGCCATCCCCGCGATGGCAATATCCCCGGCAACGACTAGAGTTGATGACAACGACCAATCAAACAAACGTTTTGCCTAGGCATCGATTCCTGACCTGCGCCGAGCGGGGCGACGGATCGGGGAGGAGACACCATCCATGACGACGCGAATCAACCCCGCGCCCAGTGAGCGTGGACGGCGGGTGGCCATCGTCGCCGGCCTGCGCACGCCCTTTGCCCGGCAGCTCACCGCCTACCGCGAGCTCTCGGCCATCGACCTGGGCATCCTGGTGACCGCCGAGCTGATGGCGCGCCTGGACCTGGACCCGGCCCTGGTGGAGCGGGTGGTTTACGGGCAGGTGGGCATCCTGCCCCAGGCCCCCAACATCGCCCGCGAGGTGGTGCTGGGCGCCGGCCTGCCGGCGGGCACCGATGCCTACAGCGTCTCCCGCGCCTGCGCCACCAGCTTCCAGTCCACTGCCGAGGTGGCCACCGCCATCGCCAACGGCGAGATCGAGATCGGCCTGGCCGGTGGCGCCGACTCCACCTCGGTGCTACCGCTGCAGCTCAGCCGGCCGTTGGCCCGGGCCCTGATTCATGCCAGCAAGGCCCGCTCCCTGGGTGAACGCCTGCGCTGCCTCAGGGGCGTCCGGCCGCGGCACTTCATCCCCAGGCCACCGGCGGTGAAGGATTACACCACCGGCCTGGGGATGGGGGATATCGCCGAGCAGATGGCCAGGAACCACGGCATCGGCCGCGAGGCCCAGGACCGCTTCGCCCTCGACTCCCACCGCAAGGCCCACCAAGCCTGGGAGGAGGGGCGGCTGGCCGACGAGGTGATGCCGGCCATCGTCCCGCCCTATAAAGAGGCGCTGGCGCGGGACAACAACATCCGCGGGGACAGCAGCCCGGAGCAGCTCGCCCGGCTGCGCCCGGCCTTCGACCGGCGCCACGGCACCGTGACCGCGGCCAACTCGACGCCGCTCACCGACGGCGCCAGCACCCTGCTGCTGATGCGCGAGGACCGGGCCCGGGCCCTGGGCCACACCCCACTGGGCACCCTGCGCAGCTGGGCCTTCACCGCCATCGACCCCTTCAACGACGGCCTGATGGGGCCCTCCTACGCCACCCCGCTGGCGCTGGACCGGGCCGGTGCGACCCTGGACGACATGGCACTGGTGGACATGCACGAGGCCTTCGCCGCGCAGTCGCTGGCCAACCTCAAGCAATGGCCCAGCCGTCGCTTTGCCCGCGAGGCCCTCGGGCGAAACGCCCCCATCGGCGAGGTGGACCCGGAGCGGTTCAACGTCCTGGGGGGCTCCATCGCCTACGGCCACCCCTTCGCCGCCACCGGCGGCCGGATGATCGTACAAACCCTGAATGAACTGCGCCGGCGCGGCGGCGGTCTCGCCCTGACCACCGCCTGCGCCGCCGGCGGCCTGGGCGCCGCCATGGTGTTGGAGGTGGACGGATGACAACGCACCCGAAGACGGCACAAGAGAACCGGCCGGAACAGGAAACCGCCTTCCACCTGGCCCTGGGCGATGACGGTATCGCCGTGATCACGGTGGATGTGCCCGGCGAGCGCATGAACGTGCTCAAGGGCGAGATGGTGCGCGAGGCCAACGCCCTGCTCGATACCCTGGACGAGCAGCCTGCGCTGCGGGGCGTGATCTTCACCAGCGGCAAGGCGGACAACTTCATCGCCGGGGCCGACGTGCACATGCTGGCCGCCTGCGAGACCGCCGAGGCCGCCCGCGAGCTGGCCCACGCCGGGCAGCGGCTGTTCGACCGGCTGGAGGCCTTTCCGAAACCGGTGGTGGCCGCCATCCACGGCACCTGCCTGGGCGGCGGCCTGGAACTGGCGCTGGCCTGCCACGGCCGGGTGGCCACCGACCACCCGGCAACGCGCCTCGGCCTGCCCGAGGTGCAACTAGGCCTGTTGCCCGGCAGCGGCGGCACCCAGCGCCTGCCCGACCGGGTGGGGCTGCCGCTGGCCCTGGACCTGATGCTCACCGGCCGCCAGCTGCGCGCCCGCCAGGCCCGGAAGCGCGGGCTGGTGGACGACCTGGTGGCCCCGCCCATCCTGCTGGACGCCGCCCGCAAACGGATCGATGAGCTGGCCGAGCCGCGCCGCCATCGGCCGAAGCGACCACTGACCACCCGGCTGCTGGAGAACAACCCGCTGGGCCGACGGCTGGTCTACCGCCAGTCCGAGCGCACGGTGCAGGCCAAGACCCACGGCAATTACCCGGCCCCGCCGCGCATCATCGACGCGGTGCGCGCCGGCCGGGAGCGGGGCCGCCAGGCCGGGCTGGAGACCGAGCGCCGCCACTTCGGCGAACTGGCCATGACCCCCGAGGCCCGGGCCCTGATGGCGCTCTATTTCGCCACCACGGCACTGAAAAAGGACAGCGGCACCGATGCCGGCGTCGAACCCCGGCCGGTGCGACGAGTGGGTGTGCTCGGCGCCGGCCTGATGGGGGCCGGGATCGCCTACGTCACCAGCGCCAAGGCCGGGACCCCGGTGCGCCTCAAGGACATCGCGCTGGAGGGCCTGAACAACGGCATGCGCCACATCGACGGCGAGATCCGCGCCCGGCACAAGCGTGGGGCACTGACCGACTTCGAGGCCACCCGCCAGCGCACCCGCGTCACCCCCACCCTGGACTACCGTGGCTTCGGTGCCCTGGACGTGGTGATCGAGGCGGTCTTCGAGGATCCGGAGCTGAAACACCGGATGCTGGCCGACGTGGAGGCCCACGGCCCGGAGCATGTCATCTTCGCCAGCAACACCTCGTCCCTGCCCATCAGCGAGATCGCCACCGGGGCGCAACGGCCGGAGCGGGTCATCGGCATGCACTACTTCTCACCGGTGGAGAAGATGCCCCTGCTGGAGGTGATCGCCACCGACCGCACCGACCCCGAGGTCATCGCCACCACCGTCGCCCTGGGCCGGACCCAGGGCAAGACCGTGATCGTGGTGCGCGACGGCGCTGGCTTCTACGTCAACCGCATCCTCGCCCCCTACCTCAACGAGGCCTGCCGGCTGCTGCAGGAGGGCGTGGCCATCGACCACATCGACCGCACCCTGGTGCGCTTCGGCTTCCCGGTGGGCCCCTTCGCCCTGCTGGACGAAGTGGGGCTGGATGTCAGCGAGAAGGTGGCGCCCATCCTGCACCGGGCCTTCGGCGAGCGCATGACCCCGGTGGACGTGGGCGGGCGGATGCTGGCCGACGGCCGCAAGGGGCGCAAGAGCGGTAAGGGGTTCTACCGCTACGACCGCAAGCGTGGCAAAGGGGGGCGCCCGGTGGACGAGGGGGTCTACCGGCTGCTCGGGCTGGCACCGGGGCGCGACATGGCACCAGAGGCGATCATCGACCGGACCGTGCTGCCCATGATTAACGAGGCGGTGCGCTGCCGGGATGAAGGGATCATCCGCTGCGAGCGGGACGGGGATATCGGTGCAGTGTTCGGCATCGGCTTCCCGCCCTTTCGCGGCGGCCCCTTCCACTATCTGCGCCAGCAGGGCGCGGCCGGGGTAACCGAACGCCTGCAGGCCCTGGCCGCGGAGCACGGCCCACGCTTCGCGCCGGCCCCCTCGCTCCAGGGCTGAGGCCACGCCCCGTCGGCGCGGACGTCCCGCCGCGGGCGTCACGTCATTGCGGGCCCCTTCGCCGTCATTGCGGGCGCGGACCCGCCCCCACCATCAATGCGAGGAGCGAAGCGCAAACCCGCCCCCACCGTCACTGCGAGGAGGCGAAGCCGACGCGGCAGTCTACCGCCCTGGATCGCCACGGGCCTTCGGCCCTCGCGATGACGGGGGGAAGCCTTCGGCCCTCTTGATGAACATGGCCAGACGCTGCGGGCGCCCCCTACCCTCACTGGGAGCGCGGTCCCCCCCACCGTCACTGCGAGGAGGCGAAGCCGACGTGGCAGTCTAGCGCCCTGGATCGCCGCGGGCCTTCGGCCCTCGCCATGACGGGTGGGGCGCCCCCCTCGCGATGACGACCGAAAACCCGCGGCCCTCGCCATGGCAGCCCCGCCGTTCTTCCCTGATTCGCGCCCGCGCAGCGGGGAGGGGGGCTCGCAATGACCGTTTGTACGGCATCAGTCCAGGCCGGAGAGATGCCCCTCGAAGGCGCGCCAGTCCTCGATGGCCGCCGGCACCGGGGGCGCCTCCGGCGCCTGCCCCAGCACCTGGGCGAAGACCTCGGCCGGCGGCACATGCCCGCCTCTGCAGCGGATCACCCCCTTCACCAGCCCGATGGCCACCGTTCGCCCGTCGCGGACGAAGCGCTGCTCCACATAGAACCACTTGTCATCCCAGCAGAGCATACGGCTGCGCAGTTCGAAGCGTTGAAAGGGGAGCAGCGAACGGCGCCAGCGCACCATCGAGGAGGCGATCACCGGCATCCAGCGCTCCCTCACCACCACCCGGCCCAGGCCGCTGCGCAGCATCAGGTCGATCCGGCCCAGGTCCATCAGGGTGAGGAAACGACCGTTGTTCATGTGCCGGTTCAGGTCCAGGTCGAAGGGCCAGACCCGCATCCGCAGCACGGACTCGTCCAGCGCCCCCAGCCGGGGCCGGAAACGGGCCATCAGACTGAGCCACAGCAGCCGGAAATACAGGTTCATGGCGGTGCCACCCCCTTTCGATGACGGTTCAAACGACTGTATCAAACCTTAACTCGGGCCCGCGTTTAAAACGAAGGCCCGCCACGGCGACCGGGCCATGCTGCAAACGCACAAAATTAAACACCCGGATCAGCAGCTTAACTCGTTTTAAACGCTTGAAAGAGCGACGCCCTCTTTCTAACCTTGAACCAGGTCGTCAAACGACCGATTAGAACGACCGAACAACAAGGCCTTGCTGAAAGCAGGAGGAGAACCGATGCATCCAGTTCCCCAGAGCCAGGACACTGGCCGTCGCCCTGCCCTGCGCCCTCGCCCTCGGGGGCATCTCCGGGACCGCGGCCGGCGCGGCCTTTGCCCTCAAGGAGCAAAGCGCCACCGCGCTCGGCAATGCCTTCGCGGGCGCCACCGCCGGCGCCGAGGACCTCACCTACAGCTTCTTCAACCCGGCCGCCCTGGCCTGGGGCTCGGGCACCGAGATCGCCCTGGTGGGCAGCTATATCCTGCCCGAGTTCGAGTACGAATCGGATGACCCCACCGCCGGCAACCCCTACCCCGGGGACCACTCCAGCAGGAGCCGGGAGGCCGCCTTCGTGCCGGTGGGTTACGCCGCCTGGGAACTGCGGGACGATATCCGCATGGGCGTCGGGGTGACGGTGCCCTACGGGCTGGAGACCGACTATGACCGCGACTGGATCGGCCGCTACGACGCCATCAACACGGAGTTGCTGACCATCGACATTAACCCCACCGTCGCCTGGCGGGTCAATGAACAGTTCGCCGTGGCCGCGGGGCTGTCCGCACAGTACGCCGACGCCAGCCTCAGCAGCGCCATACCCGGTCAGGGGATGGACCCCTCGACCGACGGCAAGCTCGACGTGGAGGGGGACAATTGGGCCTATGGCTTCAACCTGGGGGCCCTGTTCGAACCGGTCGAGGGGACCCGCCTCGGGGTGGCCTACCGCTCGCGCATCACCCATGACCTTTCGGGGGATGCCGAGTACGACCCGGCGAACTTCGGCCCGGGCACCGCCGAGCCCCAGGAGGTCGGGGGGAGCGCCAAACTGCGCCTGCCCGAGACCCTCAGTCTGGGCATCCACCAGGCGATCAACGACCGCTGGGCGGTGATGGCCGACGCCACCTGGACCCGCTGGAGCCGCTTCGATGAGCTACGGGTGGATTTCGACGAGGACATCACCATCGGCACCACCCTGATGGGGCCGATCACCTCCTCCGGCAGCGTCGACGACTACAGCTGGGACGACACCTGGTTCGTCGCCCTGGGCGCCACCTTCCGTCCCAACAACGAATGGGCACTGCGGGTCGGGGTGGCCCACGACGAAAGCCCGGTCAGCAACTGCTGCCGCACCCCGCGCATCCCGGACGAGGACCGCACCTGGCTGGCCTTCGGCGCCAGCTACCAGCCCAATGACAACGTGAAACTGGACTTTGGCTACACCTACATCTGGCTGGACGACGCCGATATCGTGCTGAACGACGACAACCCCAATGTCCCGGACGTGGAGGGCGAGTACGAAAGCTCTGTGCAGATCCTCACCGCCTCATTCAACTACCGGTTCTGACAGCCCGCCTGTCGATCGCCCCACCGGGGGCCGGACACCCCCGTTCGGCCCCTTTCTCATTCCACCAGCCGGACCTCACTCCATTTTTTTATTCGTATCCGGCATTAAATTACCACGATCAATTCTTTTTTTTGCTAAGCCCCAGGCGTTACGCTCTCTCAAACCGTCAACGCCTCGTCACGGGATGGGAGACTGGAGAGCCCGCGTTATGGCCAACAGACCACAGGCATTGAAGATCCACCCCCAGCCGGTTCTCGCCCCCGGGGAGCTCGACTCGGTCCGACGGCAACTGGCGGCGGCATCGGCGCAGGAGCGTGTGCGCTGGGGCCTCGCCCGCTTCCCCGGACGCATTGTCCTCGCCTCCAGCTTCGGGGCGCAGGCCGCGGTGTCCCTGCACCTGGTGACCCGTGAACAGCCCGACATCCCCGTGGTACTGGTGGATACCGGCTATCTCTTCCCGGAGACCTACCGCTTTGTGGACGAGCTCACTGAACGGCTCGGTCTCAACCTTCAAGTCGCCCGCCCGGCGCACTCCGCGGCCTGGCAGGAGGCGCGCTTCGGCCGTCTCTGGGAGCAGGGCGTCGAGGGGATCGAACGCTACAATCGGATGAACAAGGTCGAGCCCATGCAGCAGGCCCTGGAGACCTTGGGGGCCGACGCCTGGTTTGCCGGGCTGCGCCGGCAGCAGGCGCACTCGCGGCAACAACGGCAGGTGGTCGAGATCCAGAACGACCGGGTCAAGGTGCATCCGATCATCGACTGGACAGACCGGGATGTCCACCGCTACCTGACCCGCCACGACCTGCCCTACCACCCCCTCTGGCACGAAGGCTACGTCTCCATCGGCGACGTCCACACCACCCGCCGGCTCGCCGACGGCATGAGCGAGGAGGAGACGCGCTTCTTCGGCCTGCGCCGGGAGTGCGGTCTGCACGACCTGGTCTGAGCATCGGCCTGGTTGACGCCCGCCCCCGCCTCCGCGGTCAGCGGTGGCGGTCGGCGGGTGGGTGGCGTCAGACGCCGGACACGCCCGCCGTCGGTTCCCGGGTCCTGCGCTCACTGGATCTGGTTATCCTCCGGACGCTGGGTGACTCCACGAGACCGCCAGATAGCCCGCCGCGATCACCGCCAGGGTCAGTAACAGCAACCCCAGCCAGGCCCCGCGCCAGGACGATCCGGAGGCACGCAGATTCAAATACACCATCGCCACCTGGTGGGCCTTGAAGCCGGTGCTCAGCAGCAGCAAGCCGGCGGACCACAGCGGCAATGTCCGGGCAGCCCCTTCACCGCCCAGTTGCGCGGCGCACATGGAGAGCCCGGTCAGCGCCATCAGCACCGCCCAGGTCTGCAGCAGCCGGCGTTTACCGGGCAACGGTTGAGTCATCGCTCACCTCAACAGGTAGATCAACGGATACAGCAGCACCCAGACCAGATCCACCATGTGCCAGAAGGCCGTGCCCGTCTCCACATGGGTCATGCGCGGCCGCCAGACCACCAGCGCCAGCAACACCAGGCCGAACACCACGTGGGCGAAGTGGAAACCGGTCAGCAGGTAGTAGAAGGTAAAGAAGGTGTTGCTCTCAGGCGTGAGCCCGGCACCCAGTTTGTCGGCGTACTCCACCACCTTGATCACGGCAAAGACCAGTCCCAGCACCATAGCGGCCAGTAACCACTGACGGCATCGCCGAACCCCTCCCACCGCGACGGCCTCCAGGGCTAGCGCGGCAAACAGACCGCTGGTGAGCAGAATGAGGGTGTTCAGCCCGCCCAGTAGCGGGTTGAGCAGTTGCCGCGAGGCCTCAAACACCTCCGGTTCGCCGGCGCGGGCCCAGGCAAAGGCCGCGAAGAAGGCGGCAAAGACCACCACCTCACTCAGGATCAACACCCACATCAGCGGGTTTCCGGGCAGCCCGGCCAATGGGCCCCAGCCCGGATTGCAGACCAACGGGGCCCCGCCGTTATCGGTCCCACCACCTGGTCGCATCAGCCCTCCATCGCGCAAGGCCCTCCCCCCGCGCCGTTTTCGAATTGCCGTGAATCAAGTTTGCAGCGCTTTTCCATGCCCACCGCTGGACTTAAAGATGCTGTTATTTTACATCTTATGGCTCTGGCTGACAGGTCACGTTAATCCGCAGCATCACGGCACTGAGCCATCGCCATCAACTGGGGGGTATACGCCGATGTCCGACGGTCTGACCAAGGCCGCGGCCCGGAACATTTTCTTCGGCGGGTCGCTGTTCTTCTTCATCCTCTTTGCCGCACTGACGGCACACAGCCACTGGTACATCGTCAATCACTCCACCGACCACGCCGGCATGACCGACTCGGTCGTGGCGGGTAAGGAGGTCTGGGAGGAGCACAACTGCATTAATTGTCACACCATCCTCGGCGAGGGCGCCTACTTTGGCCCTGAGATGGGCAATGTCTGGACCCGGTTCGGCGGGCACCGGAGCCCCGAGGGTGCACGCGCCGCCATTGCCGGCTGGATACGCGCCCAGCCCACCGGGGCCCCGGGGCGGCGGCAAATGCCCTACTTCGAAATCAACGATGAGGAGATGGACGCGCTGATCGATTTCCTCGAATGGACCGACAACATCGACACCCAAGACTGGCCGCCCCACCCATCCGGATGAGCCACCGGCACTGACTGAACCACCGGTACAACGGGTCCCGAGACGAGGAGCACGTCAACCATGAAGTATGAAACCCAACGGGTGGCCTACCCCTTCTTTCTGGTCGCCATGGCGCTGTTCGCGCTGCAGATCACCTTCGGCATTCTGGCCGGCACGGTCTACGTACTGCCCAACTTCCTCGCCGAAGCGATGCCCTTTCACATCATCCGCACCAGCCACACCAACCTGTTGATCGTCTGGCTACTGATCGGCTTCTTCGGCTGCACCTACTACCTGATACCGGAGGAGACGGAACACGAGCTCTACAGTCCCAAGCTGGCCTACATCCAGCTGGGGATCTTCGCCTTTGCCGGGGCCGCCGCCCTGGTGGGCTACCAGTTCGGTATCCACGAGGGACGCCACTACCTGGAGCAGCCCTTTTGGGTGAAGAGCTTGCTGACCCTCTCCTTCCTGATGTTCCTGTTCAACACCACGATGACGCTGATCAAGGGCCGGCGCACGGCGGTGAGCCTGGTGCTCATGCTGGGCCTTTGGCTGGCGGCCATCTTCTGGATGTTCGCCTTCTATAACCCGTCCAACCTGGCGCTGGACAAGCTCTACTGGTGGTGGATCGTCCACATCTGGGTGGAAGGCGTCTGGGAGCTGATCATGGCCGCCCTGCTCGGCTACCTGCTGATCAAGCTCACCGGCGTGGATCGGGAGATCATCGAGAAGTGGCTGTATGTGATCGTCGGTCTGTCGCTGTTTTCCGGTCTGCTCGGCACTGGCCACCACTATTACTGGATCGGCACCCCCGGCTACTGGCAGCCCATCGGCAGCATCTTCTCCACCCTGGAGGTCATCCCCTTCTTCGCCATGGTGGTGTTCGCCTTCTACATGTTCTGGAAGGGCAGCCGGAATCACCCCAACAAGGCGGCCATGCTGTGGACCCTCGGCTGTGCGGTCATCGCCTTCTTCGGCGCCGGCGTCTGGGGCTTCATGCACACCCTGTCGTTCATCAACTACTACACCCACGGCACCCAGATCACCGCCGCCCACGGCCACTTGGCCTTCTTCGGGGCCTACGTGATGCTGGTCCTGGCGCTCATCTCCTACGCCATGCCGCAGATGCGCCGGGTCCAGCCCTACAACCAGGTGATGAACATGTGGTCCTTCTGGATCATGACCTCCGCCATGTGCTTCATGACCTTCACCCTGACCTTCGCCGGTGTGGTGCAGACCCACCTGCAACGGGTGCTGGGCATGAACTTCATGGAGGTGCAGGGCCAACTGGATATGTTCTACGTGATGCGGCTGGGTGCGGGCGTGGCCGTGGCCGTAGGCCTGGTACTGTTCCTCTGGTCGATTTACGGCCGGACCCGCGAGCAGGTGCCACAGACGGCCAATGTCCCAGGCACCGCCTGACTGCCTTCCGGCCAGGCCACGACGGTCTGCCACCGGGTCCGGAACCCGGTGGCAGACCCGCTCCGGCTGAGCGATCCCGACCCGTTCCCGATACGCAAGAGGTCCGGCTCATGCCCCGATCCGCAGAAGCACTGGCAACGCCATCCCGCGACACTCCCTATTACGAGCCCGTGGGCGGTGAATGCCGCCTGTTCGAGCACGCCCACCAGCACGGCCTGCCGCTGCTGCTCAAGGGCCCCACCGGCTGTGGCAAGACCCGCTTCGTCAGCCATATGGCCACCCGCCTGGGCCGGCCGCTGTACACCGTCGCCTGTCATGACGACCTGACCGCCGCCGATCTCACCGGCCGCTACCTGTTGCAGGGCGGCGAGACCCGCTGGGTGGACGGCCCGCTGACCCGCGCGGTGCGCGAGGGCGGGATCTGCTACCTGGACGAGGTGGTGGAGGCGCGCAAAGACGTTACCGTGGTGCTGCACCCGCTCACCGACGACCGCCGTGTGCTCCCCCTGGAACGCACCGGCGAGCTGTTGCAGGCCCCGAAGGACTTCATGCTGGTGGTCTCCTACAACCCGGGGTATCAGAACATCCTGAAGACCCTGAAACCGAGCACCCGGCAACGCTTCATGGCGCTCTCCTTTGACTTTCCCCCACCGGAGACCGAGGTGGCCATCGTCAGTCGCGAGAGCGGGCTGGACCGGGACCGCTGCCTGGCCCTGGTCAACCTGGCGGTGCGGCTACGCGCCCTCAAGGGACAGGACCTTGAGGAGGGCGTCTCCACCCGGCTGCTGGTCTACTGCGCCAGCCTGATCCGCTCCGGCGTCCCCATCCTGGAGGCGGCCCACTGCACCCTGGTGGAGCCGCTCAGCGACGATGAGGACGTCAAGGCCGGACTCGCTGAAGCCGTGCACGCCACCTTCGGCTGACCATCCGCCCGAGGCGCAGGAGAAGCCCATGCTGCAGTTCCTGGAGGTGGAAGAGTTCGTCGGTCGCCACTGGCACCGTTGGGCATCGCAGGCACGGAGCTACCCGCGCCACCCGGAGGCCGCGGTCCAGCTCGCCACCCTGCGCGGCCTCCTGGGCGTGTTCTTCCGCGCCAGCGGGGGGCCGGCGGGGGTGCCGGTGGCCTCCATCGTGGCCCGCAACTCCCGTCACCGCCTGACCTGGCGGCAGCGCCTCGGGTTCGACGAGGAGCCGGTGGATCGGGCCCGCCGCGATGAGGAGAACCTGCTGCTGCCACCGGTGCTGGACTACTTCCCCACCGCGGCTCAGAACCGCGACCACTATCTTTGGCTGGCGGCCTTCCTGGCCCTGGCGCGGCCACCGCGCACGGACCGCCTGCACGACCCATTGCAGCAGGATATCGTCCGGCTGCGGGAGGTCCACCGCGTGATCCAAACCATCCGCGACCGGCTACCGGGGCTCCACCAGCGTTACCGCGCCCTGGGCAGCGCCATGCTGGCACTGCGCCCCCGGCGCCGCCTGCCGCCCCAGGAGTCCGCCGTGGAGCTGGCCGTGCAGTACCTGCTCGGGGCCGCCCTGCCGGGTCGGAGCGCCGCCACGGCCATCGTCCGCGCCGTCACCGATCCACAAGTGGCCCTGGATGCGTTCCAGGCCGACCGGGATTACCGACCACCCCTGCCCATGCCGCTCTGGGGCGAGGTCGTCCCGCTGGGCACGGGGACCGGCGCCAAGCCGGGCGAGGGCCACGACGAGGGCGGCGCCACGGGCAGCCCCAAGCAGGCCAGCGAGGGCAAGCGCCAGGCCGAGCGCCGTCACCAGGACCAATGCGAGCGCGACGACCCGCTGGTCCTCAACCGCTTCGAGAAGATGCTCTCCTGGACGGAGATGGTGAACGTCAACCGGCTGGTTGAAGACGAGGAGGACGAAGAGGCCAAACGGGCTGCTGAACAGATCGAGGAGATCACCCTCAGCCCCCATAAGCAGCGCGCGGCCACCCGGCTGAAGGTGGACCTGGACCTGCCGCCGGACGCCGTCACCGGCGATCGCCTGCGCGCAACCCACACCTACCCGGAGTGGAACTTCCGCAAGCAGGCCTACCTGCCGGACCACTGCGCCGTGCACACGGACCTGCAGCCCGAGGAGGGCGAGGCCTGGCGCCCCGATGCCGGCACCCGCCGGCGCATCCGCCGGGTGCAACGCCAGTTCGAGGCCCTGCGCCCGCGCCGGGAACTGCTGCGCGCCCAGATCGATGGCGCGGAACTGGACATGGACGCCACCATCCGCGCCCATTGCGACCTCCGGGCCACCGGCGAGGGCTCCGACAACATCTACCAGGCGGCCCGCTGCCAGGCCCGCGACCTGGCGGTGGCGATCCTGGTGGACTGCTCGCTCTCCACCGACGCCTGGCTGGAGGATCAGCGGATACTGGATGTGGAGAAGGAGGCCCTGCTGGTGCTGGCCCATGGCCTCAAGGGCTGCGGAGACGATTATGCCATCTACACCTTCACCTCCCACCGGCGGCAGAAGGTCTGGGTAAATACCGTCAAGGCCTTCGACGAACCCCTCCAGGCGCGGGTGGAGCGCCGGATCGGGGCACTCAAGCCCGGCCATTACACCCGCATGGGACCGGCGCTACGCCACGTCTCCGGCGAATTGGCCAAACGGCCCAATAGGCACAAACTGCTACTGGTGCTCACCGACGGCAAGCCCAACGATACCGACTACTATGAGGGCCGCTACGCCATCGAGGACACGCGCAAGGCGGTACGGGAGGCCCGGCGCCAGGCCCAGACGGTGTTCGGTGTCACCGTGGACAGCGAGGCCCAACAGTACTTTCCTTACCTGTTCGGACGGGCCGGCTACAGCATCGTCCAGCGGCCCGCCCACCTGGCCCAGAGCTTGCCGGCCATCTACCGTCAGATCATCAGCGAATAGGCCCTGACGGGGGGAACATGCCCAATCGACGCTATCTGACCGCTTTCGCCATCGCCGCCGTCATCTCTATGGGGGCGGTGTGGCTGCTCGCCTGGCTGATCAACAATCATGACTGGGGCGTGGCCATGATGCTCATCGTGCCCCTGGCGGTGTTCCTGATGATCCGCCTAGCGCGCCGGCTGGACCGCTGGGCCCGGGATGGGGGCTGATCAGCCCCGCCCGAAGCCCAGCCCGCGGGGGTTGGGCACCGCCCGTCCCTGCATCAAGTCATTGACGCCCACCGCGCAGCGCCCCACGGCCCAGACCATCCAGGCAGCCAGGATGAAATAGCCGAGCAGGGTCATGGCCAGGCCCAATGCCACGGCCAGCAGCAACAGCCCCAGCCAGAAGGTGCGGATCTGGAAGGTGTAGTGGCTCCTCAGCCATGCCGGTGCCCGGTTACGCCGCCAGTGGGCCAGCACCACCCCCACCGGGGCGGTGGCCACCATCATGATACCGCCCAGCAGCAGCAGGTAGACCGTCGCGGCCCAGGTGCCGCCTCCGCCGGCCGTTGCCTGTTCGTCCTGCAACGTGGCCGGGCCCTCTGCCCCTGATGAATAGGACATAACATACTCCGTTAATACACCTTCCAAGGCTAACGCACCCGTCCGCCCCGACACAATGGAGCTTCTGCCAGAGCGACCGATCACGAGCCGACAGCTTTCTGGCAGAATCAGTCACAGCACCCACCAATCGCAGGAGCGGCATGACAACACACTACGAAGATCGCGTGGTCTCCACCGGGATCGACGGCCTGGACCAAGTGCTGGACGGACTGCGCATCGGCGACAACGTGGTTTGGCGGGTGGACGACCTGGATGACTACCGGCGGTTCGTCCGCCCGTTCGTGGATGCCGCCCAGGCCCAGGGCCGCTCCATCATCTACCTGCGCTATGGCCAGCACGCCCCGCTGCTGAGCCCGGACGAGGGCATCCGCATCGTCAGCCTCGACGCCCTGGGCGGCTTTGAGGCCTTCACCCGGCAGGTCTACCAGCTGATCACCGACCATGGTCACGGCGCCTTCTATGTCTGTGACTGCCTCTCCGACCTGCTCAACGCCTGGGCCACCGACTATATGGTGGGCAATTTCTTCCAGGTAATCTGCCCCTATCTCTACGAACTGGATACCGTGGCCTACTTCGCGCTGCTGCCGCACAGCCACTCCCACGGCACCCTCGCGCGGATTCGCGAGACCACCCAGGTGCTAATCGACGTGCGGCGGGCGGACAACGAGATGCAGGTCCAGCCGGTTAAGGTCTGGCAGCGCCACTCTCCCACCATGTTCCTGCCCCACCGCCAGCGTGGCGAGCGGTTCCTACCCGTGGTGGACAGCAGCGACGCCACCCGGCTGCAGGCCCAGCTCGAGCAGCGCCACCAGCAGTTGAGCCAGCAACGGCTACTGGATTACTGGGATCGGCTCTTCCTGCGGGCCTCCCAGGTGTTGTCCGAGGACCACAACACCACCGCCCGCGAGGCCGTGCGCGACCAGATCCTCAACGTGCTGATCTGCCGTGAGCCCCGCATGCAGGCGCTGGCCCGGCGCTACCTCAACCTGGAGGACCTGCTGGGGATCCGGGCACGGATGATCGGCAGCGGCTATATCGGCGGCAAGGCGGTGGGCATGTTGCTGGCCCGGCGCATCCTGCTGGAACACGCTCCCGGGACCTGGGCAGAGCATCTGGAACCCCACGACTCCTACCACCTGGGCTCCGATGTCTACTACGCCTACATCGTCCACAACGGCTGGTGGCCACGGCTGATGCGGCAACGCACCGATGCGGGCTACTTTGAGGAGGGCCGCGCCCTGCACCAGGCCATGCTGCAGGGGCGGATGCCGCCGGAGGTACGCCAGGAGCTGGAGCGCATGCTGGACCACTACGGCCAGTACCCCATCCTGGTGCGTTCCAGCAGCCTGATGGAGGACGGCTTCGGCAACGCCTTCGCCGGAAAGTACGAGAGCATCTTCTGCGTCAACCAGGGGGACCCCGAAGAGCGACTGGCCCGCCTGGAGGACGCCATCCGCCAGGTCTACGCCTCCACCATGAGCGAAGACGCCCTGGTCTACCGCCGCCAGCGCGGGCTGTCCCACCAGGAGGAGCCCATGGCCCTGCTGCTCCAGCGGGTCAACGGGCGCTACCACGACCACCTCTACCTGCCCGACGCCGCCGGGGTGGGCGTCTCACGCAACACCTTCGTCTGGGATGCGGACATGGACCCGGCCGCCGGGATGCTGCGCCTGGTCATGGGCCTGGGCACCCGTGCCGTTGATCGCATCGAGGGCGACCACGCCTGCGTCGTCGCCCTCGACCAGCCCCACAAGCGCCCCTACCGCAACCGCGACGACGTCTACCGCTTCTCCCAGCACCTGGTGGACGTGCTTGACATCAACGACAACGAGCACCAGTCGGTGCCCCTGCGCGACCTGGTGGCACAGGCGCGGAGCCTGCCCCTGGCCCGCCTGGGGGAGCAGGACCGGGAGGCCACCCGGCGCGCCCGCAGCCTGGGCCACGACAGCCCGGTCTGGCGCCTGACCTTCGACCCGCTGCTGCGTGATAAGGCCTTCGTACCCCTGGCACAGGACCTGCTGCAGACCCTGGAGGCCGCCTACGAGCACCCGGTGGACGTGGAGTTCACCGTGCACCTGGACGCCCAGGGTTCGCCCAGCTTCAACATCGTGCAGTGCCGCCCACTGGCCACCCTGGGCGCCAACCAGGACCCGGTGCGGCTGCCCGCCCGGGTCGCCCCGGAGCGGCTGTTCTTCGCCACCCGCGGCCACTTCATGGGCGGCAACATCGACCTGCGCATTGCCCGCATCATCCACGTGGACGGACCGCGCTACGCCGCCTTAAGCACCAGCCAGAAGTACGCGGTGGCCCGCCTGGTGGGGAGCTTGAACCGGGCCATGGCCGACCGCATCGCCTGTCCGGTGATGCTCATCGGCCCCGGCCGCTGGGGCACCAGCAGCCCGGAGCTCGGCGTGCCGGTGCGCTTCGCCGATATCAGCAAGGTGGCCGTGCTGGTGGAGGTGGCCGAACTGGGCGCCGGCATGGTGCCGGACCTCTCCTTCGGCTCGCACTTCTTCCAGGACCTGGTGGAGTCAGAGATCGCCTACGTGGCCCTGTTCCCGGGCGAGCGCGACAGCGACTACCAGCCCGACTGGCTGGAGCGGCTCCCCGGCCATTGTCGTTTGCCATTGGACGCCGCTCCGTCCGATGTTGAGACCGTGGAGGACCCGGCGGTGGCGGCCGTGGTGAGCCACTTCCAGGTCAATGATCAGGGCCTGCGGGTGGTGGCGGACGTGGTCCGGCAGCGCCTGTTCTGCTTTCAGCCGGAGGAGACCGCCTGAGCGGCGCCATCGGCGCCACCCGAGCGAAAAAAACCGCCCGGGGCGGATGGCCCGCGGGCGGTTTTCCAGGGCGGCATTACCGCCGCGATCGGGCCACACCCGATCAGATCAGACCCATGGCCTCCATGGCCTGGCTGACCTTCAGGAAGCCGGCGATGTTGGCGCCGGTGACGTAGTTGCCGGGGGCCCCGAACTCGTCGGCGGTCTCGTAGCAGTTACGGTGGATGTTCTTCATGATCTCGTGCAACCGCTGTTCGGTGTGCTCGAAGGTCCAGGAGTCACGGCTGGCGTTCTGCTGCATCTCCAGCGCACTGGTCGCCACGCCACCGGCGTTGGCCGCCTTGCCCGGACCGTAGGCGATACCGGATTCCAGGAACAGGCGGATGGCCTCCGGGGTGCTGGGCATGTTGGCACCCTCGGCCACGGCGATGCAGCCATTCTGCAGCAGCTTCTTCGCGTCCTTGCCGTTGAGCTCGTTCTGGGTGGCACAGGGCAGCGCCGCCTCGCAGGGCACGGCCCAGATGTTGCCGTCCTCGATGTACTTGGCGTGCTTGACCTCATCGGCGTAGGTGGAGATCCGTCGGCGCTCCACCTCCTTGATGCGCTTGACGCGGTCCAGGTCAATTCCCTTCTCATCGACCACGATGCCGCTGGAGTCAGAGCAGGCGATGACCTTGCCGCCCAGCTCGTAGATCTTCTCCATGGCGTAGACGGCCACATTGCCGGAGCCGGAAACCACGCAGGTCTTGCCCTCAAGGCCGTCGTTGCGGGCCTTCAGCATCTCCTCGAGGAAATAGACGGTACCGAAGCCGGTGGCCTCTTTGCGTGCGCGGCTGCCGCCCCAGCTCAGGCCCTTGCCGGTGAACACACCGGACTCGTAGCGGTTGGTGATGCGCTTGTACTGGCCGAACAGGAACCCCACCTCGCGCTGACCGACGCCGATATCGCCGGCGGGCACATCGGTGTATTCGCCCAAGTGGCGATAGAGCTCGGTCATCAGGCTCTGGCAGAAGCGCATGATCTCGTCTTCGGACTTGCCCTTGGGATCGAAGTCGCTACCGCCCTTGCCGCCGCCGATGGGCAGGCCGGTCAGGGCGTTCTTGAAGATCTGCTCAAAGCCCAGGAACTTGATGATGCCCAGGTAGACCGAGGGGTGGAAGCGCATGCCGCCCTTGTAGGGCCCCAGGGCGCTGTTGAACTCCACCCGGAACGCACGGTTGATGTGGGTCTCACCCCGGTCGTCCTGCCACGGCACGCGGAAGATGATCTGCCGTTCGGGCTCACAGATGCGCTGGATGATCTTACGCTCGGCCAGCTCCGGGTACTTCACCAGCACCGGACCCAGGGTCTCCAGCACCTCGTGCACGGCCTGGTGGAATTCGCTCTCACCGGGGTTGCGGCGCAATACGTCCTGAAAGATCGGTTCCAGCTTCTCGTCGAGCCTGGCTGCCATACTGTGTACTCCTTAAATTGCGCACCCAATGGGTGCTGGCATTCGTGGGCCACCGGAGACAGGTCGCCCAATTTAAGTTCAGGGGCGGGGATTTTGCACCAAAATCGAACAGATTGACATCTTTGGGCCTGTATCGATTCGTCGCACGCCAAGACGCCGGCCCCTCTCTGGGGCCGGCGTCCCGGTCCGGATGCTCCGTTTCTGCGCGGGCCGCGGGGCGGTTACCCGGTGGCCTGGCGCCGCCAGTGGGCGGCACCGGATCGCCCCGCCGGGGCGGCGGGGCTGATCGCCTCCGGCGGGAAGGCATCGGTGATGATGCAGTCGTAGCGCAGGTGCTCCCAGGCCTGCAGTTGCTCGGCCTCGGCCGCGGTGATGAGCCCCTTGCCACGGGCGTCGGCGATGCGCTCGGCGAAACTGAAGCCCTGCGCCTCCCCCTTGGCCACCCACTTCTGGAAGCGGTTATAGAGGGGCTCCACCGCCACCAGGGTCCGCAGCGCCACCTCCATCCGGCCCATGGGGTCGTCCCGGTCATCCTCCGCCCAGTAGCCGATCGCGGTCACTCGCTCACGGACGCCACCGGGCTCCATCAGGGCCTCGGCCACCCGCTGGCCGTCGCGGTCGGCGGCCGGGTGGTAAGGCCGCCCGAGGGGGAAGATCACCCGGCGCAGGACGCCGGCCAGCAACCGGTTCGGAAAGTTACGAAGGAAGCCGTCGAAGGCCTCGTAGATGGCGTTGAGCGAGTCGTCGAGGGCCCAGCGCAGGAAGGGGCGCTCGGCCTCCGGGCTCCCGGCGTCCTCGTGGAACTTGAGCACCGCCGAGGCCAGGTAAAGGTGGCTGAGCACATCCCCCAGGCGGGCTGAGAGCCGTTCCCGGCGCTTCAGGTCGCCCCCCAGCACCCCCATGGCCACATCGGAGACAAAGGCAAGGGCCGCACTCATGCGCGAGAGCTCCCGATAGTAGGGGGCGGTGGCCCCCTTGACCGGACTGTCGCCGAGGCGGGCACCGGTCAGCCCCAGGACGAAGGCGCGCACACCGCGGTTCAGCGAATACCCGATATGGCTGAACAGCAACCGGTCGAAACCGGCCAGGTCGTCCTTGCGCGCCGCCTCCATCTCCGGAAAGACGTAGGGGTGGCAGCGGATGGCCCCCTGACCGAAGATCATCAGGTTCCGGGTGAGGATGTTGGCCCCCTCCACCGTAATGCCCACTGGGATGGCCTGGTAGCCGTAGCCCAGGTAGTTGCGCGGCCCGAAGATGATGCCGCGCCCCCCGTGCACGTCCATGGCGTCGTTCAGGGAGGTGCGCATCATCTCGGTCATGTGGTACTTGGCGATGGCCGAGACCACGGAGGGCTTCACCCCCAGATCGCCCGCGCTGGCCGTGAGCCGCCGGGCCGCTTCCAGCCGGTAGGCATAGCCGCCAATCCGCGCCATGGCGGCCTGCACCCCTTCGAACTTGCCGATGGGCAGCTTGAACTGCCGGCGGATGCGGGCGTAGGCGCCGGTCATGCGCGCGCTCATGTGACCGGCGGCGGTGCCCAATGCGGGCAGGGAGATGGCTCGGCCCACCGACAGGCACTCCATCAGCATGCGCCAGCCGCGGCCGGCCATCTCCGGCCCGCCGATGATCCAGTCGAGCGGGATGAAGACATCCTCGCCCTGCACCGGGCCGTTCATGAAGGCCATCCCCATGGGGAAGTGGCGCTCCCCCACCTGCACCCCCGGGTGGTCGGTGGGCACCAGGGCACAGGTGATACCGCAGTCCCGCTCACCGCCCAGCAGCCCGTCCGGGTCGTGCAGCTTGAAGGCCAGACCCAGCACCGTGGCCACCGGCGCCAGGGTGATATAGCGCTTGCTGAAGCTCAGGCGGATGCCCAGCACCTCCCGGCCCTCATGCTCGCCCCGACAGACCACCCCGTAGTCGGGCATGGCCGCCGCATCGGAGCCCACATCCGGGCCGGTGAGGGCGAAACAGGGGATCTCGCGGCCGTCGGCCAGGCGCGGCAGCCAGTAGTCCTTCTGCGCCTGGGTGCCGTATTGCATCAACAGCTCACCCGGCCCCAGGGAGTTGGGCACCATTACCGTCACCGCGGCGGAGATATTGCGGGTGGCAATGCGGGTGACCACGCAGCTCTGGGCGTAACTGGAAAACGCCCGGCCGCCGTACTGCCTGGGGATGATCAGGCTGAAGAAGCGCTCACGGCGGATGAAGTCCCACACCTCGGCGGGCAGATCGTGCGCCTCGCGCTCGATCCGGTCGTTATCCAGCATCCGGCAGAGTGTCGCCACCTGGTTATCCAGAAAGGCCTGCTCCTCATCGCTGAGCCGGGTCACCGGGGTCTCGCGCAGGCGCTGCCAGTCCGGCCGGCCCTGGAAGAGCTCGCCTTCCCACCAGGTGTCCCCGGCCTCCAGGGCCTCGCGCTCGGTGGTGGTCATGGGCGGCAACACCCGCTTGAAGGCCTGGAACAGGGGCCGGGTGATCACCCGCCGGCGCAACGCCGGCAGGTTGAACAGTAACGCCACCGGTGCCAACACCAGCGCGGCGAGAGCCACCGCCGCGCCGGACGCCGCGCCGACAACCCAGAGGCCCAGCAGGTAGAGGGCCACGGCCGCTGTCCATACCGGCAGCCGTGCGCCGGCATAAGCCAGGGCCAGAAAGCCCGCCAGGGCCACCGCGATCGCAAAGATGAGGGTCATGGTTGTCTCCTCCACCTCACATCCGCTCAAACAGACCGGCCGCGCCCATGCCGGTGCCCACGCACATGGTCACCAGGCCGTAGCGGCCGCCGGTGCGGCGCAGTCCGTGCACCAGGGTGGCGGTACGGATGGCACCGGTGGCCCCCAGCGGATGGCCCAGTGCGATGGCCCCGCCCTGCGGGTTGATCCGCTCCGGGTCCAGCTCCAGGTCGCGCATCACCGCAAGGCTCTGGGCGGCGAAGGCCTCGTTGAGCTCCACCCAGTCCACGTCGGCCGCCCGGAGGCCGGCCTGTCGCAACACCCGCGGCACCGCCTCCACCGGCCCGATGCCCATGATCTCCGGCGCCACCCCGGCCACCGAGAAGCCGACGAAGCGCGCCAGCGGCGTCAACCCCAGGGCGCTGACCCGGCGCTCGCTCATCAGCACCACGGCGCCGGCGCCGTCACTCATCTGCGAGCTGTTCCCCGGGGTGACGCTGCCCCGGGCCGCGAAGGACGGCTTGAGCTTGGCCAGCGCCTCGGCGCTGGTCTCCGGCCGCGGCCCCTCATCGCTGTCCACCACCCGCTCCTGCAGGGCCACCGCGCCCCCCTGCGGGTCCAGCACCGACTCGCGCACGGTGTAGGGCAGGATCTCGTCGCGGAAGTGCCCCGCCTCGGTGGCGGCCACCGCCCGCTGGTGGCTGCGCAGGGCGAAGGCGTCCTGCGCCTCACGCCCCACACCCCAGCGCTCGGCCACCTTCTCGGCGGTGATACCCATGCCGTAGGCGATGGCCCGATGCGGGTCGTCCTGGAACAGGGCGGGGTTGAACTGTGGCTTGTGGCCCATCATGGGCACTTGGCTCATGGACTCGGTGCCACCGGCCACCACCACGTCGGCCTCGCCCAGACGGATGCGGTCGGCGGCCAGGGCCACCGCCTGCAGCCCCGAGGCGCAAAAGCGGTTGACGGTGTAACCGGGCACCCGGTCCGGCAGCCCGGCCAGCAGGGCACCGATGCGGGCCACGTTCAGCCCCTGGCTGCCCTCGGGCATGGCGCAGCCGACGATCACGTCGGCGATCTCGGCCGGATCCAGCCCCGGGCACCGGTCCACGGCGCCGCGGATCACGTGGGCCAGCAGATCGTCCGGGCGGGTGTGGCGGAAGGCGCCGCGCGGGGCCTTGCCCACCGGGGTGCGCTGGGCGGCGACGATGTATACGGTTTCAGTCATGGTCTCTCACTCCTCCATTCGGTAACCGCACCGGCTCAGTTGCGCAACGGCTTGCCCGTCTTGAGCATATGGACGATGCGCTCGCGGGTCTTGTCGCTGCGCAGCAGCGCCATGAACGGCTCGCGCTCCAGCTTCAGCAGCCACCCCTCGGGGACCGTGCTCTCGGCCTCCACCTCGCCCCCGCAGAGGGCGGCGGCGGCGTGCTCGGCCACCGCAAAGTCGTGGTCGGAGATGAAGCCGCCGGCGTGCAGGTTGACCAACTGCGCCTTCAGGTTGGCCAGCCCCGCCTTGCCGGCCACCCGCACCGGGGTCTCCAGCGGCGGCCGGTAGCCCGACTCGGCCAGGGCCCGGGCATGGGCGTGGGCGACGTGCAGGATCTCGTGGGGGTTGAGCACCACGGTGTCGGAGGGGCGCAGCAGGCCGAATCGTCTCGCCTCCACGGCACTGCGGGCGACCTTGCCCATGGCGATCATCTCGAAGTAGTTGCGGATAAAGGGGAAGACGTCGCCGTCCGGGGTGAGCGCGGAGGCGCGCCGGGCGAGCTCCTTGCAGCCGCCACCGGCCGGAATCAGCCCGACGCCCGCCTCCACCAGCCCCAGGTAGCTCTCCAGCGCCGCCACCACGTGGTCACAATGCATGACGAACTCGCAGCCACCCCCCAGGGCCATACCGCGTACCGCCCCCACCACCGGGATGCGGGCCTGGCGCAAACGGCCGGTGGCCTGCTGGAAGCGGGCCACCATCGCCGCCAGGGCGTCGTAGTCCTCCCGCTCCAGGGCGTCGACCACCTGCTTGAGGTTGGCGCCCACGCTGAAGGGCGCCTTCGGCTGCCAGAGCACCAGGGCGCGGTAGCGCTGCTCGGCCTCGGCCACCGCCGCCAGCACCCCCTCCAGCACGTCGGCACCGATGGCGTTCTGCGGGGTGCGGAAGCTGAGGATGCCCACGTCCGCCTGCAGGTGCCACAGGCGCACCGCGTCGGTCTCGAAGGTGGTGACCCCGGTCTCCTGGTCGGCCTCGCCCAGCACCCGGTCGGGGAAGTACTGGCGCTGGTAGACCGGCAGCTCCGAGCGCGGGTGCCAGCCGTAGTCGAGCGCACTCCAGGAGGCCTCGGGGCGGTGCACGGCGTCGAGGGTGTCCACCCAGTCGGGCAGCGGCACCGCGGCCAGGGCCTGCCCGCTCTCAATATCCGCCCGGATCCACTGCGCCACCCGCTGCCAACCGGCCGCCTGCCAGGTCTCGAACGGCCCCAGCGTCCAGCCAAAACCCCAGCGCATGGCCAGATCCACGTCGCGGGCGTTGTCGGCGATCTCACCCAGCCAGTAGGCGGCGTAGTGGAAGACATCCCGCTGGATGGCCCACAGGAACCGCGCCTGGGGGTGGTCGCTGTCGTGCAGGGCCGCCAACTTCTTCGCCGGGTCCCGCTCGGCCAGGATGGCCTGCAGCGCCTCGTCCGCCTGCTGTCGGGCGTCCCGGTAGTCGCCGCGTGCCGGGTCGAAGACCTGGATCCGGCCCGCCTGTTTGCGATAGACCCCGCAGCGGGTCTTCTGTCCCAGCGCCCCCTGCGCCACCAGACCGTCCAACCAGTCGGGCAGGTGGATGTACCCCTGCCACGGGTCCTCGTCCAGCAGCTTCGCCGAGCCGGCGACCACGTGCTGCAGGGTATCGAGGCCCACCACATCGGCGGTGCGGAAGGTGGCCGACTTGGGCCGGCCGATGGCCGGTCCGGTCAGCGCATCCACCACGTCGGCGGGGATGCCCAGGCGCTCGGCGTGGTGAAGGGTGGCGGCGATGGAGAAGACCCCGATGCGGTTGGCCACGAAGTTGGGGGTGTCCCGGGCCCGGATCACCCCCTTGCCCAGGGTGCCCACCAGGAAGGTCTCCAACTCGTCCAGCACCGCCGGGCGGGTGGACCGGCTGGGGATCAACTCCACCAGCGGCATGTAGCGGGGCGGGTTGAAGAAATGCACACCGCAGAAGCGCTCGCGCACCGCGTCGGGAAGCACCTCGGCCAGGGCGTTGATGGACAACCCGGAGGTGTTACTGGCCAGCAGCACCTCGGCGGGCAGATGGGGCGCGATGCGGGCGAACAGCTCGCGCTTCAGATCCAGCCGCTCGGCGATGGCCTCGATGACGAAATCGCAGTCGCCCAGTTGCCCCAGGCCGGTGTCGTAGTTGGCCGGCACGATCCGGTCGGCCACCGCCGGCTCGGCCAGCGGGGTGGGCTGTGCCTTGCGCAGCCCCTGGATAGCCTTGCGGGCATTGGCGTCCTTATCGGCACCCCCGGCGGGCAGCTCGAAGAGCACGGTCTCCACCCCGGCGTTGACCAGGTGGGCAGCGATCTGTGCCCCCATCACCCCGGCACCCAACACGGCGGCGCGGCGGATGTAGCGGGGCCGGCGCTCGGAGCCGGCGCCGGCCCGGGGTGCCATCCGGCTTTTCAGTACTGAACTCATCGTCTCCTCCCTCTTCTCAGTGTTGACCGGACTGGCGGGCGCTGCCGCCCGGGGTATCGTGCCCGGCGTACAGGGTGGCCAGCTCATCCTGGAAGTGCTCCGCGATCCGCGCGCGCTTGAGCTTAAGCGTGGGGGTGAGCATGGCGTTGTCCACGCTCCAGGGCTCGGGCAGGACCCGCAGGCGGCGAATCTGGGCATAGCCGGGGAAGGCGTGCAGCAGGTGGCCGACCCGTTCCAGCAGGTAGCGCTCCACCCGCGGATCGTCGCGGGCGGCGGTCACCGCCTCCGGCAGACCGTGCTCGCCGGCGACGCTGGGCCAGACCGCCTCGTTCAGCACCACCAGTGCCCCCAGGTAGGGCCGGCCCTCGCCCACCACCATCACCTGCTCGAACACCGGGTCGTTGGCGATGGCCAGTTCCATGTCCGCCGGCGGCACCTTCTCGCCGTTGGCCATGACGATGATCTCCTTGAGCCGGCCGGTGATGGTGATCCGGCCCTCGTCATCCAGCCGGGCCTGATCCCCGGTGTGCAGCCAGCCGTCGCGGTCCAGTGCCGCCGCCGTGGCCTCGGGATTGTTCCAGTAGCCGAGCATGATGTTGGGGCCTCGGGCCAGCAGCTCGCCCTGCTCGCCGATGCGCACCTCCACCCCGGGCAGCGGTTTGCCGACGGTGCCTGGGCGGTTGTCCTCCAGGGTGTTCACCGAGATCACCGGGCTCGACTCGGTGAGCCCGTAGCCCTCCAGCACCGGCACCCCCAGTGACAGGAAGAGCTGGGCCACCTCCCGGCTCAGCGGGGCGCCGCCGCTGATGGCCACCCGCACCCGGCCGCCCAGCCGGGCGGTCACCTTGCCGGCCACCAGCCGGTGGAGCAGCGGCCAGGCCAGTTCCCTGGGGTGCCAGCCGCACAGGCCCTGGCCTCGCTGGTAGCGGTGCCAGCCGACGCGGACGGCGCTGTGAAACAGCGCGCGGGCCAGCCCCGACTTCGCCTTCAGGCCCTCCTGGATACGTCCGTAGACCCGCTCGTAGATGCGCGGCACGCTGACCAGGGCGGTGGGCCGGTGGGTGGCCAGGTCCTCGGGCAGATCGGGCACCGAGCGGGCGTAGGCCACGGTGGAGCCGGTCATGATCGGCAGGTAGTAGCCGATGGTCCGCTCCAGCGTGTGGGAGAGCGGCAGGAAGGAGAGGAACAGGTCGTCTGGGTAGATGGCAATGCGCTGCAGGCCCGCGTAGGCGTTCTCCAGCATGTTCCGGTGGCTGAGCATCACGCCCTTGGGCCGGCCGGTGGAGCCGGAGGTATAGACGATGGAGGCCAGGGCGTGGCCGTCGCGGGGCGGCTCGGGCGGATCGCCGGGATCGCCCTCGGGCGCCAGCCAGGCCTCCAACGCCACCACGGTGCCCCTGCTGTCGGCCGGCGCCACGCCCTGGGTGACCACCACCCGCTGCACCGCGTTCAGCCGGTGGCCGCCCCGCTGGATGGCCTGCCAGGTCTCCGCCTGCTCCAGGATCAGCACCCGCGCCCCGCTGTCCTCCAGGATATAGGCCACGTTGTCCGGCCGGTCGCTGGTGTAGAGGGGCACCACCACCAGCCCCAGGGCCAGGGCCGCCTGGTCGAACAGCACCCACGGCCAGCCATTGGGCAGCATCACCGCCACGGTGTCACCGCGCTGCAGCCCCTCCCGGGCCAGGGTCGCCTGCCAGCGGCGGACCGCCTCGGCGGTCTCCCGCCAGGTGTACGTCCGCCAGCTCTGGTGGGCGTAGTCGTACTGACGGTAGGCCGGCGCATCGGGGCTGCGCCGCACCCGCTCCAGGAACAGCCGGTGCAGGGTGCCGGCCTCCCCCGGTTCGATGTAGTCGGTTGTCTTCTCCACGGTCTCCTCCAAACGCCTCGCAAACGGGCTGTCTTCAGGCAGCCTCTGATTGACACCGCTGTGCCGGTCGCGGCACTTTTCCGGGCCGGGACAGGTCCGCGGCCTCGAATTCGTCCACCTGGATCACCCGCATCACCGCTTGGTGGGCCGCTCGCAGCCGGCGGTGGTCCGGTTCGCTGATCCCCCCCGCGTCCAGCGCCGCCTGGTGGAGCGCGGCACCGTCGAGATCGGGCAGACGGCCGTCGCGCACCGCCTGGCGCAGGCGTTGCTCCAGGTCCTCGGTGGCCACCACCTCGCGCAGGGCCCACTCCAGGGCGCCGGTGGCGTCGTCGCGATCCCGACTCAGGTACAGCCCTGCCGTGAGCCGGTCCCGCACCTCGCCCGGTTCCAACAGGGTCTCGGCCACGCGGCGACCCAGGCGGTCGTCCGCGGGGCGCCGGCGCCGGCCCCAGGGGAAGAGCAACCGCCGCAGCAGGAACGCCGCCGGGCGCACCGGCAGGTTGGCCAGAACCCGGTCCAACCGCTCCTGGATGCGGTAGAGCCCCTCCTGGCAGACCCAGTCCAGCAGGGGCCGGTCGGCGATCGGACAGCCGTCGTCCTCGTGCTGTTTCAACGCACAGCTCATCAGGTAGAGCTCACTGAGGACGTCCGCCAGCCGGCCGGAGAGGCGCTCGCGCCGCTTCAGCTCGCCGCCGAGGATCAGCAGCGCGGCATCCGCAACCAGGGCAAAATTGGCCGACTCGCGTGCGAGCTGGCGGTACCAGCGATCCAACGCACCGGCGCCGGGGGCACTGGCCAGGCGACCGCCGGTGGCGTTGTGGAGGGCCACCCGACCCAGGTTGGCGAGCAGGTGGCGCACGTGGCCCCAGAAGGCGCGGTCGAAGCCCGTCAGGTCCCCCGCCTGGGCGGTCTGCACCTCCCGCAGCAGCCACGGGTGGCAGCGCAGGGCCCCCTGCCCGAAGACGATCATGCTGCGGGTCAGGATGTTGGCCCCCTCCACGGTGATCCCCACCGGCAGGGCCTGGTAGGCCCCGAAGAGGGTGTTGGACGGGCCGGTGCAGATGGCCTTGCCGCCATGCACATCCATGGCGTCGGTGATGGCCTCGCGGCCGCCGGCGGTGGCCTGGTATTTGAGAATGGCCGAGATCACCGCCGGCTCGATGCCGGCATCCAGGGCGGCGGTGGTGACCCAGCGGCCGGCGTCCAGGCGATAGGCCTGGCCGGCAATGCGCGTCAGCGCCTCCTGCACCCCCTCGAAGCGGCCCACCGGGGTATTGAACTGGCGGCGCACCCGGGCGTAGGCGCCAGCGGTGCGCGCCGCCAGCTTGGCGTTGCCCACGCCGGCGGCCGGCAGCGAGATCGAGCGCCCCGCGGCGAGACAGCCCATCAACATGCGCCAACCCTGGCCGGCGCGCGGCGGCCCGCCGATGATGAAATCCAGGGGGATGAAGACATCGCGCCCGCGGGTGGGGCCGTTCTGGAAGGCCACCCCGGCCGGGAAATGGCGTCGGCCGATCTCCACGCCGGGGTGATCGGTGGGGATCAGTGCCACGGTGATCCCGGGCACCGGACCCCGGCCCAACAGCTCGTCCGGATCCTCCAGCCGGAAGGCCAGGCCCAGCACCGTGGCCACGGGGGCCAGGGTGATGTAGCGCTTGTCCCAACTCACGCGCATGCCCAGCACCCGCTCTCCGCGGTAGTCGCCGTAACAGACCACCCCACGATCGGGGATGGAGGCCGCATCGGAGCCGGCGGTGGGCCCGGTGAGGGCAAAACAGGGGATCTCCTCCCCCCGGGCCAGGCGCGGCAGATAGTGGTTGCGCTGTGCCTCCGTCCCGTAGCGCAGCAACAGCTCCGCCGGGCCCAGCGAGTTGGGCACCGAGACCGTGACCCCGGCGGTGCCCTCACGCGCGCCCACCTTCATCACCACCTGGGAGTGGGCGGCGGCGGAGAACCCCAGGCCGCCATAGGCCCGGGGGATGATCATCCCGAGCAAGCCCTGATCGCGGATAAAGCGCCAGACCGGCTCCGGGAGGTCCCGCTGCTCGTTCACCTCCCAGGCGTCGAGCATGCGGCAGAGCGCCTCCACCGGCCCGTCGAGAAAGGCCTGCTCCGCCTCGCTCAGCCGCGCCGGGGGCAGCGAGCGCAGCACCGCCCAGTCCGGCCGGCCGGTGAAGAGCTGCGCATCCCACCAGGTATCGCCCGCCTCCAGCGCCTCCCGCTCAGTGGCGGAGATTGACGGCAGCCGCTGCCGGAGCAGGCCCATGACCGGGGCGCTGAGCAGCGAACGGCGCAGCGGCGCCAGCCACAGCAGCGCCAGCACCAGTAGCACCGCAACCGCGATGAGGTAGCTCAGCATCATCTCCTCCCTTCATCCTCCGGGCCCCGGCGATCTGTCGCCGCCTGGGGCGGATGCCGGCGGTCGGATCGCCGCCGGCCGGCTATAGGTAAAACGTTTGTTTGACGCCGGGGTAAAAAAACCCCGGGACCCCGCACGACCCGGACCTCAGCCCGAGCCGGCGGCCACCTCGGTCGTACCCGCCTCGCTGGCCTCCTCCTGCAGCTCCGGGGGCAGCGGGGCGCGCAGCCCACCCACCAGAAAGGGCACCACCCGCCGAATGATCTCCCGCGGCTCGTCCGGGTTGGCGCTGCGGCTCGCCGCCAGCACCTGCATCATGTCGTTGCCCGCCATGACGTAGGACATCACCCCCACCATGAAGTGCAGGCGCCAGTAGAGCTCGCCCTTGGGTAAGTCCGGCAGCACCTGGCGGAAGGCCGGCTTGAAACGACTGACCAGCCCCTCGTTGGCCTGGCGCATGTGGTCGTGCAGGAAGCTGGCGTGCTCGGTATAGGTACGGCCCATCAGGCGCACGAACCGGCTGCCACCGCCACCGTCCCGGCTCAGTTCCAGCGGCGGGCCGATGAAGGCCTCAATCAGCCCCTCCAGGGTGAGCTCGCCGGCGCGTTCCAGCCGGTCCAACCGGCGGATGCGCTCGCGGTTCAATGGCTCCAGCCGCCGCCCCAACACCGCCTTGATCAGCCCCTGCTTGGAGCCAAAATGGTAATTAACTGCGGCCAGATTGACCTCCGCCTGCGACGTGATCTGGCGCAGCGAGGTCTGCCCCAGGCCGCGCTCGGCGAACAGCCGCTCGGCCGTGTCCAGAATGCGTTCCTTGGTGTCGGAGGCTTCGGCCATGGTGTCAGATCCCGGAGTTAAACGTACGTTTATTTATAGCGCCTCTCAGCGCCGGGTCAAGCCCCTTTTATGGTGCGTCGCACCATTCTGGCCCGCCCTGGTTCCCGAGGCAACCGACTGCCTTGAAGCCACCCCGTTGACGACCCATATAGATGAAGAGGATGCGAATAAGACGTAGCGACAGCTGAAAGTGCCATGGGCCACTACGAGGGACACGGACGCGCATGAAGTTCAAGGACTATTACCAGATCATGGGCGTCAGCCGGGACGCCAGCCAGGACGAAATCAGGCGGGCCTACCGCAAACTGGCCCGCAAGTACCACCCGGATGTGAGCAAAGAGCCGGACGCGGAACAGAGATTCAAGGAATTGGGCGAGGCCTACGAGGTCCTTAAGGACCCGGAAAAGCGGGCCGCCTACGACCAGCTGGGACGCGACTACCAGGCCGGACAGGACTTCCGGCCACCGCCGGACTGGGGTGAACAGGGCTTTCAGTTCCACGGCGCGGAGTTCACCGGCGCGGACGCCTCGGAGTTCAGCGACTTCTTCGAGTCGCTGTTCGGGGGCGGCTTCGGCCGGCCGGGGGGATTCGCCCGGGGCGGCCGCCGGGCCGGCGGCCCCCACTTCCGGGCCCGCGGTGAGGACGCCCACGCCCGTATCCTCATCGACCTGGACGACGCCTTCCACGGGGCCAATCGCACCCTGACCCTGAACACCACGGAGATCGGCGACGACGGGCGGCCCCGGCGCCGGGAGCGCACCCTCAACGTGCACATCCCCAAAGGGGTCCACCAGGGCCAGCACATCCGCCTGGCCGGACAGGGCAATCCGGGCATCGGCGGCGGCCCGCCGGGCGATCTCTTCCTTGAGGTGGCGTTCCGCCCTCACCCCCTCTACCGGGTGGAGGGACGCGACGTCTTCCTCGACCTGCCGGTGGCGCCCTGGGAGGCCGCCCTGGGGGCCCACGTGCAGGTGCCCACCCCCACCGGCAAGGTGGCGCTGCACATCCCGGCGGGCTCGCTGGGGGGACACAAGCTGCGGCTGAAGGGCCGTGGTATCCCGGGCCATCCGCCGGGTGATCTCTACGCGGTGCTGCGGATTGCCCTGCCACCGGCCGATACCGAGGCGGCCCGCAAGGCCTACCGCGACATGCAGCAGGCCCTCGACTTCAACCCGCGCGCCAGGCTGGGGGTGTGAACACCATGACAAGGAAGATGCAGACGGTCATCCGCGGCGAGATCCTGGAAGAGGAGGTGGTGCTGACCCTGGGCGAGTTGTGTCGGGTCTGCCGGCTGCCCGCCGACGAACTGCTGGTGATGGTGGATGAGGGCATCATCGAACCGCTGGAGCGCGGCCCCACCACCCAATGGCGGTTTCACGGCGCCAGCGTGCGTCGGGTGCACCGGGCAGTGCAGCTGCACCGCGACCTGGGCGTGAACTGGGCCGGCGCCGCCCTGGCCCTGGAGCTGCTGGAGGAGATGGAGTCGCTACGCCAGCGCCTGCAGCGCCTGGAGGGCCATCCCTGACGGGACGGGCCCCGCCCGGGCCCGCCCGGTTCGGTGCCAGCCCGCCGGGAGACCGTATTGCGCCGGGCCGCCTGCCCGGCGAGCGGTGTGCGCTCCAGCAACCTGAGGCCACACTTGGTATCCTATGCGGTTCCCTTGCATTAGCCGCCGACGTAGCCACCAGACCATGACCGATTGCCGCAAGACCCTGGAAGACGCCCTCGCCCGCCGGATCCTGATCCTGGACTCGGGGATGGGCACCATGATCCAGAACCGAAAGCTGGAGGAGGCCGACTTCCGGGGCGAGCGCTTCGCCGACCACCCCTGCGATCTCAAGGGCAACAACGACCTGTTGGTGCTCACCCGTCCCGAGGTGATCCGCGAGATCCACGCGGAGAACCTGGCCGTGGGCGCGGACATCGTGGAGACCAACACCTTCAGCTCCACCACCATCGCCCAGGCCGACTACCGGATGGAGCACCTGGCCTACGAGATGAACGTGGCCGCCGCCCGGCTGGCCCGCGAGGCCTGCGACGCCGCCGAGCGCGAAAACCCCGACCACCCGCGCTACGTGGCCGGCGCCCTGGGCCCGACCAACCGCACCGCCTCCATCTCGCCGGACGTGAACAACCCCGGCTACCGCAACATCACCTTCGACCAGCTCCGCGCCGCCTACCTGGAGGCAGCGCGCGGCCTAGTGGAGGGCGGCGCCGACCTGCTGCTGATCGAGACCATCTTCGACACCCTCAACGCCAAGGCGGCCATTTACGCCCTGGAGGAGCTGTTCGAAGAGATCGGCCGGCGCCTGCCGGTGATGATCTCCGGCACCATCACCGACGCCTCCGGGCGCACCCTCTCCGGCCAGACCACCGAGGCCTTCTGGAACTCAGTGCGCCACGCCAACCCCTTCACTGTGGGCCTCAACTGCGCCCTCGGTGCCGACCAGATGCGCCCCTTCGTGAAGGAGATCAGCCGGGTGGCGGACACCTACGTCACCATCTACCCTAACGCCGGCCTGCCCAACGAGTTCGGCGAGTACGACCAGACCCCCGAGGAGATGGCCGCCATCGTGCGCGAGTTCGCCGAGAGCGGCTTCGTCAACGTGGTGGGCGGCTGCTGCGGCACCACCCCCGAGCACATTGCGGCCCTGCGCGAGGCGGTGGCCGACTGCGTCCCCCGCCCCATCCCCGAACGGGAGCGGGCCATGCGCCTGTCCGGCCTGGAGCCCTTCAACGTGGGCAAGGACAGCCTGTTCGTGAACGTGGGCGAGCGCACCAACGTCACCGGCTCCGCCCGCTTCCGCCGACTGATCAAGGAAGAGGACTACGACACCGCCCTGGAGGTGGCCCGGGAGCAGGTGGAGAACGGCGCGCAGATCATCGACATCAACATGGACGAGGGCATGCTCGATGCCCGCGCCTGCATGGTGGACTTTCTCAACCTGATCGCCGCCGAGCCGGACATCGCCCGGGTTCCGGTGATGATCGACGCCTCCAAGTGGGAGGTGCTGGAGGCGGGCCTGCAGTGCCTGCAGGGCAAGGCGGTGGTCAACTCCATCTCGCTGAAGGAGGGCGAGGCGCCCTTCCTGGAGCAGGCGGAGAAGCTCAAGCGCTACGGCGCCGCCGTGGTGGTGATGGCCTTCGACGAGGACGGCCAGGCGGACACCTACGCGCGCCGGATTGAGATCTGCGAGCGGGCCTACCGGCTGCTGGTGGACCGGGCCGGCTTCCCGCCCGAGGACATCATCTTCGACCCCAACGTCTTCCCGGTGGCCACCGGCATCCCGGAGCACGACAACTACGGCATCGACTTCATCGAGGCCACCCGCTGGATCAAGGCCAACCTGCCTTACGCCAAGGTCTCCGGCGGACTGTCCAACCTCTCTTTCTCGTTCCGCGGCAACAACGCCGTGCGCGAGGCCATGCACTCCGCCTTCCTCTACCACGCCATCAAGGCGGGGCTGGACATGGCCATCGTCAACGCCGGCCAGATCGAGGTCTACGACGACATCCCCAAGGACCTGCTGGAGCGGGTGGAGGACGTCATCCTCAACCGCCGGGAGGACGCCACCGAGCGGCTGCTGGCGTTCGCCGAGTCGGTGAAGGACCAGGGTGGCGCCAAGAAGAAGGAAGCGGATCTCGCCTGGCGCGAACTGCCGGTGAACAAGCGCCTGGAGCACGCCCTGGTGAAGGGCATCGTCGACTACATCGACGATGACGTGGAGGAGGCCCGCCAGGCCCACGACCGCCCCATCGAGGTGATCGAAGGCCCGCTCATGGACGGCATGAACGTGGTGGGCGATCTCTTCGGCGAGGGCAAGATGTTCCTGCCCCAGGTGGTGAAGTCCGCCCGGGTGATGAAAAAGGCGGTGGCCTACCTGCTCCCCTATATCGAGGCGGAAAAGGCCGAAGGGGACGACAAACCCGCCGCTCACATCCTGATGGCCACGGTGAAGGGCGACGTCCACGACATCGGCAAGAACATCGTCGGCGTGGTGCTCCAGTGCAACAACTTCAAGGTCACCGACATCGGCGTGATGCAGCCGGCGGAGGCCATCCTGGAGACCGCCGAGAAGGAAAAGGTGGACATCATCGGCCTGTCCGGGCTGATCACCCCCTCGCTGGAGGAGATGGCCAATGTGGCCAAGGAGATGCAGCGAAGGGGCCTGACCCAGCCGCTGCTGATCGGCGGTGCCACCACCTCGCGGGTGCACACGGCAGTGAAGATCGCCCCGCAGTATGACCAGGAGGTGATCTACGTTAAGGACGCCTCGCGGGCGGTGGGCGTGGCCTCCAACCTGATGAGCGAGACCCGGCGCGAGGCCTACGTGGCCGGCCTCCGCGAGGAGTACGAGCGGGTGCGCCGGCAGCACGCCAACCGGCAGAAGAAGCAGAAGTGGGTCAAGATCGAGACCGCCCGCGCCAACCGCACCCCCATCGACTGGGACGCCTTCGAGCCGGCCTTCCCCAACGCACCCGGCGTGCATGTGCTGGACGACTACCCGCTGGCGGAGCTGGTCGATTACATCGACTGGACGCCCTTCTTCAAGTCCTGGGAGCTGGCCGGCAGCTATCCGAAGATCCTCGACGACGAGGTGGTGGGCGAACAGGCGCGCACGCTGTTCCACGACGCCAAGGCGATGCTGGCGCAGATCATCGAGGAGCGCTGGTTGACCGCACGGGCGGTGTTCGGGCTGTTCCCCGCCAACGGCGTGGGCGACGACACCGAGCTCTACGCCGATGAAGACCGGGCGCAGGTACTGCTGACCCTGCACCACCTGCGCCAGCAGACCGAGAAGCCGGAGGGCCGCCCCCACCAGAGCCTGGCCGACTTCATCGCGCCGAAGGAGACCGGCAAGCCGGATCACATCGGCGCCTTCGCGGTCACCACCGGCATCGGCATCGACGAGCATATCGCCCGCTTCGAGGCCGACCACGACGACTACCACGCCATCCTGCTCAAGGCGCTGGCAGACCGCCTGGCCGAGGCCTTCGCCGAGCGCCTGCATGAGCGGGTGCGCAAGGAATTCTGGGGCTACGCCCCGGACGAGCAGCTCGACAACCGGGGGCTGATCAAGGAGCACTACCAGGGCATCCGGCCGGCCGCCGGCTACCCGGCCTGCCCGGACCACACCGAGAAGGACCTGATCTGGGCGCTACTTGATGTTGACCAGCGGATCGGCCTGACCCTGACCGAGAGCAAGGCGATGGTGCCCACGGCGGCGGTGAGCGGGCTCTATTTCGCCCACCCGAAGAGCCGCTACTTCGGGATCGGCAAGATCTACCAGGACCAGGTGGAGGACTACGCCCGGCGCAAGGGCATGAGCCGCCGGGCGATGGAGCGCTGGCTGGCCCCCAACCTGGGTTACGAGCCGGAGGACTGAAAGCGGGTGCCGGCGGGGCCCAGGGTGAGAGGCGCTGCGACTTTTCACCGCACCCATCCAGTGGGGCCACCCGCCGGAGCCGGCGCCCTAACCGGATTCGATGCTGGGCTCCCCATGAATCAATGAGATAACCTGGCAGCGCGGTCATAATTATCGCCTAGGAGGAGTTGGAGCCCCCTCACTCCCCCCGTCGGCGTAGTCGGTCTCCACCTTTCGGGGTATTGCACCGGCACCGGGAAGACACCACGCTTAAGCCCTAACACATCAGTAGACCCGGCGCGCCAAGCGTCGGCTCCGGTAAAGGCCATGCACGACTACAAGACCGACAACATCACTCCCCTGAGCCAGCGGCGCGACCGTTGCCGGGGCTGCGGCCTGCGGAATATCTGTTTCGGCATCCTCCACCACGCCCCCGAGGCGGATCTGCTGGAGCGGCTGATCTGCCGGCGCGGTCCCCTGCCCTCCGGCACGGTGCTGTTCGAGGCCGACGACCCGCTGGAGCGGTTGTGCGTGATCCGGGTGGGGTCAGCACGACGGGAGAGCCCGACCGGGGGCGAGGGGGGCACCCGGCGCGTGGTCGGCTTTGCCCTGCCCGGGGAGGTGATGGGGCTGGACGCCCTCTACCAACAGCGCCACCCCACCAATGCGGTGTTGCTGCAAAGCAGCTACGTCTGCGAGCTGCCCTTTCAACCGCTGCAGGCACTGGCCAGCGAGGTGCCCCAGCTCTGGCACCAGTTGCTCCGGCTCTCCGGGGAGGCCGTCTACCAGCACAAGCGCAGCCGTCTGGCCATGAGCCAAACGCTGGCCGAGGCCCGGCTCGCCCACGCCCTGCTGGACCTGGCACACCGGATGGCCCGGCGCGGCATGTCCGCCCAGACCCTCGATCTGCCCATGCCGCGCCAGGAGCTGGGCAATCAACTCGGCCTGGCGCCCAATACCACCAGCCGGGCCTTCCGTTTCCTGAAAGAGCAGGGCTGGCTGGAGGCGGACGGCCGCCAGATCACCCTGCTGGACCCCGAGGCCCTGGCCAAGCTGGCGAACTGGTCGGAGCCTACGCCGACGGCTCGCTCGGCCTGAAGCGGCGCTCGCCCTCCGCCACCAGCCCCGCCAGTCGCAGCAGCGGTCGCCGGAAACGGGGGGGCAACGCCTCGGGATCGAGCTGGTCCAGGGCGTTCTTCGCCATCAGGCCCAGCTCGGTATCACCCTGAATACTCAGCCGCCGCTGGAAGAAGAGCGTATCCGGGTCGGCGCACTCGCCGGCCATCAGCAGGAAGGCCCCGAGGTCGCCGCGGATGGAGGCCTCCGGCTCGCACCCGTGGGCCGCCACCAGCCGCCCGTCCCGCCAGCTCAACGGCAGGGCCAGGCCCCAGTCCCTCAGCCGCACCTCCAGGCAGCGCGCCTCCAGGAAGTCGAACACCCCATCCGCCAGGGGGTCGGCCAGTGCCTGGTTGATCAGCCCTACAAGCACCCGGTCCAGGCGCCGCTTGAGGAATCGTGCCCCGGGGGGCGTTGGCAGATGCGTCATACCTGTTCCTCCTGCTCTTGTGCCTGGCGAGCCAGCCGTGCCATGCCAGCCTCGCCGAACCAGTAGCCATCGCAACAGGCCGCCGGGTCCAGTCCCGGGATCAGGGCCGGCGCCGGCCGGCCCGCGGCGACCGCCGCGTAGGCGTGCACTACCGCGGCCATATCCTCGCCCCAGGGACTCAGACGGATGGCGGTGGCCCCCGCGTCGCGGACGGAGTCCAGGGCGTCCAGCAGGTGCAGCCAGCGGCCGGACTGCAGTTGGATGCCGTTGATACGCAGGAACTCATCGCCGTCCCGGGTGGCCATGGGCAGGCCGCTGGGGTGTTCCAGGCAGCGAAAGCCGCATTGATCCTTGGGCCGGTCCACCGCCCGGGCGGTAAAGCACCGCGCCGACCAGGCCAGCGGTAGCGGGCCGAAGACCTGAACCTCGACCTCCAGGCCCTCGGCCGCCTGCCCCAGTCCGTCAACATTGTCGCGGACCATCTCCTCCGGCATCTCCACCGGGGGCACCCAGACCCGCATCCCCGCCGATTGCAGCACTGCCAGGGTGCGGGGGTTGTAGACATTCAGGGTGGGCCCGGCGACGAAGGCGGCACCCGCCTCCCGCGCCAACTGCACCGCCCCCATGTCGTTGGCCTCCACCCGGAATTCGCCGTTCTCGCACAGGCGCCGGACCACGCCCATCTCCGAACGCGCCTCCACCAGCGCCAGGCTGGAGAGCACCACCGCCTTACCGGCCTGGCGCAGCTCCCGGCCCAAGCCGATCCAGTCATCCAGGCTGAAGGCGCGGCGCTTGCTGCACACCGTCTCCCCCAGATAAACGGTATCCACCGGCCAGTCGGCCACCGACTGGTAGAAGGCGCTCAGGCGCTCGGCCGGCCAGTAATAGGGCACCGGCCCCAGGGTCACTTGCATGGGCATTCGCTCCCGCATCATTGCCAGCTCCGGTGATAGGCGCCGAGGGTGGTCTGGGCCCCTTCCGACAGCTCCGCCAGGGTGCTCATCCAGTCCTCGCGCGGGCGAAAGCCGTTCCGGTCGGCCTGGCAGGCGTCGATCGCCTGGCGCCAGATCCGCGCCACCTGGGCCACGTAGGCGGGACTGCGCTGGCGGCCCTCAATCTTCACCGCGCTGATGCCGGCGGCCATCAGCTCCGGCAGCAGGCCGAGGGTGTTGAGGCTGGTGGGCGCCTCCAGCACATGCCCGATCCGGTCGTCCACCCGGAACCGCCCCTTGCAGACCACGGGGTAACCCGCCTGCTCATCGTCCTGGAAGCGGTCGATGAGCACGCCGTTGAGCCGCGACTCCAGACCGCGGGGGGTCTCCTGCCAGCGCACGGCGCTGGCAGGGGAACAGGCCCCGGAGCGGTTCGGCGAGCACCCGGTCACGTAGGAGGAGAGCAGGCAGCGCCCCTCGACCATGACGCAGAGGGAGCCGAAGGCAAACACCTCCAGCTCCACGTCGGTGCTCTCGGCCAGGGCCTGCACCTGGGCCATGGACAGCACCCGCGGCAGCACCGCCCGCCGGATGCCGAAGTAATCCTGATAGAAGCGCAGGGCCTCGGCGCTAGTCGCCGACCCCTGCACCGAGAGGTGGAGCGCCAGCCCCGGGTGGCGCCGGGCGGCGTAGTCCAGCACACCCAGGTCGGCGGCAATCAGCGCGTCCGCCCCCAGGTCGGCGGCCTGATCCACGGCCCGCTGCCAGCGGGTCCAGCCCCGGGGCTGGGCATAGGTGTTCACCGCCAGCAACACCCGCGCACCCTTGTCCCGGGCGTAGCGCAGGCCCTGCTGCATCTGCTGATCGGTAAAGTTTAGTCCGGGGAAATGGCGGGCATTGGTGTCATCGCGCAGCCCCATGTAGACCGCATCGGCCCCGTTGTCGATGGCCTTGCGCAACCCCACCAGACTTCCCGCCGGGCACAACAGCTCCATAGCCTCTCCTCGCATTGGCCTCCGCCACCGGCCGAGCGCCGATATGGTCTATTAAGGAAGCGCTGAATCAACCGTCATCGCGAGCCCCACCCCCCGCTGCGCGGGCCCGAATCAACGAGGAACGGGGCACCCCTGTCATCGCCAGGGCCGAAGGCCTCCTCCCCGTCATCGCGAGGGCCGAAGGCCCGTGGCGATCCATAGCGGTAGACTGCCACGTCGCTTCGCTCCTCGCAGTGACGGTGGGGCGGCCTGGCCCTTCCTGCGCAGTCCAGTTCTTCAAGAGGGCCGAGGGCTTCACCCCGTCATCGCGAGGGCCAGAGCCTCCACCCCGTCATTGCGAGGCCCCCCGTCATGGCGAGGAGCCCCCGCCCCGTCATTGCGAGGAGCGAAGCGACGAAGCAATCCATGTCCCGCCAGTTGCCGTACCCTATGGATTGCTTCGCTTCGCTCGCAATGACGGAGAAGGGACCTTCCCGCAATGACGGAGACGGTGCTCCCGGCAGCGACCCTGCAGGAACTCCCGCCCGCGCCGGCGGCCGGTGTCTTCGGCGTTTCCTTATCCGGCTAAGCATGCCTCGCCGACACCCCCCAGGGATTGATCGATGGCAAGATTTCCCACACCTCTACTTAGGGATTAGCCGCCGGTTTGACCCCTTGGATAAACGGCGTAAATTGGGAGTCAGAGCGGTTCACCCAACACCCAACGGGTCGGGAGGTCATCATGAGCACGATGCAGGCAGCGGTCTTCGTCGAGCCTGGCCGCATCGAGGTCCAGGAAAAACCCATACCGGAGATCGGGCCCACCGACGCCCTGCTCCGGGTCACTACCACCACCATCTGCGGCACCGATGTCCACATCCTCAAGGGCGAGTATCCGGTGGAACCGGGTCGGATCGTCGGTCATGAGCCGGTGGGGGTGATCGAGAAGCTGGGCGAGGCGGTGACCGGTTATGAGCCCGGTCAGCGGGTGATCGCCGGGGCCATCACCCCCTGCGGCCAATGCCACGCCTGCCAGGACGGGGTCTCCAGCCAGTGCGGCGGCAAGGCCATGGGCGGCTGGCAGTTGGGCAACACCATCGACGGCTGCCAGGCGGAGTACGTCCGCATCCCCAACGCCCAGGCCAACCTGACCCCGGTGCCGGACGAGCTGACCGACGAGCAGGTGCTGATGTGCCCGGACATCATGAGCACCGGGTTCGGCGGTGCGGAAAACGGCCATATCCGGATCGGCGACACCGTGGCCATCTTCGCCCAGGGGCCGATCGGGCTGTGCGCCACCGCCGGCGCCAAGCTGATGGGGGCCACCCGGATCATCGTGGTGGACGGGGTCCCCGAGCGGCTGGAGACCGCCCGCAAGCTGGGCGCCGACGTTGGCGTCAACTTCCGCGAGCAGGATCCGGTCGAGGCCATCATGGAACTGACCGGGGGACGCGGCGTGGATGTCGCAATCGAGGCCCTGGGGCTTCAGGAGACCTTCGAGGCCTGCCTGCGGGTGCTCAAACCCGGCGGCACCCTGTCCAGCCTGGGGGTCTACTCCGGAAAACTCTCCATGCCGCTGGACGCCATTGCCGCTGGCTTGGGCGATCACACCATCGTGACCACCCTCTGCCCCGGCGGCAAGGAGCGCATGCGCCGGCTGATGGAGGTGGTGGCCGCCGGCCGGGTGGACCTGACCGCCATGGTGACCCACCGCTACACGCTGGACCAGATCGTCGAGGCCTACGACCTTTTCTCGCACCAGCGCGACGGCGTGCTGAAGGTGGCGATCACCCCATGAGTGAGCACTATCCCGACCCCCGTGCCCGGCAGCAACCGCCGGGCGCGGGCCAGAGCGACAGCGGCCGGCAGCTGGTGCTGGTGATCTACATCCTTTACCTGGTCGGCCTGTTCGTCATGCTGACCGCCATCGCCGGCCTGATCCTCGCCTACATCAAGCGGTGCGATGCCGATCCGGTCTCCGCCAGCCACTACCGCTACCAGATCCGCACCTTCTGGATCGGGCTGCTCTACTTCGTGGTGGGCATGATCACCACCCCGATCGGGATTGGCTTTCTCGTGCTGGTGCTGACGCTGCTGTGGTTTCTCACCCGCTGCATCAAGGGGCTGGTGCTGAACTCCGAGCGCCGGGCCATCGCCGAGCCGACCACCTGGCTCTGGTGACCAACGGCGGCCGGTGGGCCCTCAGTGGCCCACGTGGCCGATGAACTCCTGGAAGCGGGTGGAGGGCGGCGCCCGGAGCAACGCCCGGGCCGGGCCGTCATGGACGATGCGGCCCTCGTCCATAAACAGCAGGCGGCTGGCGGCCTCCTCGGCAAAACGCATCTCGTGGGTGACGATGACCATGGTGGTGCCCTCGTCGGCTAGGTCCTGCATCACCTTCAGCACCTCCCCGCGCAGTTCCGGATCCAGCGCCGAGGTGGGCTCGTCAAAGAGCATCACCTTGGGGTTCACCGCCAGCGCCCGGGCGATGGCCACCCGCTGCTGCTGCCCCCCGGAGAGCTCGGCGGGGTAGTGGTCGGCCCGATCCGCCAGCCCCACCCGATCCAGCAGGCGGTCGGCGAGGGCACGGGCCTCCCGGCGCGACAGCCCTTTCACCTTGCGTGGCCCGAGCATCACGTTCTCCCGCGCGGTCATGTGCGGAAAGAGGTTGAACTGCTGAAAGACCATACCGGTCTGCCGGCGCAGGTCCCGACGGCGCACCCCGGGCGCACCCAGCCGCCGCCCATCGATGGCCAACTCCCCGGTACTGGGCAGCTCCAGCACGCTCAGGCAACGCAGCAGGGTGCTCTTGCCGGAACCCGACGGGCCGACCAGCACCACCACCTCCCCCGCCTCCACGGTGAGGTCGATATCCTGCAACACCAGGGTGTCACCGAAGCGCTTACCGAGTTTTCGGCATTTGATCAGGCTCACAGGATGCGCATCCTCTGCTCAATGGCGCGCATGATCATCGCCAGGGTAAAGGTCATGATCAGATAGAACACCGCCACCGCGGTCCAGATCTCCAGCGCCCGCCCGGTCTGGGCGGTGAGCTGCTCCCCGCGCTGGGCCAGCTCCGCCACCCCGATCACCAGGAACAGGGCGGAGTCCTTCAGGCTGATGATGAACTGGTTGCCCAACGGCGGGATGCTGCGCCGGAACGCCAGCGGCCCGACGATGTGGAGCATCACCTGCGGATAGGACAACCCCAGCGCCAACCCGGCGTCGGTCTGACCCTTGTCGATGGAGAGCACCGCACCGCAGACGATCTCGGTGATATAGGCCCCGGCGTTCATGGCCAGACAGATGGAGGCGGCGGCGAAGCCGGTGAGTACGATATCCAGGGCCATGGGCAGGGCGAAGTAGATGAACATCGCCTGGACCACGATGGGGGTGCCGCGGATGACGGAGACGTAGGCGAAGACGATCCAGTTGATGACCGGGATGCGGAAGGCGAGGATCAGCCCGCAGAGGGTGCCGAGGAGCAGGCCGCCGCCAATGCCCAGCAGGGTGATGTAGGCGGTGAGCTGCGCGCCGGCCAGCATCTGCGGCATGGCGTCGATGACCACATCCCAGCGAAACTCCATCCACACCCCCTTGGTTCAGTCAGTCACACGGCCCCAGCGGCCGGCCCCTGACCGGACCGGCCGTCCCCCGAGATCACGAAGACAGCTCAGCGCGGGCTGGGGGCCTCGCCGAACCAGCGTTCGTACAGTTCAGCGTAGCGGCCATCCTCCATCATCCGCAGCAGGCCGATGTTGAAGTCGTTGCGCAGCTCGCTGTTGCGGGGGAAGGCCATGGCGTAGGACTGGGCCTCTAGGTTCTCGCCGACGGCCATCACCTCGCCGTCACCGGCGGTCTCGATATAGAACATCACGTTGGGGGTGTCGTGCAGGGCGGCGTCAACCCGGCCGGCGCGCACCTCCAGGTAGGCCTGTTCAGCGCGGGAGAAGCGGCGCAGCTGGGTGTCCGGCAGGTTGTCCGAGGCGTAGTCGTCGCTGGTGGTGCCGGTGGTCACCGCCAGGGTCTTACCGGCCAGGTCATCGATACCCCGCACCGTCTCGTTATCGCTACGCACCATCAGCATCAGGCCGCTGTCGTAGTAGGCGTGGGAGAAATCCATGGTCTCCTCGCGCTGCGAGGTGATGGTGATGGCGGCGATGGCACCGTCCACGCGCCCGGTCTGCAGCGCGGTGATGATGCCGGAGAAATTCATCGTGTTGTATTCATAATCCCAGCCGTTCTCCTCGGCGATGGCCTCCCAGAGCTCGATCTCAAAGCCGGTCCATTCGCCGTCCTCTTCAAACATAAAAGGCACGAACCCGGAGGGGATAGCAATGGTCAGCCGATCGGCGTGGACCGGCAGCGCCAGTCCCAGCAGGACTAGGGTGAGCAAGGAAAATCGCAACCAACGCATGATGCAGGCCTCCCTGTAATCGCCCGCTGACAAGGGCCGTCCTCTTGAAACTAGGCAGTCCTTCGCCCCGCGTCAAAGCCGGGGATGGCTCACCGTTCGAAAGGGGGCGGGCGCCGGTCAGGTTGGCCCGCCATCCGAACCATCGTCAACCTTGATCAGCCCCGGATCGTCTTCGGCGGGCCGGTTGACCCGGCGGGAGACCGGATAGGCGTACAGCCGTGCCGGGTCCAGACGCCTGACCGCTTGGCGGATCGCCCTGCGGTCACGCAGATCGGGATCCAGCCAGGCCCAACGGCACTCCGGATCCAACACCACCGGCTGACGGTGGTGAATATGGGCCAAGACAGGGGCGGCCGGCTCGGTGAGTATGGCGCAACTGCCCGGAGTACCGTCCGGGCCCGGGGTCCACAGCCCGGCAAGGAAGAGCACCGGAGCGGTCGCCCGTGGCCGTTGGGTGACGAAGTAGGGCTGCTTGCCTCCTTCCGCCTCCTGCCACTCAAACCAGCCGTCCGCTGGCACCAGGCAGCGGCGGCGCGCGAAGGCCTCACGAAAATAGGGGCTGGTGGCCGCCTTTTCCGCACGGGCGTTGATGGGCATGGGCCCTTCCCGGGCCCAGGCGGGCCGGAAGCCCCAGTGCAGCGCGGCCAGTTCCGCGCCCTTCCCGCCGTCACTCAGGAACGCCGGGATCGCGGTACCCGGGGTGATGTTGTAACGCGGGCCCCCTTCCGGGCCCACCCCCTGTAGCTCAAACCAATCCGCCGCGATCCGCTCCAGCGACGCCGAGAGGGCGAAGCGTCCACACATCGTCCTGTCCTGCCTCAGTGCCTCTGCAATTCGACACCAGGGTACCGCGAATTCGCCCATCAACGCCCCGTCCCTGCCGGACTGCCCCAGCACCGCGGGCCGGCCGCTTGAGTCCCGGCGGGAAAGCCCCCAAAGTATGACCAGAGAGGGGGTGGTGATGGACGAGTGGATTACGCGGGAACGCAAGAACCTGACTCAATTGGCGCAGCGGGTGCTGCTGAAGGCCAACCTGCTGGTGGGGCTGACCACCCTGGCGCTGATCGTCGGCTTCTACCTGGCGGCCGAGGCGATGGAGATCCCCTTCGGCATTGTCGTCTCTGTGCTGCTCTTCCTGATGCTGCTCGGGCCGCCGCTCTACACCCTGCTGGTGCATTCGGTACGCGGTCCTCTCTGGCGCCGGGCCGTGGCAGGGCGCATCCGCCGGCTGCGCGCCATCGGTTTTCTGACCAGCTATGTCGACACCCTCGGCGAGCAGACCCTGGCCCGGCTACCGGACGAACCCCGACAGACCCTCGACAGGGCGCTGGAACAGGAACGGGAGGGCCGCCTCCCGCCCACCCACCTCTACGCCGACGCCCTGTTCATCGCCCTGGCGGTGGACGCTGAGACCAGCGCCCGTCTGCCCCGCCGACAACGCCAAGGAGACCACTCATGAGCAAGCTGATCATCGGCGCCCGCCGCGGCATCGGACTGGAGGTGGTGCGGCAATTGCGCGCACGGGGCGATACGGTGATTGCCGCGGCCCGTACATCGTCCGCTGAATTGGAGGCCACGGGTGCGGAGATCCACACCGAGGTGGATATCACCCGCCACGAGACCCTGCGCGCCCTAGCGACCGCCCTGGCCGACCGGGAGCTGGACTGGCTGCTGGTGGTGGCCGGGGTCATGAGCAAGCAGCGCCTGGGCGCCCTGGACGAGGCGGCGGTCGCCGGCATCCACCAGCAGTTCGAGACCAACGCCCTGGGCCCGTTGATGGCCGCGGAGGCGCTGGCGCCGCGAGTACGGCCAGGCGGCAAGCTGGGGATCCTGACCAGCAGGATGGGCTCGCTGGCCGACAACACCTCCGGCAACAGCTACGGCTACCGCATGTCCAAGGCGGCGGTGAACATGGCGGGCGTCTCCCTGGCCCACGATCTGCGCGAGCGGGCGATCGCCGTGGCCCTGCTCCACCCCGGCTGGGTGCGCACCGATATGACCGCCCACAACGGGCTGATCGACCCGCCGGAGTCGGCGGCCGGGATCATCCGGTGCATGGACGAGCTGACCCTGGAGGAGACAGGCCGGTTCTGGCATGCACCCAAGGGGGAGCCGCTCCCCTGGTAGGCCTTCTGTAACGAAAAACCCCTGCCAGGGCCTTGGCCCGGACAGGGGTGCGATCACTGCGTGCCCGTTCAGGCACTGATCAGTGGGCGCTTACAGCAGGCCGCCGAGCAGCGGGCCCACGGCACCCAGAACGGTGCCCAGCAGGCCGTCCACGATACCCGAAACGGCACCCAGCAGCTCGAGCACGCCGCTAACCTGGAGGTCCAGGCTCACGCCGGCACCGCCCACTACCGCATCCATCTCCACGTTGGTCAGTTCACGGAACATAATCGACTCCTTGACTTTGCCTATGGCAGAAATAATTGCCAGCCTTCAGCCAGCGAATTCGATCCTACGCCCAGAAACAAGAAGCAGCCAATCATTAAATTCAACTATTACTATTGGGCGAATCCTTCCACCCTGATTAGCTGATATCATTCTGCGGGAATGGACTCATTGGCATAAGCCTTACCAAGCATATATCACGAATGGATAATCCGGCAAATACTTAGCGAAATAGATGGTTAATGAACCAACTACCCAAGAGTCGCCCAATGACAAAGACCTGGCTTACCGTTCTGATGATCGTCGTCATGGGCATTGCCCCCACAGCAACCATGGCCGACGAGGACCGCCACTCCGCCCCCAACCGCGAACTGGATCTGCGCTCCGCCATCGGCAAGGCGTTGCAGCTCCATCCAAGCATCCGCACCGGCGAGGCCCACATTGACCGGGCCCAGGCGCGCCTGGATCAGGCCGAATCCCTGTATTATCCCCATTTTTCCGCATCCAGCCGGATCGAAAGGCTGACCCTCAACACCGCCCGGCCCGATTCAGCCCGCGCAGTACTCGACTTCAACGGTGTGGAAATCGAGACCAAGGACCCGGATACCAGCATGTCGGGCTTCACCCGCTACGGGGCGGCCCTGCAGGCAGAATACATGCTCTACGATTTCGGCCGCCGGCAGCACGGAAAACGCGCCGCCGAGTCCCATTTGGGCACGGAACAGGCCCGGCTGAATGACATCACCTCCAGCACCGTCTTCAATGTGACTCAAGCTTATTTCGATGTCCTTAGGTTCCAGAACGCGCTGCGGATCCAGGAGGAATTCCTGGAACGCCGGCAGGAGAACCTGGACCTCGCCCGGCGCATGCACCGGGCCGGGCGGGTAACGCGGGGTGACGTCATCAAGGCCGAGGCGGAACGCGCCCGAGCCCGTCTCGAGGTCACCCGCGCCGGCCACGACCTGGAGGCCAGCAGGGTGCGACTGCGCACCGCCATGGGACTGGATGAGGCGGGCTGGGCGTTCTCGGTCGTCGAAGGGGCTCAACTGACGCCACCGCAGGAACTCGGCAGGCGGGACGCCACCCACCGGGTGATCGAAGACCACCCCCGGCTACAGGCCGAACGCCAGTTCCTCCGGGCCCACCACGAGGAGCTGGAACAGGTGAAGGCGGACCGGCGCCCGGAGATCCGGCTCACCGGCAATTACCGCGTCGATGAGTTCCATTCCGGACCGGGCTCGGAACCAAACTATACCGTGGGGGTGCAGTTGGAGTGGCGCTTCTTTGACGGCGGCCAGCGCCGGGCGCGCGCCGCCGAGGCGCGCGCGGAGATGATGGCGGCCGCTGAACGGCAACGCGAGGCACGCCGCGATGTCCTGACGGAACTGCACAACGCACAGCGTGAACTCACCGAGGCCGAGGAACGGATAGAGCTCAGCAAGACGTTGATCCGGGCGGCGGAGCAGGACCTGCGCAGCGCCACCATCGGCTACCGCGAAGGCATCCGCGCATTCTCCGACCTCTCCGACGCCGCCCTAGATCTGCGGGAGGCCGAATTGGAACTGGCCCTGGCCGAGTTCGATCGCCAGCAGGCTGTGATCGGTATCTACTGGGCCATGGGCCGGGCATCACTGGAACGGCTGACGGAGGCCGGCTTGTAATTATGAGCCAATCGCAACAACCCGATGGCGAAGACCGCTTGCAATCCCTCCAGCGTTCGCTGGATAACGCACTGGCACGTTGGCACGGGCTCAGCTTCCGGCGGCGGACCGCGATTGTCGCGGCCGTGCTGTTCGGCGGATTGCTCCTTGCCCTGCTGACCAGCGGCGGGCGATCACTGCCGGACGGCGTGGCGGCGGCCCCTATCGAACCGCGGCCCCTCAATATGGAGGTGCGCGCCCAGGGCACCCTGCGCGCCCACCGGCAGATGAACGTCTACCCCCGGGTGGCGGGCACCGTGGTCGACATCGCCGCGGAGGCCGCGGAGGCCAACGGCCGGGTGAGCCGGGGCGAGGCCATCGTCACCCTGGACGACGAGGACATCCGCATTGAGGTGGAGGACGCGGAGGCCGCGCTCTGGGGGGCCAAGGCCGAGCTGGCCTCGGCGCTAGGGCGGTACCAGCGCGCCATCCAACAGCGGGACCGGGCCGAGCGGCTGTATCGGGAGGATCTGATCCCCAGGGACGAACGCGACCAGGAGCGGGCCCACTACGAGGACATGCGGGCTGCCCTGGAAACCGCCCGTGCCCATGTCCGCCAGGCAGAGATCCGCCTGGAGCAGGCACGGGACAACCTGCAGCACACCGAGGTCCGCAGCCCCATCGACGGCCGCGTGCTCAATATCGCCGCCGAACTGGGCGACCGGGTCGCCCCCGGCGGCCAGACACCGGTGTTCACCGTGGCGGCCGGCCTCGAGCCGATGGAGCTCCGGCTCGAGGTCAACGAAGCCGACATCGGCAAGATCCGAGCCGGGCAGCGCATCCGTTTCAACGTGGAGGCCTACCGCCAGGAGGACTTCCATGCCGAGGTCCGGCGCGTCCTGCCGGGCGGTTACGAGCGCCGCGGGGTCCAGGTCTACGAGGTGCGGGCCGACGCCGAAAATCCGCACCACCGCCTGATGCCGGGCATGAGTGTGCAGGCACGCATCCATATCGAACAAACCGAGCCCCGCCCGGCCATCCCTCTGCGGGCCCTGGTCTTTGAGCCGGAATCCGAACGCCTCCTGGACCCGCACCGGGACACCCTCCGCGCCTTGCGGGATGAGGGCCGGAGCATCATCTGGATCCAGGACCGGTCCGGGGAGATTCGCCCGGCGGGCGTCGAACTGGGCGAGCAGGACGACGAGTATGCGGTCCTGCGGGATACCCCCTGGTCCGACGACGACGCTGACGGTATTCGAGTCCTCTTCTACGAGTGAAGTGCCACCATGTCTATCGTTCTCGAACTCGCTCACGTGGCCAAGAGCTTCTCAGTGGGGGGCCATCGGGTCTCGCCCTTGATTGATGCGAATCTGGTGGTCCGGCGCGGCGATCTGGTCTCCATCGTGGGGCCGTCCGGCTCCGGGAAATCCACCCTACTTCACGTGCTCGGTTGCCTGGAGCGGCCGGACCAGGGCGAGGTCTATATCCGGGGCCGGCCCACCCGCGATCTCTCCGATGAGGAGCTGTCCGCCTTTCGCGGCAAGACCCTGGGTTTCGTATTCCAGCGCTTCTACCTCATCGACCGGATGACGGCCCTGCAGAACGTGGCCATGCCGTTGGAATACCGTGATGATCTGACCCGTGAGGAGGCCTGGGCCCGGGCCTGGGAGAGCCTGGAACGCGTCGGCCTGGCCGAGCACGCCCACCACCGCCCCCGGCAGCTCTCGGGCGGTCAGCAACAGCGGGTGGCCATCGCCCGGGCGTTGGCCTCCCATCCGACGGTGCTGCTGCTGGACGAGCCCACCGGCAACCTGGACCCGGACACCGGCCGCAGCATCATGCGGATCATCCACGAACTGCGCCAGGTCATCCCGGAGATGGCGGTCATCCTGGTCACCCACGACATGGCGCTCGCCGCAGACGCTGAGATCGCCTACGAGCTCCACCGCGGTCGGCTCCACCGGGTGCACTGGGACCAGGCGGGGCCTGGCGTGCAGACAATCAGCGCATCCTGTCCGGCATGAGACTGCCCGTTTCCACCGCTTCGATCAGCAACGCCTTCGCCCTGCTGCGGGAGCACAAGGTGCGCTCCGGGCTGACGGTGCTCGGCATCGCCGTGGGGATCTGGGCAGTGGTGACCCTGCTGGCCATTGGCATGGGCGCACGGAGCTACATCGAGGGCCAGGTCCAGATCCTCGGCTCGGACCTGCTGGTGGTGACGCCCGGTTCCTCGGAGGACCCCACCAGCTTCTTCAACCCGGTGATCATGGAGAGCCTGACCCTGGCCGATGCCGAGCATTTCCGCAACCGGATCCCGGACGTCCACCGGGTGGCGGCCGTCTTTCAACTCAGCGGCGAACTCAGCGTGGCCGACAAGCGGGCGGCCGGCAGCGTGGTGGGCACAGAGCCCGACTATTTCGCCCTCCGGGAGCTGAGCGTGGACACCGGCCGGCTCCTCAACAGGGCGGATCAGCGCTCCGCGGCACCGGTTGCCGTCCTCGGTGCGGAGCTCGCCCAGCAATTGTTCGGCAACCAACCGCCGCTGGGCGAGTCCATCCGTTTCCGCGGGCAACCGTTGGAGGTGGTCGGGGTGCTCAGCCAACGGGACGACGCGGCGCTGGGGCAGGGCGAGGACCGCAACCTCTTCGTCCCCATCCGGTATGCCCAGCGGGCCCTGGCTGGGGCCCACCACGTGGAATACATCATGGTGGAGCCCACCGGCCGTGAAACCAAGGACGCAGTGGCCCGCGCCATCGATCTGCACCTGATGACCCGCAAATCCCGGCTCAGCAATGCCGGCAAGACCCACACCGTGACCGACTTTGGCGAGATCGCGACCCTGGCCGGAAGGATTGTCGACGCCATGACCTGGACCCTGGTCAGCATCGCCGGCGTCAGCCTGGTGGTCGGGGGGATCGGTGTGATGAACGTCATGCTGGCCTCGGTCAGCGAACGGGTCAGCGAGATCGGCATCCGGCGCGCGGTGGGGGCCAATGCCAACCAGATCCGGCTGCAGTTTCTCTCCGAGGCGGCCATGCTCACCGTGGTCGGGGGGGTGGTCGGGCTGTGCCTGGCCTTTATTTCCATCCTCCTCGCCAACCAGTTGCTGCCCTGGGAAGGGAGCCTGACGGTCACCTCGGTGCTGCTGGTCCTGCTCTTCTCAGCGAGTATTGGCGGCTTCTTCGGCTACTACCCGGCACGTAAAGCGGCGAACATGCCACCCATGGAGGCCTTGCGCTATGACTGAAACGACCGCTCTTCATCTCCCTTCGGTCCCCCGGGCCGCGACAGGCCTGCTGCAGGGCGTCGTCACCGCACCGCGGACCACCCTGCGGCAACTCTCCGGCTCGTGGACCGAGTGGTCCGCGGCGCTCCTCATCCTGGCCGGGATCATCCTTCTGAACACCCTGATGGCCCTGGCCATGGGTCGCGAGGGGTTGGGGACGCAATTACTCTCCGGCGCGCAATCCGCAATCCTAGCCTCACTGGCCACGGCGACCGTGATATGGCTGCTGGTCCAGCTTCTTTGCGCCGTACGCATCGCTTGGCAGCGGGTGCATAGCGGGACCATTCTCATCATGATCCCGCTCATCCTCGGACCGGTACCCGTCCTTGGCCACCTCATGCTGCTGGCGTTTGCCGGGCTGATCGCCCTGGTGTTTCTGGATGTGGCGGAGCAACCTCGGAACCGCAGCCTGCTCCTCACCGGCCTGACCTGGGTGGCCCTGATTGCCCTGGCGTTGGTAGGCGCCCGGTTGTTCGGCTGAAAAGGGCAGGCCACCCCCACCGTCACTGCGAGGAGGCGAAGCCGACGGGGCAGTCGGCCGCCCTGGATCGCCACGGGCCTTCGGCCCTCGCGATGACGGGGGAAAGCCTCGGCCCTCTTGAAGCATTGGGCTGTGCCGGAAGCGGAAGGTCGCCCCCACCGTCACTGCGAGGAGGCGAAGCCGACGCGGCAGTCTACCCCTCTGGATCGCCACGGGCCTTCGGCCCTCGCGATGACGGGGGGAAGAAAGCCTCGGCCCTCGCGATGACGGGGGCAAGCCATTCGTCGGTGATTCGGGCCCGCGCAGGGGGGCTCGGGATGACGGCTTATCCAGCCGTTGCCCAAAGGATTTTGTAAAGGAGGTGACATCGTGACGCTGCTCAAACATCGGTCCTTCAACCGCGCGCAGGCCGGCCGGGATTTCAGCCGGGTCATTCCCCAGTCCCGCCCTGACTCCTGCGGTCTGGCCGCCCTGGCCACCCTGATGAATGAGGTCCTACACTTACCGACGAGCGAAGCCGCGCTGCAGGCGAGACTGAAACACCGCCGCCCCGCCAGCCTGACTGACCTGAGCAAGCTTAGTCGCCAGGCAGGCCTCAAGGCCCATGCCTACGCGGTCGACCTGGACCTGCTCCTTCGGGTGCAACGACCGGCCATACTGCATATGGGGGCCTCGCGCCGGATCGGGCACTACGTGGTGGTCCGGGGGGTTGCGGACGACAAAGCGTGGCTCGCCGATCCCATGCGCGGCAACGTCCACCTGGACCTGACCGCCCTCAAGAAACACTGGTACGTGCCTCGCAAACCCTTTGGTCACGTCCTTTACGTCGCCGGAGCGGACGAGGAATGGTTACCCCTGAACGAGGAGCACCTTCCGGGCAGCCCGCCGGAAACGGTCAGCGACTGGTTCCCCCCGCCGGCCGGACGTTAGGCCGCCGCAGTCGCCGCCCGGTTCGCACTACGGGCGGCGATCACGGTTGCCCATCGCCCCGCGTCCCCGGGCCAGTGGCAGGCCATAATACCCTGCGTTTCAGCCGGAGGATTCCTCCAGCAAGCCGTGGCGGTTCGCCAGCAGGGCCAGTTGGGTCCGGTTGGAGACCCCGGTCAGGGCGAGGACCTGCGACACGTAAAGCTTGACCGTGTTCTCCGAGATCTGCAGGTGGTTGGCAATCTGGTAATTGCTGTGCCCCTTGGCGATCAGCTCGGTCACCTCGCGTTGCCGCTTGGTCAGCCGGGCGAAGCCTTCCACCAGCCCGCCCTGGACGCCCTCCTTCCCGCGGGTTGCCTGACCACCGCGCTGCCCCATAACGCTGCCCTTGATCTCCTCAAGGTCACTGGCCATGGTGCTCACCGAGGTCGCCACGGAATCGAGTTTCACCCCGATTTCGCCCCCGCCGCGGATTTCGCTCCGGCGATTGACCCGCTCAACCAGTTTTTCGACACATCGGGCCAGCTGGTCCAGATTGACCGGCTTTTGCAGGTATTCCCGGACACCACTGCGCAGCGCCGCAATGGCGTTGCTATGGGAGCCGTGGCCCGTCAATACCGCCACCTCGAACACCCGGTCGGCCTCAAACGAATCGATGAGCCAGCCAGCGAACGTAATCCCGTCCTCGCCCGGCATCTTGATATCGGTGATCACCACCTTGATGTCTTTACGCTCGAAGAACTTTTTCCGCGCCTCATCCGCTGAGGTCGCGCTCTCGCAATCGTAACCGAGCTCGGAGAGATATTCGACGATCTCCTCGACGATATACTTTTCATCATCGACCACCAGAACCGCCACCGGTTCGGAGTGACTGTCTTCTCTTTGCATCACATCCACTGTCGCACCTTCTAAAAAAGAAATGAACTACTGATTGGCGGGTGCCGACTGCGGCATCCGCTTCAACCGACTCATAACGTCCGTTCTTCAACGGCGGGCAAATCGACCGTGAACTCCGCACCCGCATCGGTATTGCGTGCCGAAATCACGCCGCCCATGCTCTTTACGATCCCGAAACTGACCGAGAGTCCAAGCCCTGTCCCCTCACCGACCTCCTTGGTGGTAAAGAACGGGTCGAACAGGTGACCCAAGGCGGCGTCACTGATCCCCGGCCCTGAGTCCTGGACACGTATGCGCAGCATTTCGCGCCCTCCATCGTCGTCAATGGACTCTAACTTTAGTGTAATCCATTCACCCTGTAAGTACTCCGCGTTACCCTGCTCCCGGGCCCGCTCCCTGATGGCATCCCGGCTGTTGATCATCAGGTTCAGCAACACCTGAACCAGTTGGTCCTGGTTACCCAGCACCTGGCAGGCTCCGCGGGCCCGATCCTCAAACGTCACCTGCAGGCCATTGCCGGTGAACTGCTCCTGGATCAGAACCAGGGCATCCTCAATGGCGGCCACCACCGAGAACAATCGCGCTTCAGGATCGCTTTTCCGGCCAAAGACCCGCATCTGCTGGATGATGGCGGCGGCCCGCTCCACCTGGCCGATGATGCGGTCCAGCTTCTTGCCCACCTGTTCCAGGCCGGCCTCGCCCTTGGCTAGGTTGCGCCGGGCGTTGAACGACGCCATCTTGATGACATTCAGCGGCTGGTTGATCTCGTGCGCCACCCCCGTGGCCATTTCGCCCACGGTCGCCATCTTGGCCGCATGGATCAGCTTCTCCTGCGCGCTCTTGATCTCGGTGTTGTCGTGTCCCACCGCCTGCACCTCCAGCAGGTCGCCATCGTCGGAGAAGAACCCCCGCTCCGACCAGGTCACCCAGCGCACCCCCCGGCCCGGCACCTGCATTCTCAGCTCGTAGCTGATGATGGGCGACAACGGCGTCAACTGGCCCAGGCGGTCGCCGATACCAACGCGCTCCTCTTCCGGAAGCAGATCCAGCCAGGTAACCCCGTCCTGCTCCCCCTGCAACGGCTCAATGAACGACTCGAAAAAGGCCGTGTTATGAAAGACAATCCGGAAGTCCGTGGTGTAGCGGCAGATAAACGCCGGGGCATCGTCCACGATGGCCTTGTACCGGCGCTCGCTGTCCGCAATGGCCTGCTCAAGCTGCTGGCGCCGGGTCACATCCCAAAACATGCCCACGACGTTGCCCCCGCCCGCACTCTGGACACCCTCATAGACCCAACGGTACCCGCCGTCAGCGGTGCGCAGCCGGTAAATGGCCGAGAACTGCCCTTCGCGCTGAAGCTGCTTCACCCGCTCCTTGATGATGGCCAAGTCCGCCGGGTGAGTCAGCGAGCTGAGGCGCTCCTGCGCCGGCAAATTCCGGACGGCCTGCCCCAATAACCCCTCGGAGGAGGAGCTTACGTAATCAGGCAACAGGCGATGCCCCTCCAGCCGTGCCGAGTAGAAGGTAATCCCCGCCTTTTCGGCCACACTCTCCAGGGCATAGGCGCTCACCCGGTGGGCCTCCCGGGCCTCCACCTCCCCGGTGATCTCATACAGAACCGCCAGCACCCGGTCCTCCTGCGACCCGGACTCCCGCCGGAAGCGGAGCTGGTACCACCGTCGCCCCTGGCCCGTCCCGCGGGGATCAGAGACCGCCACCCGAACCTCCGATTCGAGCCCGACGGCGCCCGCGGCCGCATCGCGAAAACCGCTGACCACCGGCGCCGCATCGGGCAACGCCCCTGCCCGTTCCAGTTGCGCCAGGTGCCCCTGGCCGGAGGGCGGCAGGCCCAGCACTCGGGTGGCGGGCCCGAACCACTGCAGGCGATCCGGTCCGGGCCACCAGACCAATTGCCCCAAGCCCCCCAGCGTGATCAGGCCCTGATAGCGCTCCGCCTCTCCTCGCCGCTCCTGCACCAGCCCCACCTGGGCGATGTAACCGGCGACCAGGCAGCCGACGGGCATCAGGCCGCGGGCCAGCGAGTCATCCCAGTCCTCCCGAATACCGGCTTGTTCCACCGCCAGCATGCCCAAAGGCCGGCCACCGCTCACCAGCGGGAAAAGCAGCAGCGAGCGCACCCGGCGCTCCGCCATCACCCCCTCGACGGTCTTGGGCAGGGGCACGGCCTGATCAATGCCACTGCGGTCCGGTTGGCGCAGCCAGACACCCGGACTGAGGGTATCCAGCATCCGCTGCCAATCCCGGGTCTGTTCGTAGGCCCGCGGCGTTAACCGCTCGCTGGACTGGAGGGGCGGGTGCAGATGCCAGTGGACAGCCGACTCCGGAAACCCCGAGATCTCGCCCTGATCCAAGTGAATAACGACGTGGTCCGCCTGAAGCGCCTGCCCCAGCACCCCAGCCAGGCGCCGCAAAGGGCCTGCACCGGTGGCGGGGGGCGCGAGCGAGAGCAAATGGGCACACTCCGAGACAATAGCCGACGCCCGGACGGATCCGTGCGCATAGTCCTCCCGCCAGGCCGACGCCTGGTGAGGATGGCTGTCGTATGACTCGGGCAAGGGTCAACCTCCGCGGTCGAGCAAACCGGCTGGGGCCTCCGACGGCCCCATCAGCCATGAGGGCCGGCGGCTACAACGACTTCAGGGCATCAGCGGCCTGGATCGCCTCCACCGCGGCGATCACGTCGTCGGGCGATACCGGTTTCTCCAGGAAATCGGTCACCCCCTTGCGAATCCCTTCGAGCGCGGCCTCCTTGGTCCCGTGACCGGTGATAATGATGATGCCGTGATAATCACCAAAATCCCTTCTCAGGGTGTTCAATACAAAAAAACCATCCTGGATTGGCATCCGCAAGTCAAGTATGACGATGCGAATGCTCAAATCCTCACACAGGGTCTGAATGGCCCCCTGCCCATTATTAGCATGCCAAACGTTATAACCCGCATCCTCCAACGCCTCGGTCAATTCCTCATGGACCAAGGCATCGTCATCGACCAACAGGACATTAGGCTGAATCATCACCACCCCTTACCAAGGTATTAGAACTCTATACGGGTGCTGGCCTCCAGTGTCTCCGGCAACTGCGGGACAGCCCCGATTCCCGGAAACACCAGCGGCACGACAAACGGCGCAGCCTGGTAATCATACGCCACCCGAACCGAAAGGACGTCTCCGGTCAGGGTGACCTCCACGTCGAAATCTCCGGGTGCCAGGGCCGTAAGGACCGACTCCGACAGCAGGTCATTGGTGGCCTGTTTCGAATGCCCAATAACCGCATCCGGATAGGTGTCATATTGGCCGAAATCCGTCCGGGAGGGATCGACCCGCAAGCCCACCCGCGCCCCTTCGGCCACTGCCATATTCATCTGTTGCACCAACAGCATCGGAAAGGTGTAGGAGACAATCGCGTAGAACACCGTGAAAAAGAGCAGGAAGACCAGGGCGAACTCTATGGCCGCCGCGCCGCGCTGCCTCCTGTTGCCACCCATCTGCACGCCCATGATTCGCCTTTTTCGCCACCACGATGCGGACCGGGATCGCCTTGACACTGGATTCACCGTCATCGGACCAGATCGACGCCGCCCTCAAGCAGCTCCACCACTTGGACGTCTAACCCTCCCACGCCAACGCCAAGCATGCTCAGCAGCGGCTCCAGAATGACGCTCCCTAATAGCTGCAGCACGAGGGGTAATACCAGGCTCAGCAAGATCGCAACCACTTCATTAACCAGCGCTTCCACCACGGCCGTGGTCAGTCCCAGCAACGTTGCGAGCACTCCCAAATCCTCGACCAGGGTGATCTCCACATCGATACTCTCGCCCAAGGTCTGTAACCCGTTCGCCAGTGCTCCGCCCAAGCCGCTGGCGACGGATTGCACCTCTGTAGGCAACGCCGCCCGGTCCTCAACCAGGAAATGAAGCGTTTCGCCGGCAGCAGGCTGAATCGGCGCGTTCGCAGCGAGCGCCAGGGTGGCAATGTGAATCCCCAAGGCCCTCACCTCGACCGCCACCGGTAACACCGACGGGTCGGAGACAGCGATGTCATCAAACTCCCCCAGCTCCAGATTAGCAACCCCGGGCAGAGTGCCGACCGCCACCTCCGTGGCCCCGGGGGTGTCCGGAGGACAGCCAACCCCCTCAACCCAGGCGCTCCCTTGCGCCGCCTGCAGCGCCACCCCCAGGTCGACGTCGACCGCTGCGATACCCACATTCAATGATAGGTCCGCGGCGGCCTGGAGGCGCACCTGCGCGGTATCCACAATGGTCCGCCACTCCCCGTCGGGGCCCCGGCCGGGCGGGCCGATGACAATCTGCGGCGGCTCGACAATCGTGGCCTTAACCCGGGCGTCAACATCTACCAGGTTCAGCAGATTCAGATCACTCAGTGGCAGGAGAACATCAAGCTCCACGGCGTGGTCCCGGGTTGCGGTCATCGCCGTGGTCATGATCAGGTCCAGCACATTGACTTGGGCGTCCAGGGCTGCGTCCGGATCCATGGAGGGGGCCTGGACCTGGAGGATGTCGGCAAGCTGCAGCTCCAGGTTTTCCACCCCGATGTTCAGGAGCTGGTTGCGCAGGACCGAGGCGTTCACGTCGAGGACACCCTCCCGTTCCACCGCCCGGACGGCTGCCTCCAGCACATCCAGCAAACGCACATTTGCGGACAGCAGCTCATCGACCGTCGCGACACTGAGATCCACCCCCAGTACCGCCAGGTCCTGAGCCAACTGGAGCAGCGTCACTGAGGTATCCACCAGGCCGGCGAAGGCCACCGCGTCCAACTGCAGGTTGGTCCCCAGCAGACCGTTAAGCAGGGCATTGAGCAGGGGGGAGTTCTCGGTGTCCACCCGCGCGGCCCAGGAGCCGGCGGAGATCCCCACCAGCGGCATGCGCCGGGCCACCGCCTCGGCGCTCAGGGTGGCCTGCTGGCCAAACAGCCCCCCGAGGACCAAGCTCTGCGGCACCTCGTGCTCCACGTGCACCCGCGCCGCCTCCGGCACCACCCCGTGATGGCCTACATCCGGCATGGTCTCGAACACCCGGAGGACGCCGTCCTCCACCAGACGGCCCAGCAACAGCCCCTGCGCTCCTATGACGAGGTCATCACCCTGGTAGCCGTTGCGCTCCGCCACCGCCTGCGCCGTCTGTAGCGCCGATGCAGGATCCGCCGTGCAGCCGGTATGCTTCCAGGCCGTTTCCAGGGCCGTCGCATCGGCGATCCGCTGCAGGTTCCGCTGCTCCATATAGAGCCGGCCGGCATCCAGAGCCAGGGCCAGGAACACGACCACCACCACCAGCAGGAGGACCGCCGCCAGGCCGATCGCACCCCGCTGCCGCCCCGGACCGATTCCCTGTCCTTGCAGTCTCACCATCAGGCTCCTGCGCGGGCGCCCGCGCCTTTTAGTCGACCCCGAAGGAGTCGCGGTCGAAATAGGTTTCGGGGATCGGGTGGGTGAAGCTGTCCAGATAACGCCGCAACGCACGGGTGCGGGCCGCCTCCGGCAGGCCCTGCACATAGGTCGAGGCCTGGTCACCGTCCCGCTGCAGCGCCAGCCAGGCACGGGTCTGCTCCCCCGCCCGTTCCGGGGACGACCGGACGGCCGACTCCGCTTCCTCCGCCGCCCCGTCGGCCAGTACCGGACCGGTTAGGAACAGCACCAGCACCGCCGGCCAGCACCAACGCCATCGCGGCTGTTCATTGACTCGCTGTGACATCATGCAAGACCTCGCTGATCAATCGGAAGGCAACCCCAAGTCCGGGGCTTCGGATACGCCTTGGACCGGTTCCGTCACCCGCTCGCCCCGTTGCGCCCGGGCCCGCGCCTGCTCCAGGCGCGGCAGGCGCTCGTTGAGCCGGGCCACCAGGGTCTGGTCCACGTCGTAACGCTGCAGCAACGCATTCAGCCGGGGGATGTTGTCCTGGCTGAGATAGAGCAGCATCAGGTTTTCCAGTGGCTGCTCATGCCCCTCGCTCAACTCCAGGGCGCTGCGCAGCTCGAACTCCGCCTCGCTGTCCCGGCCCAGCATCAGGAGCACGAAGCCGTAGTCGTTGCGTACCTGGGCCACCCGGGGCAGATCGCGCCGGGCGGCGGCCAGTGCCTCGGCCGCGCGCGCATAATCGCCCTCCCGGATGGCCAGCACCCCCAGGCCATGGCGGGCCGCCCCCCGGAGGCAGGCGTCGTTCTCGACGGCGTGGAAATGGTCCCGCGCCTCCGCCCGCCCCATCTGGCTGAGGATCTGCGCCTTGGCCAGCCGGATCTCGGCCGACCCGCCGCCCAGGCCATCCAGGTGTGCGAGGGCGGCATAGGCCTGCCCCCGGGCCATCAGCTGCTCCGCCTCCTCCATGGCCATGCGCTGCTCCGGGTCCAGGTCGGACCGGCATTCGCCCGCCCCGGGGCGGGCGTCGTCCGCGTTCGGGCCCAGCGCCGCACAGCCGGAGAGCAGCAGCGCCGCCCCCAGCCCTGTGAGCCATTGTCGAAAGTCAGTCACCCACACCTCCCAGGGCCCCTACCAGACTGATGAGCCCGGGCGCTGCCAGGACGACCAGCAGGGCGGGGAAGAGAAACAGCATCATCACCACGCTCATCTTGGCCGACATCTTGGTGACCTTCTCCTGGGTCCGGGTACGCTGCCGGTCGTTGATCAACTCCGCCAGCCGGGTCAGCGGCTCATCCACATTGCCGCCCTGCTCCACCACCTGCTTCAAGATCAACACCGTATCGTCCAGCTCCGGTACCTCCAGGTCCCGGGCCAGGCCATCGAGCACCTCCACCAGACCCTCACCACTCCGGGCCCGGTTCAGGGCCAGGTCGAGCTCCCGGCTCAGGTCCGGCATCAGCTCCCGGCCCTCCACCGCCACCATGCCCAGGGCATGCTGCACCGACTGGCCGGAATCCAGCAGCATGCGCAGGATCTGCACGGCCGTCGTCACCTGTTCACCGATGCGCATCTGGCGCGCCGAGGCGAGACCGGCCACCACCCGCTTGGGCAGGAACAGCGCGGCCAGGCCCAGCAACGCCAGCAGTCCGACATCCTCACCGGTCAAGGCCCCGCGGCTGATCCAGACAAAGCCCAGCCCGCCGGCCACCACCACCCAGGGCAGCGCCTGGACCAGCAGGGCCACCGCCGCCCGGTCTCCGGCCCGCCGCAGACCCCACTGCCGAAGGCGGCGCGCCAAGACCGGGTCCTGCGCGAGGGCTGGGGCGGCCCCGCGTCCGGCCGCCAACCGGCGCCAGAGGGTGTGCGCGCCGGATCGCCCGTCCACCGGTTCATCCCAATCCCGCCCGCCGCCCCGGGCGGTGCCCATCAGCCGGCCCTCCACACGGCCGTACTCCTGTGAGCGGCGCCACAGGGGCCAGACCACCAAGGCCAACCCGGCCGCGAACAACACCAGGGAGGCAACGAACAGCCAGACCATCATGCCGGCGCTCCCCCTGTCATAACGATTTCACCATGCGCCAGATCAAGAAGATGCCAAGCACTTGCCAGGCCATGGCCCCACCCAGCAGCCAGACGCCCACGGTGGATTCCAGCATGGTCGCGTAGTAGTCCGGGTTCATCATCACCGTGTAACCCCCGACCCCCACCGGCAGTATGGCCAGAACGCCAGCGCTGATACGGGTCTCGCCGGTCATTGCCTTCAGTTCCCGGCGGGCACGCTCCCGTTGGCGCAGCAGAGTGACCACCTGCTCCATCAACTGGATGGCGCTGCCGCCGTAGCGCAGGTTGATACGGACGCCGATGGCCACCAGCTGCAGGGCGTCCACCCGGTAGATATCGGCGGCCCCCTGCAGGGCATCGCTGAGGCTTGCACCCATATCCACCTCCCGCTGGACCCGCTGCATGACCTCGGCCACCGGCGGGCGCATCTCCCGGGTGGCGGCCGCCACCGCCACCGACAGGGTGCGCCCGGCCTGCAGGCTGCGGATGATGTGCTCGACGAAGCCGGGCAACTGGGCCTCCATCGCCCGGAGCCGCCGCTGGCCGCGCCAGTAGACCACCAGGTAGGCCGCCGCCAGGGCAATCAGGAGGCTGACGACCCCGCCCCGGGCCCCGGCGATATACACCCCCGCCAGACCGACCAACAGCAGCACCGCCAGGGCAACGTAAAGGCCGCTGATCCGGCCGGAGAACCCGGCCCGCATCAGGAAACGGGTCAATACCCCCCGTCGCGGTAGGCTCCGGGGGGCCGCCACGAACTCATCGATCCGCTCATCGACGGTCTCCAGGTCCCGCCTCCGGCTGGCGAGGTACAGCAGCACACTCCCGGTCGCCGCCAGACCGAGGGCCAGCACCAGCAGGATGTAACGCTCCGCTACCATGACCGGGCCTCACTCATGCCGGGTGCGTGGGGCTGCCCACCGGGTCCCCACCCGGGGGCCTTCCCGCCGGGCGGGGGCGTTGAGGGCCTGAAGCTTCGGGTTGGAGACCGGGTCGTCCCTGCGCACAAACTGTCCGCTCTCCGCGTCCCGTTCATACAGGACCGTGGTGACGAAGTTACCGTCCCGCACCGTCACCAGCTCCCGCACCTCGCTGATACAGCGGGTTCCGTCCCTGAGCCGGACCAACTGGACGATCAGGTCTACGGCGGCGCCGATCATGCGGCGCACCGTGACCTCAGACATCTGCCGCCCCGCCATGCCGAACAGCATCTCCATACGCAGCAGCGCATCGGTGGCGTTGTTGGCGTGCACCGTGGACATGGAGCCGTCGTGGCCGGTGTTCATTGCCTGCATCACCTCGACCACCTCATCGCCGCGCACCTCACCGAGGATGATGCGGTCCGGGCGCATGCGCAGGGCGTTCTTGACCAGGTCCCGGGCGGTGATCTCCCCATAGCCCTCGACGTTGGGCGGCCGGGTCTCCAGCCGAACCACGTGGCTATGGTGAAGCTGCAACTCGGCGGTGTCCTCAATGGTGACAATGCGCTCCGTCGCACCCACATAGCCGCTCATGACATTGAGCAGCGTGGTCTTCCCGGTGCTCGTCCCGCCGCTGATGAGGATGTTGGCGCGCTGCTCCACCGCGTTGCGCAGGAAGGCCAACAGGCCCTCGTCCAGCGTCTTGTAGGCGATCAGGTCATTGCCCCGCAGGGGGTCCGCGGCGAACTTGCGGATGGAGACGCAGGGGCCGTCCAGCGCCACCGGTGGGATCACCGCGTTGACCCGGCTGCCGTCTGGGAGACGGCCGTCGACCATCGGGCTGGCCTCGTCCAACCGCCGGCCCAGGGGGGCGAGGATCCGGTCGATGACCCGCTTGACGTGGTCGTCGTCGATGAATCGGTGGTCGGTCTCGAACAGCTTGCCGTCGCGCTCCACGATGATGTGCTCGGGACCGTTCACCAACACCTCGGAGATCGAGGGGTCGGCCAGCAGGGTCTGCAGCGGCCCGAGGCCGCAGAGCTCATCGGCGATGTCCTCCGCGAGCCGGTCCAGGTCCTGGCGGCTGACGGCCAGCCGGTGGCTGGCCACGTACCCGCCCACCTTCTCGCGGACGTATTCCAGGATGGCGGGCCGCACCCAGGTGGCTAGGTCGACCCCGTCCTCCTCAATGGCGTCGATGAGATACCGGTGCAGCCGCAGTTTGAGGTTCTGCTCATCGGCTTTCTGCCGCAGCGCGATGCGCTTGCCGTACATCCCCACTTTCATCACCGGCCTCCCAGCAGCCGCTTCAGCCGCGCCAGCCCGCCCTTGCGGGCCCTCACCTCATCGCCCTGCAGCAACTGCCGGGCCAGGCTCTGCACCTCCCGCGCATAGGGGTCGGAGGGGGCCAGCTCCAGCAGGGTCTTGCCCAGGTTGATGGCCCGCAGCCGCTGACCGTCCCCGGTGCGCAGGACCGCCGCCAGCGGTGCGCCCATACGGTCGGCCACCATTTCGGCCTTGGGGGCCTGCCGGTGCTGGTAACGGTCCACCACGATATGCCGAGACTCGATGCGCACCCCGCTGTCCTCCACCTGGCGGATCCGGCGCAGGTTCTGCTGGCAACTGGGGATGCTCTGGTCCACCACCTGCAACACCTCGTCCGCACCACTCAGCATGACATTCAGGAACCCGCCGGCGGGCAACCCACCCAGGTTCACCACCAGGTGGCTGTAGTAGCGCTTCAGCGAGCCCAGGAGCAGATAGAGCTCGGCGGTGCTCACCTCCTCTTCCTCGTCCTCGAAGGAGTCCGGCATGGAGAGCACCTGCAGCCCCGTGGCGTGGGTGGGCAGGGCGTTCACCAGCAGGGTCCGGTCCAGCCGCTTCAGATTGCGGACCGCATCGAAAAAGGAGAAGGAGGACTTGAGGTTGAGCAGGGCGAGGGAGTCGGCCGGCGGGATCGCCAGGTCCAGCAACAGGACCTGGGCATCCCGGCTGTCCCGCTGGATGGCCTGGGCCAAATGGGTGCAGAAAAAGGCGTTGGCCATGCTGGGCCGGGCGTTCATGACCGCCCAGACCCGCCCCTTGTCGGCGGCATCGCTGGGCTGCACCGGGGCCTTGTCCAGGGCCCGGCGGATCAGGGCCCGCACCTCGCTGGCCCGGGTGCCCACGGTGAGAAAGTCCCGCGCCCCCGCCCGCATGGCCGCCAGCAGTTCGTCCTGGTGCACCCCCTCCCCCACCGCAATCACGGTGATCAAGGACTTGACGTCGAGGATACCCTCCACCAGGGCTGCGGACTGTGCCAGGTTGTGGCGGTCCATCCAGACGAAGAGCAGCGGTGTGTCGGTCAGGTCCAACACCCCGCGGATCTCCTCCAGGTTACCGGTCTCCGCCGGCACCACCGTGCCCATCTCCCCCAGGCTGAGCTTCAGCCATTCCAGCGCCCGCCCCTCCGGCAGGGCGGCCACGAACCGATGGGCGCCCTGGGTCGCCGCCACCTCATTCGCCATGGCCACGCCCCCCGCCGCCGGAGCGGCCTGATTCAAAGCTGCCGTCCTCCAGGAAGAACTGCTCGGTCCAACTGGGGCGGTAGTCCCGCAGGTCCTCGCCGGGCAGGGGCGGCTGCTCGGCGTCCCGCGCCAGCGGCTGCACCAGGTGCGGGGTGACGATCATCAGCAGTTCGCGGTCCTCCTCGCTCACCCGCGAAGAGCGGAAGAAGGCACCGAGCACGGGGATGTTGCCCAGCCCCGGGAACTTGTCCACCTGGGAGGCCATGTGATTACTCACCAAGCCGGAGATGACAAAGCTCTCCCCATCCCCCAGGGTCACCGTGGTATCGGTGCGGCGCACCCGCAGGCCGGGCACCCGCGTGCCGGCAATCTCGATTCCGGAGGTATCGTCCAGTTCGCTGACCTCCGGCGCCACCTTCAGGGTCAGGCGGTCGCCGTCGATGACGGTGGGCGTGAACGAGACCCGGACACCGAACTCCTTGAAGCGGATGTTGATGGTGTCCGAGCCAGAGCTGGGTACCGGCACCGGGAACTCGCCACCGGCATGGAAGGTCGCGCTCTGACCGCTCAGGGCCACCAGGCTGGGCTCCGCCAGGGTGTAGGCGAAGTCGTTGGCCTCCAGGGCGTTGATCATCGAGAGGAAGCGACTGCCGCCACCGCCGTAGAAGATGTTGAACCCCGAGTCGGAGGCGGGCAGCCCCACGTTGGCGTCGCCCACGCCGCCGGGGGCAACCGAGCCGCTCACCGACCCCGGGCCGCCGAACAGGAAGTTGGCGCTGCCGCGCCGGCCTAGGATGGAGCCCCCCATCTCGCGCAACTTGGAGCGGCTGACCTCCACCAGGCGGATATCGGCCTGGACCTGCATGGGCAGGTCCGCCACCTGGTCGCGGCTGCCCTCCGCCTCGTGCACCTGGAGCGCCTCCCGGGCACTGACGATCACCAGCGTCCGATCAGGCCGGTCGTTGCAGGTGGTCCAGACATAGACCGAGGTCAACCCGCCATCGACACCGGTCAACAGCAGTTCGCGGTCGCCGATAATCTCCAGGTCCGCCACGTCCGGGTCACCCACCGCCACTCGGGTCACCCGGGTGGGGAAGGTCAACCGCTTGTGGACCCCGGCGTCCAGGTGCTTGACGTGGGGCAACACGCTGTTGACCCGGTCGCAGCCGGCCTGGGCCACGTTGCCGGATATCCCCCCCAGCATCAGCCCTAGGACCAGGACACCGAGCAGGCCCTGCCGGGCAGGGCCGGGAATCATTGCGGTCAGCTTGAACATGCGCACCGTTTCGCCCCCAATTGGTTTAATTTTGGCCCGGGCGGACCGTCTCCCGCTGCGTGCCGCGGTGCAGGTAAACCGGCGGCGGCTCCGGCGCGGGCTCATCCGCCACCGCCTCCACGGGCAGCAGGTCGGTCAGCGCGACGCGGCCCCAGGCCCGCGGGTCGTCGGGACTGTGCAGGGTGCGGAGGCGGGCGAAGCGCTCCGCCGGCTCCGTCCCCCATTCCGCCTCGAAGGCCTCCGGATCGAAATCGGGACGCCGCTCGATGGCCGGCCGGGCGGCGAGACGGAGGGTCCCGGCGCTGTCCGCCAGCAGCAGGGTGGCGACGTCCTCCTCCGGCAGGGCGAGGACCGCCGTGCGCGCGCCCCGTTGGCGCTGAGTGCCCTCCTCGTCGCGCCGGTCGACCACGCCGTCCGGGGGAATCGCCAGGTCCTCGCCGTAGGCCAGCACGCGGATATTGGGGTGCAGCAGGCGGCCGATCTCGCCCACGCCGCGCTGACTCAGGTAGAGCATGACATCGACGCGATCGCCCGGCGACAGGTAGCCGCCGACCCCGATCACGTCGTCGACACTGATGGCCACCGCCCGCTCGCCGGGCAGCAGCCCGCGGCTGACCTGGCTGGCCACGGAGAAGCGCGGCGCGGTGAGCAGCTCGCCCTCCTGGATCGGGGCCTCAACCCGCAGCCCGATCACCTCTTCGGGGTCGGAAAAGGCCAGCGGCGGGACCCGCCGCAGGGTCTCGGTATGGATATCCGCTTCGCCGACCAACTGCCCCGGCTCCAGCTCCGTGACTGCGAACACCACCGGATGCCCATCCTCATCCGGCCGAGGCTCATCGGGCTCGGGGACGTCGGTGACCTCGTCAATGCGGATTTCGGACTCGTCATCGGTGACCAGGCTGATGCCCCACCAGCCCACCACCAGTGCCGCCCCGATAAAAACAATCGCCAGTACGATCAGAACCCGGCTGTTCATAGCGCCTAACTATCCCCCCAAGGCAGAAACGGATGACCGCCCGACCACCGGAGGCGGCAAGACCAAACGAATAGTAATCATGACGGCCGCAGGGTTTATTGGCAATACAAGAAGGGACTAGTTCTATTCTACGCATTGACTCGGTCGACACAAAACCGATGCGGGCACTGCCCAATTTCACCCCACGAGCACATAATAATAGTAATTGTGGAAAAACCCGCGGCTTGCTAAGCTTTCTATATAGTCTCACCCATCCCTGCCGGAGAACGTACCGATGAAGAAGTTCCTGCTAAAGCTGTGGAAAGACGAAGAGGGCGCCTCCGCCATCGAGTATGCCCTGATTGCGGCGATGGTGGCGGTTGCCCTTGTGGCGTTCGTCGGGCCGGTCCGCGACGCGATCACCGGCATTTTTAACGACATCCTCAATGCCTTGACCGGTGCCAACGGCAATGGCGATTAATGATCTCCACCACCGCCATTGCGGTCTGGTGCAGCCTGACCGGGTACTGGGATGCCCGCCATCGCCGCATCCCCAACCTGCTGACCCTCCCGGCCGCCCTGGCCGGGCTGGCCTACGCGGTGGTCACCCAGACCGCCGCGCTGGGTGAGCTGCCCTGGGGCGCAGTGGCGGCAGGCGCCGCCATCGCCCTGGTGCTGACCCTGCCGGGCTTTGCCCTGGGCAAGCTGGGCGGCGGGGACGTCAAGCTGCTGCTGGCGATTGGCCTGCTGGGGGGGCACCCGGCGGTACTGAGCAGTTTCGTGGTCGCGGCCTTTACGGTCACGGGCCTCTTCCTGGCGCTGATCCTGGCCACCCGGCTGGCACCGTGGCCGGGCCTGCCCGGGCCCTTACGCTGTTCGCTTCAGCGCCTCCCCGGGCCGCGCGAGGCCCGGCTGCCCTTTGGCGTCGGCCTGTGTGCCGGCCTGCTTGGCTATATCGTCTGGCTGACCTGGTTGCAATAACCGGCGACGCGGCGATTAACCGCAGCCAAATGAAATAGACCATCGGTGCGTCAAATCACCACAGCGAAGCCGTCCATGCCCGCCCGCACTACCAAAACGGATGCCTGCGACAATTAGCCACGCAGATTGTGCGCCCGTCGCCCCTGAGCCAGCGTTTCTCCCGCCCGATTCACCGCTCCCGCAAGGCCTCCCGCGCCCGGTTAAAGGGCTTTATAATATACTGCAAGACCGTGCGCTGGCCGGTCTCGATATCCACCTCCGCCACCATGCCGGGGGAGATGGGGAAACGCTGACCGTTCTCCACCACCAGCTCATCGCTGTCGGTGTGAATGAAGACCTTGTAATAGACCTCCTCGGGGTTGATCTCGTCGCGCTCGGTATCGGGTGAGATGTTCACCACCTCGCCCTCCAAGCCGCCGTAGATAGCGTAATCGTAGGCCGTGATCTTCACCTGGGCGCGCTGACCGGGGTGGATGTAGGCGATGTCCCGGGGCGAGATGCGGGCCTCGATCCGCAACTCCCCGTCCTGGGGCACGATCTCCATCAACTCGCCGTTGGGAGCCAGCACGCCGCCGATGGTGGTGACCGCCAGGTTCTGCACCCGGCCGCGCACCGGCGAGCGCAGGGTCTGGCGCTGACGGGTGTCCTCGTGACCGCGCAGGCTGGAGCGCAACGCCTCCACCTCGGTGCGGGTCTCTGCCAGGTCCTGGCGCGCGCGCACCCGGAACTCGTTACGCAATTGATTCAACTCCCGGCGCAAATCCGCCTCGGAGCGGCGCAGCTGCAGCAACTCCACCTCGCTCGCCGCACCCGCACGGACCAGCTCCTCGGTGATCGAGCGTTCGTTACCGACCAGCTGCAGCGATGTCCGGATGTCCTGCTCAGTGCGCTCCAGATGCGCACGGCGCGCCTCGAACAGGGTTCGCTCGGCGGCCACCACCTCCGAGGCGAGGTCCAGCTCTTCGGGAAACCGGATCTCGCCCTCACCGGCCAGTTCCGCCTCCAGCCGCGCCTTTCGCGCCAGCGCCCCCTGGTAGCGGGCGATCACCTCGTCCATGTCGGCCTGGGTGCGGGTCGGGTCCAGGCGCGCCAGCGGTTGCCCCGGCTCCACCATCTCCCCCTCGGCCACCAGCAGCTCCTGGAGGATCCCGCCCTCCAGGGACTGGATCACCTGGGTGCCGCGGCTGGGTACCACCGTCGCCTGGCCACTGGAGACCTCGGCCAGTTCCGCCCAATAGGCCCAGACGACAAAGGCACCCACAAACAGGCCCACCAGACCGATAAAACGCCCGATCCGCCGGGCCACCCTTGCGTCCTCCGCCGGCTCCAAGCCGCCGATGCCACCCGACCAGGCCGGTGCCGAAGCGCCGGCTGCGCGATCCGGACCATGCCAGAGCCGGGCCAGGGCCCAGCGCCAGAGCGGCCGTTTCCCGGTTACCGCGCCCTCATGCATGACGACGCCTTTCCCTGCCATTGTCGTTGGTTTGCCCGGCCAGGCGCCGCAGGGCCCGGTCCCGGGTGTCATCCAATACCACCCGCCCGCCATCGACGACAATCACCCGGTCCACCAGCCGCAGGACATTGCGCCGGTGGGTGGCGACCACCAGGGTGCGGCCCCGGGCGAATTCATCCAGATGGTCGATGACCCGCCGCTCCGCGCTGTCGTCCAGCGCCGTGGTCGGCTCATCCAACAGGAGGATGCGTGGCTCGCGCAGCAGCAACCGGGCCACCAGCAGCAACTGGCGCTGCCCGCCGGACAGCCCCTGCCCCCCCTCCTTGACGGTGTGATCCAGGCCGTTGGGCAGGTTCTGGAAGACCTCCTCGCCGCCCACCGCCCGCAGGGCCGCCAGCAACGCCTCGTCGCTGGCCCGCGGCGCGCCCAGCAGCAGGTTGTCGCGGACCGTGCCATAAAACAGGCGGGCCTGCTGGGTCAGCACCCCCACGTCACGGCGCACATCGGCCGGGTCGAGCTGGCCCAGGCGCACACCGTCCAGGCGCAGCTCGCCCTCGGCCGGCTCGAGCAGCCCGGAGAGCGCCTGGATCAGGGTGGACTTGCCCGCACCGTTCCGCCCCACCAGGCCGACCCGCTCACCCGGCTCGATCCGTAACCGCGCCACCTCCAGCGCGGTGCCGGCGTCATCCGCGCTGTAGCGGAAGGCCGCCTTTTCCAGCCGATAGGCCCCCTCCAGCGCCACCCGATGGACCCGGCGGGCCTCCTCCGGGTGGTCCACCGGGCGTTGCATGATCTGGTCCAGCCCCTGCAACGCCACGCGCGCATGCTGCCAGCGGCTCAGTACCTGATTCAGCTGACCCATGGGCGCCAGCATGCGCGAGGCGAGGATGGAGGCGGCCACCAGGGTACCGGTGGTCAGGTCGCCCGCCATTACCATCGGGGCCCCGAAGAGGACGACCACGGCGAAGGAGCCGGTCTGCACCGTCTGCGCCCAGGCGGTCAGGGAATTGGTGAGAAAGCGCAGCCGCAGGTTGACGTCGGTGGTGACGCCGTTGAAGTGGTTCCACTGGTTCTGAAACCGCGGCTCGGCCTGCAGGGTCTTGATATCGTCCAGCCCCTGCACCGACTCCACCAGCATGGCGTTGCGCAGGGAGGACTCGCGGATGGCCTCACGGGCCAACCGGTGCAGCCGCCCCTGGGCCAGCAGCCCCGGCACCACCAGCACCAGCAACGCCACCAGCGGGATGAGCACCAGGCTCCCGGCCACGTACCAGAAGACCGCCAGAAAGAGCAGAAAGAAGGGCAGATCCGCCAGCACCGAGACGGTGGTGGAGGTCATGAAGTCGCGGACCCGGTCCAGCTCCCGAAGCTGGGAGATGAAGGTGCCGGTGGAGCCCGGCCGCTGGGTGTTCTTTATGCGCAGGGCATGGCCGAAGACCCGGTCGGAGATGCGCAGATCCGCCCGCTTGCCCAGCAGGTCGATCAGACTGACCCGCGCCACCCGCATGGACAGCTCGAACAGCAGCGCCAGCAGGACCCCGCTGAACAGGACATAGAGGGTGGGCAGCGAGCCGACCGGGATCACCCGATCGTAGACCTGCATGGCGAATATGAGCCCCGCCAGGGCCAGGGTGTTCGCCAACAGGGAGGCGAGCATCACGTGGCCGTAGGGCCGGATCCGGTCGAAGATGATGGAACGGAACCAGTGTGGGCGGTAGGGCTGGATATACTCGTCGATCCGCGGGTCGGCGGCGTTGCGGGCCGGGCGGGGGACCAGGACCCGCACCACCCCCTCGCGCAACTGGGCGACAGAGACCGGCGTGGGCAGGCCGCCCTCGCCGGAGAACGCCACCTGCCAACCCCGTCCATCCCGGCTGCGCCCCTCCAGCACCCCGACCCGCCCGTCGGCGAAGGCGAGCACCAGCGGCAGGCGCCAGGGCGACAACCGCTCCCAGTCCGGCGCCTCGTCGTGGGCGTGCAGCTTCAGCCCGAGCTGCCCGGCCATCCGCGCCAGCAGCCGGTCGGGATCCGCCCGATCCGCCTCCCAGGCGCTGGCCACGCGGACATTCTGCTCCGAGAAGTTGCAGTCGTAGGCCCGGGCGACGTATAGAAACGCCTCCAGCCAGGCGTCCGGGTCAATACCCGGCCGGGCCTGTTCGGAATCTGCGGCGACGGTTGTCATAACGGCAGATCAATCGCCTCCGGCCGACGGTCATCCAGCTCGAAGGTGACCCCGAGGGCCCCCACGGCACTCAGGCAGTCCACCTGGCGAGCTTTCTGATCGTGGCGTAAATCCAACTGGTCGAAACGGGCCTGGAAGTAGTCCTGCTCCACATCCAGCAGGTTCATCAGCGACCGCGTGCCCGCCCGCAGGTACTGCGACTGGTGCAGATCGCGAAGTTCGTCCAGGGTTTCGATCCGGCGCGCCAGGACACCCATGCGCTCCGCCAGCGCCGCCGCCTGTTCAGCGGCCTGTTGCAGCCGTTGATCGGCGTCCAGGCGGGCGCCGGCCGCCGCTGCTTCGGCGGCGGCCAGTCGGTGGCGGCTGGCCGACTGCCCGGCCCGGTTGCGGCCGCCGGCGAACAGATCGGCGCGGACGTTCAGCAGCACGCTGGTCTCCGTCTGATTGGGGACGTCGCTGTCGAAGAAGCGGTCCGAGGTCACATCCAGGCTCAGGGTCGGGAACCGGGCCGCCCGCGCCGCCTTGACCCCCGCCCGCGCCTCGGCACTGCGCGCGGCGGCCGCCTGCAACTCCGGCAGGTGGTCGATGTCCTCCACGTCCACCCGGTCGCAGGCCCCGGCCAGTTGCGCCGGCGGTTCGGCCCGGTGGGCCACCGTGTAGCGGCCGGGCACCAGGCGGCGCAGCGCCCGTCTGGCGTCGGCCAGTTGGGTCGCGACCTGCGCCCGGGTCAGGCGGGCGGCGTCCACCCGGGCCGCCACCTCCCGTTCGTCGGACCGGGTGCTGGCACCCATTGCCGCGCGACGCTGGATCAGCCCCTCAAGCCGACTCATGGCGGCCACCTGCTCCTCCGCCACCACCAGCAGGGCCTGGTAGCGCTGCACCTGGATGAAGGCGTGGGCGGCGTCCGCGGCCACATCCTCCACGGTCTGCTGCCACTCGGCCCGGGCCGCCACCTCGCCGGCGCGGGCACCGTCCACCCGTCCCCCCACCTCGCCAAAGTCGTAGAGCCGCTGAGACGCGGTAACGCTGGCCACCGGCACGTGGCGGTTCAGGGTGCTGTTGAATTCGCTGCGGGTGCTGGCGGAGACCTGTGGCCACCGGTCGGCCCGCGCCATGTCCACCTCGTCGCCACGCCGGGCCAGCTCGGCCCGGGCCTCGGCCACGCGCGGGTCATGCCCTACGGCCGCCTTCAGGGCATCGGGCAGCACCAGCTCGGGCCCATCGGCGGGCGCTTCGGCCCCGAGACCGGCCGAGCCCGGGCTCGCCACCAGGGCATCCCCGGCGGCGGCCGGCGGCACCATACCGCCGGCCGCCAGCCCGCCCAGGCCGGCGGCAAGAGATAGCGCCACCGCCCGGTGTGGGTAGCGGCGCCCCATCACGCGAGGGGCAGGTTCGACGAATCGTCATCATTGGCGAAGGTGCCTTCCGCCTCCACGGCGATCCCATCGGCCGCTGCAGCGCCACCACCCTCAACCGTCGCCCCCTCGGCAGCGCCGGCCGGCACAATGGCCGGCTCGTCCGCCTGCAGGACGTCCGCCTCGGCGGGCAGCGGTTCGTCGCTGGCCGACACCAGGGATTCCGGATCGTCGTTCAACTCGTCGAGCCCGGCCATGGCGACCGCACCGCCCACCGTGTCAGCCCCCATGCCCTCGAGCTCCGGCGGAATCTCATCCAGCTCACCGCCGATACCGAAGGCGAGTTCCGCCTCCGGGCTCTCCTCGTCGCCCCGCACCAGCTTGTAGGTGAAGGACTCCCGCTCACCGTAGGCGTCCCGGTCCTCGTTCACCTGATAGCTGTAACTGCCGTCCGCCTGCATGGTGAGCTCGCCCCACTGGCCGGCGATGGTGGTCTCACTCTCCACCGCCTGCCAGTCACCCTGGCCATTCTTCACCCAGACGGTGGGCGGCTCATCGCCGGCGACAATATCGGGCCGGCCGGCCGCACCGACGTCGGTGATGATATTACCCGGCACTTGGTCGGCACCAACCAGCTCCAAGCTGTCGAGCAGGTCCTGATCGAGGTTGCCCTCGAGCAGATCCTTAAGCAGGGCCTCGTTGAAGAGGTCGACCCGGATATCGCTCAATTGATGGCTGGAGCTCAGCAGCCCGCCGTCACCCCCGTTGCGGTGAAGGATGAGCTGGTAGCTCCCTTCGGGGATCGCCGTCTCACTGATATCCAGGTCCGGACTGAGCAGCCCCAGCAGGTCAAGCCCCAACAATCCGCCATTGTGTTTGGTGCTGCTGATGACATCGCCGGTAGCGACGTCGACCATGTCGATTTCGTAGCCGCTATCCAGCAGCGCCAGCAGCCCCCCGCTGCTGGCCGTAAAGGAGATCGCGCCGACTTGGCCCTCCCCTACCGTGAAAATCTCGGATTCGGCCCTGGCCTCCCCCCCGAGAAGCCCACCCTGGAGGACAACGTCGTCCAGCTCCAGGGAGTCCTCCAGGAGGTCCTCCAGATCATCGATGCCGAACTTCAGGTTGGCCGCCGCCACGTCGTCGAAGGGCCACAACGAAGGCACCTCCAGGCCCACCTGCGGCGAGACATTACCCTCGCCATCGGTCACCGACACATAACCGTTAAAGGCCGCCAGGTTGTCGTCCTCTGAAAAGTGGTCATCCCATTCGATGCCGGATTCCAGATTGTCTTTCAGCCATTCCGGCGTCAGCGACCACTGCCCGCCGTCCACGGCCCCTGAGGCCAGCAGGGTCTCGCCGTCTTCCGCCCAGACCTGCACCTCTTCCGCGTCATCGGAGGCGGTCCCGGCAACGGCCAGCGGGGTATTCTCGGTGATCTCCACCACCAGCCCCACGTCCCCATTGTCGTCGTCATCGTCATCGTCCGGGGGACCGTCATCGCTAGAGGAGGATGAACTGCTGCCCGCGGCGGCGGCCAGGGCCGCCGCACCCAGGAGCCCGGCCAGGGCCGCCGCGCCCAGGCCGCCGCCATCGTCGGCCACCAGGTCATCCACCGTGTTGATCTCGGCAAAGGCGAACTCCGACCAGGGGGTCTCGTACTGCCCCCACCAGAGCACCCCGCTGGAGTCTTCCAGCACCAGTTCGTTGCGCGCCACGCCTTCGGCGTCGAAAAAGCCCGGGATGATGACTTCCTCGCCGGTGGCGAGGGTCAGCACCAGATCCCCGGCGCGGTTGTCGAAGCCGGCCACCTGCTCCGGCCCCACCGGCAGTTTGACGACCGTGTTCTCCATGGGCTCCAGGGAACCCAGCGGTACCTCCGTGACCCGGCCGCTCTCCTTGTCCACCAACGTGATCGAATCGGAACCCCGCATATTGACCCCCATGCAATTACAACCGCCGGATGATTATCCCGCGGACAATGGTTTATACCCGCCGGTGTGCGCCTGCCCTCCCTGGGTATCGCCCACACCGCTAGCTGATGCCGCTACCGTTCGTCGTTGCCACGCTCCAACACCTGCACCTCCACCCGGCGGTTGGGCGACAGGCAGGCAATAAGCGCCGGCGTGGCCCGGTCGCCCTCGCAGAAGACCACCGGCTCGGCTTCTCCCCGCCCCTGTGCGACCACGTCGCGGCGGGAGAACCCATTCTTGAGGAGTGCGTCCATAACCGCGTCAGCGCGGCGCTCGGACAAGCGCTGGTTATACCCAGGATCGCCAATGCGGTCGGTGTGACCGACGATCACCACCAGCGGATCAATGAATTCCTTCTGAAGGCCTGCCGCCACCTCGCGGATGGTGTCCTGCCCCTCGGCACGCAGCACGGCGCTGTCGAAGTCGAAGAGCACGTCCGTCGACAGGGTCCGGTACACGACCCGCTCGACCTCAACCGTGCGCTCCCGCGCGAGGTTTTCGGCCATGATCTCGCAGAGCAGGCGACGCCACTGATAACCGGACACCCGCCCCCAGTGATCGAACTGGACCTTGTACTGGCAGACCACCACGTCGTCACTGCGGGGGAAGGGCAGATTGAAGTCGTAAAACCAGACCGGATTGCCGGCCACCTGCCGCCGGTCGGCGGGCTCACCAATGGCATCGCGCACTTCGTCGCGGGTCAGCCCCTCGCTGATCTGTTCCAGGCCCAGTGGATCGGCCGAGCGGCCGTAGCGGAGGAGCCCCTCCTCCATATCAACCAGAGAGACCTCCAGATCCGGAAACAGGGGCGCGTCACCCCGCTCCCCCGCAAAGGCCACCGCCCCCCCAACGTTTATACAGACCGAGAGGAGGACAACAAAACTGTATAATGTGATCCTGTTCATCCCTGCTTTTCACCATTATTCAGCGCCATATTGAACAGGGAGATTATCCGCAGGTATCTACCGGGTACACACCTAAAATAGTAATAATCGATTGCTACTAACCCTCGCAGACTACCCCTTGTTTGGTTGTGGCCGATGGGTCGCGACTTTACAATAGCCCACGCTGCATGATGCCCGCGCCCACGGTCGAGAGCCTGTATTAGCCGCTCCATGACCTGCGAGACCACCTCCGGGGAGAACGGAATTGGACATACCCAACCGGACGATACTGGTTGTCGATGACGACAAGGATTTCGCCGAAGAAATCGAACAGTTCTTATTAAATTTTGACAGCCAGGTTCAGAAGGCCCATTCCATTAACCAGGCCCGGGCGATAACGACACGCCAGGCCTTCGATCTGGTGCTGGTTGATCTCTCGCTTCCCGACGGGGACGGGCTCGATCTGCTCGCCCATCTGGCGCGGGTCGCCGCGCCCGACACGGCGGTGGCCTTGATCTCCGGCAGCGACGACGGGCTGCGCCAGGCGGCCACGGACCTGGCGAACGACATGGGTTTGACGGTACTGGGGCATCTATCGAAGCCGGTGGACCTTCCAGCCTTGCAGGCCCTTTTGGACACCCTGAAGACCGATCGGGGCCACCGCCGCCACCCAACGGTGTCATCCCCCATTCCCGCAGACGAGCTCGAGAACGCGATCCGGTCCGGGAAGCTGAGGCCCTATTACCAGCCTCAGTTCGACCTAAAGAGCGGGCACCGGGTGGGGTTCGAGGCCTTATTGCGCTACCAAAGGAGCCCCGATGACGCGCCGGTTATGCCCGGGCAATTGCGGGAGCACATGGAGGGCCATCGGTTTGCGCAGGCCATCTTCTGGTCAATGCTCACCTCCGTCGCCCGCGAGATCAAGCATTTCCGCCTGACAGACACCCCCCAAAAGGTCAGCGTCAATGCGCCGGCGGTCGTTTTCTCCCAGCCCGATTTCCCCCAGCGGGTCAAGGCGCATATTGCCGCATTCGGGATAGCACCCCGGCAGATCACCCTGGAGATCACGGAGAACGACCCGGATCTGTCCCTGGACTGCCGGACCAGCATCATCCGGACCCGCCTCCAGGGTTTCGGCCTCTCCCTGGACGATTTCGGCACCGGTTACGCCAGTTTCGAGCGCGCCGAGGCCCTGCCCATTACCGAGATCAAGATGGATCGGACCCTGCTCAAGGCGACGGAGACCGATCGCGGCCAGAATGACATCCTCAGGAGCATCGCCCGGTTCTTCAATGGCCGAGGGATCACCACCGTGATGGAGGGCATCGAAAACCGAGCCCTGCTCGCCACCGCCCGCTCATTGGGATTCACCGTCGGCCAGGGCTACGGACTGGGCCTGCCGGAACCGGCGGAAACGGCCTTCAAAAAACACTACACTACTCAGGGTCTAGCATCGGATCCTGACGCTGCCGGCGGGCAGCCGGAGCGGTAACGTGGCAGCATAACCCCATGACCCCAACAACGCAGAGCCAGAGCGGGCAGGACGGGCGCCCGGTGCGGTATCGCGTGCGCGCCATCGACCTCATGGTGGGCCATACCCTCCCCTACGCGGTCTATGACGATCACGGCCGATTGCTGATGGCCAAGGGCGCGACCCTGGCCAATCACCACCAGCGGCGCAAGCTGCTGGCCCTGGGGTTCACCGACACCAAGCCGCCCAAGCTGGACCTGACCAAGTCCAACACCCGCAGCGACCGTCGCCGGCAGCAGCAACAGGCGCTGGACATCCGGGTCGAGAGCCTGCTGTTCGGGGTCGGCCGGCTGAGGCGCGACGATGCCCTGGAGACCGAGCCGCTGGCCACCCTCGCTCACCGCATTGCCGAACTGGCCACCGAAAGCCTGGACACCGCGCTGGCCCTCGCCCATTTGCCCCTGGACTGGCCCCACCCCCTGGCACTGGGGTTCCGCTCGGCCCTGCTGACGGCAGGGATGTTGCAGGCCGGGGACGAGCCGACGGAGACCGCCAACGCGGCGGTGGCCGCCTGCCTGGCCGTGCCGCTCCATCCAGAGGCGGGGCCGGCCCGGCTGGAACCGCTCCCTCACCGCCTGACCGCCGCCATCCGGGTGACCGGTGCCTACCTGGGGCAGGTCTGCCCCCCGTCCGGGCAGCCGGTGGTCACCCCCATCGACGCCCTGCGCGATCTGCGCGGCAGCCGTGAGACCGATGAGGAGCAGGCCGCCGTGGAGCGGCTGCTCGCCCTGTTGACGCCCTTCCCCCCGGGCTCCTACGTCCGCGTGCGCGATCAGGGCATCGGCGTGGTGGTGCAACTCACCGCCTCGCCCGCCGAGCCGATCACCCTGCTGTTTGCCGACGGGGCCGGGCGCCGGCTGCGCAAGCCCCGGCTGCTGGTGGTGGACAAAATGACATCACCCATCGACAAGGCGGTCAGTCCGGAACGGGTGGCGGTGGCCCTGGACCCCCGCGACCTCTACCAATACACCTACCACCTGGATGACTGAGCGGCCGGCCGCGCCACCCCATCTCCCTTGGATCAATCCCGGCAGAACGGCCCGAACTGGTAGAACCGGCGGCAGCGGAACTCCGACTCACAGCCCGCCAACTGGGTGCGATAGCGTTGAGCACGCTGGGCCACCTGCCGCGCCACCCGCTGCACCTGCGGCTTGCCTTGGTAGGTCCCGCGCCGGTAGCCGGTGGGCCCCTCGTGGTAGGCGAGGTAGAGGTGCTCCGGATTGTGCAGCGAGATCCCCAGCCGCTCATGGCTGCGGCGGTTATACCAGCCGATGAAGTCGGTGGCGTGCTTCATGTGGCTGCGCCGCGCCATCAGGCTGCCGGCGTCCTCGCGGTATTCGCCCCAGACCGGATCCTGGGCCTGGGCATAGCCGTAGGCCGACGACGGCCGGCGCCAGGGGATAAACCCGAGCAGCCGCTGCCGGGGCGGGCGCACATGGCTGCGGAAGGAGGACTCCTGGTGGATGAAGGCCATCTGTGTGGCGATGGGGGTGCCCCACTGTTCCTGCGAGGCGCGGGCGTAGTCATACCAGCGGGGCTGCTCGCGGAAAATCTCGCAGAGATCGCTCTGATCCGCCGGCGGTGACGGAGCCAGGGTGGTGCAGCCACTGGTCGCGATGGCCAGCAGCGCCAGCAGTGCCGCACGGCGGGCCCATCCCTCTGCGGCCCGGACCGACCGGCCTTTCCCTGTCCCGCCCCTACTATGCGTTATCCTGACCCGCTCCATACCGCAGATGATGCAACGTTGGTGATGTGAGGTCCATGCCCGAGAACACCTACCCCACCCCCGCCCGGACCCTGGAGCACGAGCTGGAGGTCAAGAAGAGCCGCTTCATCGCCCGCGCCGGGCGGGTGGAGAGCCGCGAGCAGGCCCTGGCCTTCGTGGACCGGGCGATGACTGACTTCCCTGACGCCCGCCACCACTGCTGGGCCTATCTGATCGGCGACCCGGCGTCCGCCACCACGGCCGCCATGAGCGATGCGGGCGAGCCGTCGGGCACCGCTGGCAAGCCTATCCTGAATGTCATTCAGCACAAGCGGATCGGTGATGTGATCGTGGTGGTGATCCGCTATTTCGGCGGCATCAAGCTGGGGGCCGGCGGCTTGGTGCGGGCCTACGCCGGGGCCACCCAAAAGGTGCTCGCCGAGCTGCCGCTGGCCGCCCACGAACCGCACACCCGCTGCCGGTTGGCCTTGGATTTCGCCCAGGAACAGCCCCTGCGTCACTGGGCCGCACAGCACCAGGCGACCGTAGAGGCGGTAGCCTATGGCGAGGGCGTCACCCTCACCCTCCGCCTGCCCGAGGGGGCGGTAGCGGCGCTGCGCCAGTTCGCCCAGGCCCGCGGTATCCGCCTGGAGACCGACTGACCGGCTCAAGCCGCTACCGAGTGCAGGGCCGGCCCGGCGGGCTATCCTTCCAGGAAACGGCCGGGGCCGTCATTGCGCGCCACCGGCCCGGTCCGCCCACCACGTCCAGGGAGGGAGTCCCCCCCATGAGTCACGACTTTGTGGTCTGCGTCATCAACACCCGTGTCCGCAGCGGCAAGCGGGTCTTCGGCCGCGCGCCGGGGCCCACCCGGTTCCTGCTCGTCCCCGATGGCGAGGTGCAGCAACCCGCGCACACCGTGCCCCGCGCCGAGTGGGTGGAGGCGGTCATGGCCGCCGGCACCACCGGCAGGGACCCCATGTCCGACAACCCCACCGGCAACGTCCTGGTCTTCATCCACGGCTACAACAACAGCCAGGAGATCGTCATCAAGCGCCACCGCAAGCTCAAGGCGACGCTGCACGCGGCCGGCTACCGGGGCACCGTGGTCAGCTTCGACTGGCCCAGCGCCGAGGCCACGCTGCTCTACATGCGCGACCGCCGCTACGCCAAGCACACCGCGGAGCGGCTCACCGACGACTGCATCAGCCTGTTCTCGACACGCCAGGCGCGCGGCTGTGACCTGAATGTCCACCTGCTGGGCCACTCCACCGGCGCCTACGTCATCCGCCACGCCTTCGCCGACGCCGACGAGGTCGCCGAGATCAAGAACCGCCCCTGGAAGGTCAGCCAGATCGCTCTCATCGGTGCCGATGTCTCCAGCAGTTCCCTGGCCGCCGATGACTCGCGCTTCGTCTCCGTCTACCGCCACTGCTCCCGGCTCACCAACTACCAGAGCGGCCACGATGGCGTGCTGCGCGTCTCCAACGCCAAGCGCATCGGCCTGCGCGCCCGCGCCGGCCGGGTCGGCCTGCCCGACAACGCCCACCGCAAGGCGGTGAACGTGGACTGCAGCCCCTACTTCGCCGGCATCGACCCGGACAGCCGCACCCCCGGCGAGGACTACTTCGGCAACTTCGCCCACTCCTGGCACATCGGCGACCCGCTGTTCGCCCGCGACCTCTGCCACACCCTGCACGGCGAACTGGACCGCCACTCCATCCCCACCCGGCGCGAGGAGGACGACCGGCTGTACCTGCACGACCCCGGCTGACCCCCGGGCCGCACGGCGCCGCGCCGATGGCCTAGCGGTGCAGCCAGCAGGCCGAGTAATGCCCCCGCCGGGGCTCGAAGTCGTGGGGCTCCTCCACGTCGCAGAGCCCGGCCATGGCGTGCGGGCAGCGGGGGTGAAAACGGCACCCCGGCGGCGGACTGGCCAGGCTGGGGGCCTCGCCGGCCGGCACCGGGCGCTCCTCGGCGGCGTTGTCCGGGTCCGGGTCGGCGATGGCGTTGAGCAGGGCCTGGGTGTAGGGGTGCTGCGGGTGATCCAGCAGCTCGTCCACCGCCGCCTGCTCCACCACCCGGCCGCCATACATCACGAAGATGCGCTCGGCGAAATGGCGCACGGTGGACAGGTCGTGGGTGATGAAGGCCAGGGTGAGGCCGCGCTCGGTCTGCACCTGGCGCAGCAGGCGCAGGATCTCCACCCGCACCGAGGCGTCCAGCATGGAGACCGGCTCGTCGGCGATCACCAGCGCCGGGGCCAGCACCAGCGCCCGGGCGATCACCACGCGCTGCTGCTGCCCGCCGCTGAGCTGGTGGGGGAACTTGCCCAGATAGGCCTCCGGCGGCGACAGGCGCACCTCCTCCAACGCCGCCCTTACCCGGCGACGGCGCTCGACCCGGTCGCGCACCCCGTGCACGATCAACGGCTCCTCCAGGATGCGGCCCACGTCCATGAAGGGGGGCAGCGCGCCATACGGGTCCTGCTGCACGTAGCCCACCCGAGCCCGGTAGGACGTCAACCCGGCTTTATCCAGCGCCTCCAGATGCCGCCCCTCGAACACCACCTCCCCCCGGGTGGGGCGGTGCAACCCCAGCAGGGTGCGGGCCAGGGAGCTCTTGCCGCAGCCGCTCTCGCCCACGAAGGCCACCGCCTCGCCCCGGCGCAGGGCGAAGCTCACCCCGTCCACCGCGCGCACATGGCCCACCCGCAGGAAGCCCCACTGGCGCAGTTCGAACCAGGTGTGCAGGTCGCGGGCCTCCAGCAGGGTCTCCCCCGCACCCGCTCGCCGCCGGTCGGGCGGCGATGGCACGGCATTCGCGGTCCGGCTCATCGGCGGCCTCCATAAAGCCAGCAACGCACGTGGTGACGTTCGCCCAACCGCTGCGGTGGCGGATCCTCGGCACAGCGTCCGAAGCGGTGGGGGCAGCGGTCCGCGTAGCGGCACCCCGCAGGGGGTGCGAGCAGGTCCGGCGGCTGGCCGGGGATATGCACCGGCGCCTCGGTCTGGTGGAGCCGCGGCACACTGGCCATCAGCATCTGCGAGTAGGGGTGGGCCGGTTCGGTGAAGAAGCGGCGGGCATCGGCGTATTCGACCACCTGGCCGGCGTACATCAGGGCCACCCGGTCGGCCAGTTCGCTGGAGGTGGCCACGTCGTGGGTGATCAGGATGAAGCTGGTGTCCTGCTCGCGCTTGATGCGCTTGAGCACATTCATGATGCTGGCCTGGGTGAGCACGTCCAGGGCCGAGGTGGGTTCGTCCAGAATGACCAGATCCGGCTCGGTGATCAGCGCCATGGCCAGCACCGCCCGCTGGCGCATGCCGCCGGAAAGCTCGAAAGGATAGCGGGTGAGAAAATCGGTGGCCACCCCCACCCGCTGGAAGACCTCGGCCGCCTTGCCCATGGCCTTCTTCCGCGACCAGCCCCGGTGCACCACGAGCGGCTCGGCCACCTGTTCCCCCACCCGCACCACCGGGTTGAGGGCGTTCATGGCCGCCTGCATCACCATGGCGATGCGCAGCCACTGCACCTCGCGCCGGAAGCGCTCCACCGGCAGCGCCATCACGTCCGTATCGCCCAGCCACACCCGGCCGGTATGGCTGTGCACGTTGCGCGGCAGGATGCGTAGCAGGGCCTTGGCCAACGAGCTCTTGCCGCAACCGCTCTCCCCCAGCACCACCACCGCCTCGCCCCGGCGCAGGTCGAAACTGACCCCGTCCACCGCCTGCACCACCCCGCGCTCGGTGCGGTAGGCCAGGCGAAGGTCTTCCACGCGCAGCAGGGTCTCGGTCATAGTGCTAGAGGTTCCTCAGTCGCGGGTTGAAGACCCGGTCCAGGGCAAAGCCGAGCATGGCGAAACCCAGCCCGGTGAGCATGAGCAGGAAGGCGGGGGAGAGCACCCAGTAGTAGAAGCCGTTGTACAACGCACTCTGCTCCTGGGCGTCGTTGAGCACCTTGCCCCAAGTGGGCAGCACCGGGTCGCCCAGCCCCAGCACCGCCAGCGAGGCCTCCAGGAAGACGAAGGTGGGGATCAGGGTGACGAAGGTGGGGATGAGCACCGGCAGCACCCGGGGCACCATGTAGCGCAGGATGATGCGGGCGTTGCTGGCCCCGTAGGCCTTGGCCGCCTCGATGTAGGGGGCCTCGCGGATGGGCAGCAGCATGGCCCGGTACATCTTGATGCCGGCACTGAAGATGCCCAGCGCCACCACCACCCCCAGCATCAGCCAGATACTGGTGGAGTAGAGGGTGCCTACCATCACCAGGATGGGCAGCATGGGCAGGATCATGTTCACCTCGGTGAGGCGCTGGATCACCGCGTCCACCCAGCCCCGGTACCAGACCCCCATGGCGGCGATCACCAGGGTGGTGACCGTGGTGCCCACCGCCGCCAGCAGCCCGAAGGCCAGGGCCACCGGGGTGCCCCACATCAGCGCCACCATCAGGTCGCGGCGCTGGTGGTCGGTGCCGGCCACCCCGTGCACCCGGCCGTAGACCACCAGGTCGGCGTCGAGCCCCGCGTTCTCGTCGAACAGCACCACGTCCAGCAGCAGGGTATGGGTGCCCTGCAGCACCGCCGGACCGGGGCGATCGGCGGTCTCCGGGTCGAGCATCAGCCCTACGTGGGGGATATGCCCCAGGCGCCGCTCCAGCGCCCAGTCCTGGGAGATGGAGACCCGCTCCTCCCGCGCCATTCGCCGCCCTCCCAGCACCTCCTCGCGGCCGTCCGGCGCCTGCCAGATCAGGCGCACGAAGGGCGCCCGGGCCTGCTCCTCCGCGGTCAGGAAGAGGTTGATCTCGCTGGGAAAGGCACTGCTCTGGTAATCGAAGCTGAGGGGAATCTGCAGCCGACGACCACCGGGGAAGGGCTCCGCCTCCGGCGTGACATCGGCGCTGGAGATGATCTGCGTCTCCGGCAGATCGCCGCCGCGCAACCTGTCCGTCCAGACCGGCGAGGCATTGACCGGGTGCATCCGCCACTGCTCGCCGCCCCGCCACAGGTCCAAGGCCTGGCTGTAGGGGATGGCCACCACGGTGTAGACCGCCAACCCGATCAAAAAAAGGATCAGCGCCGTGCCCAACACCGCCGAGGGGTAGCGGCGCAGCTGCTTCAGCCCCTCCAGCCAGCGCCTCATCGCCCCCCCTCGATCCGCACCCGCGGATCCAGGATGCCGTAGAGGATATCGAGCAGGAAGACGGTGGCCGCCAGCAGGTAGGCGAAGATCACCACGGTGCCGATGATCACCGGCGTGTCCCGGTGGCCGATGGCCTGGAAGACCAGGGTGCCCAGGCCCGGCCAGTTAAAGACCTGCTCCAGGATGATCGCCCCGCTCCACAGCCCGATGAGCATCAGCAGAAAGCTGGTGACGATGGGCGAGAGGGTGGGCCGCAGGATGTAACGGCGCTGGATCAGGTATTCCGGCAAGCCCTTGGCCCGGGCCATCTCCACGTAGTCCTCGCTGGAGTGGATTAGGAAGAAGGTGCGCCAGGAGTAAATGGAGATGAAGATCTGCGACAGGAACATGGCCACCAGCGGCAGCGCCATGTGCCGCACCACGCTGGCCAGGTAGTCCAGCCGGCCCTCCGGCGGCGGCGCGGTCACCATGCCGCCGGAGGGCAGCGCCGGCAGCACGAAGGCGAACACCAGGATAAGGAACATGCCGTAGAACCAGGCGGGCGCCGCCGAACTGGGCGCCAGCCCCACCACGCTGCGGTCCAGCACGCTGCCGTAGCGCCGGGAGAGGTGCAACGCCACCCAGACCGAGGTCAGGAAGATCAGCAGGTTGGCGGTACCAAACAGCAGCAATGTGGCCGGCAAGCGCTCGACGATGATATCGAAGACCTGGCGCGAGCCGGCATCGCTGTGCATCTGCTCCGCCCGGCCCAGGTCCAGGCGCATGGCGCGGTAGAGGTAGTCGAAGCTGCGCAGGATGAAGGGCTGATCCAGGTTCAGTCGCTCCACCTCCAGGGCCACCTGGCGCTGGATCAGCTCGTTGCGCTCGGCGCTGCTCATGTCCTGGAAGGCGGGGTCCGCGCGCACCGCCTCGGAGATCTCACCGCGGATCTGCACCAGGCGCAGCTCATCCACCTGCCCGCCCATGTTGGCGATAATGATGGTGAGGTAAACCCCCGCCAGCACGGTGAGCAACAGCGCCAGCAGCCGCTTGCCGGAGAAGATCAGCATGCGCCAGACATCCCGCCAGCGACCGCGGGCCCGCCCCGACGGTTTCAGGGTGGGCCGAAGGCTCATGGCGACACCTCCAACGGCGGCGCCAGCGGCTTCCCGCCCGGCACAGTGGCAAAGGCGTGAGAGGCGAAGGCGGGCAGGGCCACGCGGTCGGTGGTGACGGCGATCTCCAGGCTGTTGGCGCCCCGCCCCAACCGCTGCAGCACCTCGGCGGGGACCGACACGCGCCAGCGTTCCTCGCCGCGGTATTCGGCCTCGCCCCGGTGGGCCAGCCGGTTGTCACCGTCGAAGAGCAGGAACTGGACCTGCTGGATGGCCTCACGGGGATAGGGCTCGCCCTCGAAGGTGACGGCCAGCTCAAAGGCCACCGATTCCCCGTGGGCCACCACCACCGGCCCGTCCAGGGTCAGCTCGGGGATCTGCGGCTCGGCGAACTGCAGCCACTTGTCCGCCGGGTCGGGGAAGTCCGTGAACCGGCGCAGCACCACGCTGCCGTCCACGGGGTGCACGCCGCGCAGGTAGAAGGGCCCGTCGCCCACGTAAAAGTGCCCCCGGGCGGCGTACCAATCCGCCAGGGCCTGGTAACGCGCGGCCGCCTCATCCGGCGTCAGGTACTGGGCGAGCGTCGGGGCATAGGGCAGATGGTCGGTCTGTTGCAGCCGCTCCAGTTGGCGCCTGAGCACCGGCAGGCTCGGTCCTGAGACCAGACTCAACCAGTCCACCCGCAACCGGTCGGCCTTGTTGGAGGAGAAGGCCAGACTGCCCTCGCGCTCGGCCATAATCCCCAGGGCCAACATGTGCCAGGGGGTGGTGCCGGGGGCGCGGGCGGCGACAATGGTCTCGGCATCCGGGAAGATCTGGTCGCTGTAGACGTCGATCACCAGCGGGTCCTCCGAGACGATGTGCCAGCCGCGGAAATGGCGACGGAAGGCCTCGTAGGCCGGCACGTGGGCGACGTCGAACAGCGGGCTATCCTCGTCGGCACGCTCGAAGGTGAGGATCCAGGGCAACACCACGTCGGCCAACGAGGCGCGGGTGCCGTCGTGGAAGCGGCGCTCCAGGTAGCCCGGCTCGTAGATCAACCGCACCCGGGTGCGGGCGGTGAGCCCGTCCGGCTCAGCCTCGGCGGCGGTCACAAAGCGCTGCTCGCCGCTGTCCCAGTCCACCCAGGCCCCGTCCGGCACACGGATCGTCTCGACAGTGTCCACCTGCACCCAGTCCAGCGTGCTGTTCACCGGGGTCTCGGCCTCCACGGTGACCTCGGCACGCGCCAGGCGCTGGGGGTGGTGCAGGCCGGTGAAGGGGTCGGGCAGCACCGGCGGGTCGCTGAGCGCGCGGGTGATCATCCGGTCGAAGATCCAGTTGCTCCCCGCGATGGGGTTCCAGGGCTCGGTGATGATCTCCGGCGTGCCGATGACCACCCGGCCACCCAGCCGCCCCTCGTAGCCCAGGGTGTAGGGCCATAGGGCAGAGCCGGACGTGCCGCCTGCCAGGTCCCCGGCCAGGTTCACGTCGCGGGCCCGGGGCCAGACATTGAGTTGGTCCACCAGCCAGACCCGGGCGGAATCCCCCATGGCCAGGTCGAGGGCCTGGCGCATCAGGGCCTGGCGCTCGTCCCAGTCCCGGTAGTCGCGGCGCTGCAGCCGGTCGGCAATGTCGTCGAAGGTGGGGTCCGGCTCGTAGGCCTGCCAGAGGGGTTCGGCGCGCCCGCGCGGGGTGTAGTAATAGCTGAAGTTCTCCGCCTGGTCGCGCTGGATCAGGGTGGAGACCCAGGCCCCGGTGTAGATGTGCCAGCGCCCCCCCGACGGGTCGCCGGCAATCCAGATCCGCGAGGCCTCCTCGGCGGTGCGGTAGAGCCGCTCCACCCGGAACCCCTCCGCCTCCAGCAGGTTGCCCAGGTAATCGCCGATGCGGCGGCGCTCGTCGTCGTTGCGGATGAGCAGGGTGAGCTGCACCGGCTCGCCCCCGTAGTACCACTGCCCCTCCCGCAGCTCCGCGCCCAGCCGCCCCATCTCGTGGCGGATCACCTCGCGGGCCCGGGCCGGATTGTGGGCGTAACGCAGCTCCAGCTCACGGGCGGTCTCGGCCAGGCGGGCATAATCCGGGAAGGCGGTGCTCAACGGCAGGTAGCGGGGCACCGCCAGGCCGCCGTAGATCTCCTCGGCCACGTGGCGCCGGTTGACCAGCCAGTTGAGCGCCTCACGCATGGCCGGTACGGCGAAGGGGTTGAGCCGGCCGTCGGCAAACTCCGGACCGGAGGGGTTGAGGGTGAGCTCCACCGAGGTGCCGTAGGAGAGGTCGTGGGCGGTGGCGGCGGAATCGCGCAGCCGGTGGAACAGACCCGGCCGGGTGATGCCCTGGGCGAACACCTGGTGGCTGCCGCGCTCGATCAGCCCGGTCACCTGACCCACGTCCCGCTGCTCAGTGAACACCACCTCGTCCACCAGCGCACCGCGTCGCGCCTCGAGCTGGCCCCGGTCGGCGGGCTGGCCACGGTCCACCACCTGGTGGCCCTCACCGGCGCCGCCGGCCAACCAGCCCACCAGGGCCAGCAGCAACGCCAACGCCACCAGGGGGAACAGCCATCCTCGCAATCGACCCAACTGCACAGCCCTCCGGAAGTCCTGACCGCCTGCCGGCGCCGCCATCGCCCACCCCTGTCCGGGGCGACCCCGGCAGGCCCCTCCCCGCATGGTACAGAAGCCACCGCGCCTCTTTTAGCACAATCCACCGCCGCACCGACACGGCCCGGCCCGCCACAGGCGATACGCGGCCGGACCAGGGGTGACGCCATGCCGACGGCGCTGGCCGTGAAGAGGCGTTAGACTGTTACAGTACAGGGCACCGCGCGGCGGGCCCAAGCAGCGAGCCACCAGCACAGGGAGAGCCCATGCGCCGATTCAGACCCTACACCGTTGCCCTTTTGGCCGCCGGCCTCCTGCTGGCCCCACTCACCCTCAACGCCCAGCCGCCGGGGCACGCCGGCCCCGGTGCCGCCGGCGCCGAGCGTGGCCCGCCGGGGCAACGGTCCGAGCCGCGTAGCAGCGACCAGCGCCGGGACGACCGGCAGCGCTCGGACGACCGGGTGGAACGCTGGCGCAGCGAGTATGGCGAGGGCCGGTTCCGCGATCAGGAGCGGGAGATCATCCGCGAATGGCTGCGCGAGCGCCAGGATGAGACCGTCGCCGGCGGCCCACCAGGACGACCGCAGACCCCGGGGCGTTCCGGCGGCCAGCGTACCCTGCCCCCGGGCCTGCAGCAGCGCCTGGAGCGGGGCGGCGAGCTGCCGCCCGGCTGGCAACGCAAGGTGGCCCGCGGCGAGGTGGTGGACAGCGAGCTGATCCGCTACAGCCGGGTCTCCCCGGACCTGCGCCGGCGTCTGCCCCGGCAGCCAACGGACACGGAGTTGCTGGAGCTGGAGGACCAGGTCGTGCGGGTCCTCGAGACCACCGGCCTGGTGCTGGATGTCCTCGATATCCTGACGGAGTAACGGGCCGGACGGCTGGCGTGAAGGGTGGTGATCGGCGTGGCGCGCGCTTCACCCGCGCCACGCCGGCGGCGGTCACTGGTGGCAGTCGTAGCCCAGCGCCTCCAGACCCTCCTCCAGGTAATCCGGTGCCAACGGCGTGGAGAGCAGGTACTCCCCGGTGCGTGGGGTCCAGCCCTGCTGCGCCGCGGCCCGCGCACCGGACCAGTCGTCGGCCTCGAAATCACCCCGCCCCAACCACATGAGGGCCACCAGCTCCATCTGCTGATCCGGTTCCAGATCGGCGATGGTCTCCACGCACTCCTGGTAGGTCAGGTCATCGGCGTGGCCGGCCAGGACCTGCATGGCCCAATCCTCGCTGTAACTGGTGGGACCATCGTCCGGGATGACCACGTCCTCCTGGGCCTGAAACTCCCGGATCCGCTGGATCAGGTTGCAGACCAGGTCGGGGTTCACGTTGAGCATGGCGGCCTCCTTGGCGGCACTGGGCCGGACCCATTCGCGGTGTGGCAATACCAGCGTACCCCAGTGGGCGCCCCTTGCAAGCGCCTTTACAATGGGTCGATGCTGCCCTTGCCTCGATTCCTCCAGCCACGGCCTGAACTGGCCGCCTTTGCGCTATTGGCCACGGCCACCTCCGGCTTTGGCCAAACCTTCCTGATGTCGGTTTTCGGCGGCGAGATTCGCGCGGCCTTCGACCTCAGCCACAGCGCCTACGGCACGCTCTACGGCGCCGCTACCCTGGTCAGCGCCCTGCTGCTGCTACGGGCCGGGGCCTGGGTGGACCACTGGCCGTTGCGCCGGGCGGTGGCGGTGACCCTGCTGTTGCTGGCACTGGGCTGCCTGACCGTGGGACTGGCCCCCACGGCGGCGTTACTGCTCCCAGGTTTCCTTCTCATCCGCTTCGCCGGCCAGGGGCTCAGCGCCCACCTGGGCCTGACCGCCGCCGGGCGCTATTTCTCCACCCACCGCGGCAAGGTCATGGCCCTGGCGGCCAGCGGCTTTCCCCTCGCCGAGGCCCTGTTGCCGGCAGCGGCAGTGGCCATTATGGGGCTCGGGGGCTGGCGCATGCCCTGGCTCCTGGGCGCGGGTTTCCTGCTGCTCTGCATGCTGCCGCTGCTGCTGCGGCTCACCTGGCACGCCCCCAGTGCGGCGGAGGCCGCTCGGGAGGCGGGCGGCACCGACAACGGCCATCGCCGGCGAGACGCTCTGCGGGATCCGGGCTTCTACCTGCTGCTGCCGGCGGTGCTCGCCGCCCCGTTCATCGTCACCGCCATGCTCTTCCACCAGGCTGCCATCGCCGAGGCCCGGGAATGGCCGCTGCCCCTCATGGGCGCCGCCTTCACCGGCTTCGCCGCCGGCCACCTGGCCAGCCTGCTGCTGGCCGGCCCACTGGTGGACCGCATCGGCGCCCACCGGGCCCTGCCCCTGGCCCTGGGGCCCATCGGCCTCGGCCTGTTGATCCTGGCCTTCGGCGGCGGTGGCGGGTGGGTGCCCTTCGCCTACCTGACACTCACCGGCGCAACGCTGGGCTGGGGCGCCACCGCCGGCGGCGCCATCTGGGCCGAGCGCTATGGCGTGCGCCACCTGGGCGCCATCCGGGCCATGGCCCACGGGGTAATGGTGGCCAGCACCGCGATCGCCCCGGTGGTGGCCGGGGTGCTGCTGGACCGGGGCTGGTCGGTGACCGCCCTGGCGGGTGCGATGGTGGGTTACGTGCTGGTGGCCGGCCTCTGCGCCCGGGCGGCCCCGGCACCGCCAGCGATGCGAGCCCCCGCCGGCGGCTGAACCCGGCCCGCGTCAGGCGACGATGGCGGCGTCGCCCACAAAGGGATTGCTGCGACGCTCCTCGCCGAAGCTGCTGGCCGGTCCGTGGCCCGGGATGAAGGTCACATCATCCCCCAACGGGAAAAGCTTCTCGCGGATGGACTGCACCAGGGTGTCGTGATCGCCCCCCGGGAAATCCGAGCGGCCGATGGCGCCCTGGAACAGCAGGTCTCCGGTCAGGGCGTACCGGCTCTCCGGGTCAAAATAGGCCACATGGCCCGGGGTGTGTCCCGGCACCAGCACCACCCGCAGGGCCACCTCGCCCACCCGCACGATCTCACCGTCCTCCACCCAGTGGTCCGGCTCGAACGCCGGGGCCGGCGGGTGACCGAACATCCGGGCCTGCTCATCCAACTGCGACAGGAGCTCCCGATCCGCCTGGTGCGGGCCGAAAATGGGCACCTGCAACCGGTCGGCCATCTCCCTGACCCCGCCCACGTGATCAATATGGGCATGGGTCAGCAGGATACGGTCCACCGTCAGCCCCAGGTCCTCCACCTCGGCCAGCACCTTGTCCACCTCACCACCCGGATCGACCACCGCCGCCAGCCCGGTCCGCTCACAGGCCACGACGGCGCAGTTCTGCCGAAAGGAGGTCACCGGAATCACGTAGAGTTTCATGACAACCCCGAACAAAGTTTTTCAATCTGGAGTAATTCTAAATTCTAGCACAGCCGCGCCGTCACTGGCAGTATATGGCCTCTTCCTTCGGCGCTGGAGGTACGTAATGTCGCGCGACTGCATCCGGGTGCGTGGTGCCCGCCAGAACAACCTGCGGGGCTTCGACCTGGACATCCCCTTGGGCGAGCTGGTGGTGATCACCGGGGTCTCCGGCTCGGGCAAGTCCTCGCTGGCCTTCGACACCGTCTATGCCGAGGGTCAGCGCCGCTACGTGGAGACCTTCTCCCCCTACGCCCGGCAGTTCCTGGACCGCATGGACCGCCCGGCGGTGGACCGCATCGACGGCGTGCTGCCCGCCATCGCCATCGACCAGACCAACCCGGTGCGCACCTCCCGCTCCACCGTGGGCACCATGACCGAGCTGAACGACCACCTGAAGCTGCTCTTCGCCCGCACCGCCCAGCTCTACTGCGGCGGCTGCGGCAAGCGCGTCCAGCGCGACACCGCCGAGGGGGTGGCGGCCCGCCTGCTGGCTGGCCACGCCGGCGAGCGCGCGATGGTCACCGCCCGGGTCGCCATCCCCAAAAAATCCAGCGCCGACACCCTGCGTGAGCTGCTCGCCGGTCAGGGTTACACCCGCATCCACGGCGAGGACCGCACCCACCTGGAGGTGGTGACCGACCGCATCCGGCTGGTGCCGGACCGCCGCGACCGCCTGGTGGAGGCCCTGGAGTCGGGCCTGAAGCTGGGCCGGGGCCACATCCAGGTGCGCCTGCTGGATGAAAACCGCGAACCCGGCAAGCCCCTGCGCTACTCCGCCGACCTGCACTGCGCCGACTGCGACATCCACTACGACGACCCCACCCCCGGGCTCTTCTCCTTCAACTCCCCGGTGGGCGCCTGTGAGACCTGCCGCGGCTTCGGCCGGGTGATGGGCATCGACTACCGCCTCGTCATCCCGGATGACGCCCTCAGCCTCGAAGCCGGCGCCATCAAGCCCTTCCAGTCCGGCCGCTCCGCCGAGTGCCAGGACGACCTGCTGTTCCACGCCCGCCGCCGGGGCGTGGCCACCGACATCCCCTTCCGCGACCTGCCGGAGGCCGACCGGCAATGGATCATCCAGGGGGAAGGCAAATTCAACGGCCGCAAGTGGTACGGCGTCGATGGTTACTTCCAGTATCTGGAGCGCAAGAGCTACAAGATGCACGTGCGCGTGCTACTCAGCCGCTACCGCAGCTACGACCCCTGCCCCGACTGCCACGGCGCCCGCCTCAAGCCCGGCGCCCTGCTCTGGCGCATCGGCAACCACGAAGACAGCGACGCCGTCATCGACCGCGCCGAGCGCCACCGCCCCCACGGCGCCACCCTGCCCGAACACGCCCTCCACGGCCTGCCCGGCCTGCACCTGCACGACGTCCTCACCCTGCCGCTGGACCGCTGCGCCCGCTTCTTCCAGGACATCCACCTGCCCGCCCCGCTGGACGAGGCGGCGGAGATCCTGCTGGAGGGCATCCGCAACCGCCTCACCTACCTCAACACCGTCGGCCTGGGCTACCTCACCCTCGACCGCCAGTCCCGCACCCTCTCCGGCGGCGAAGTCCAGCGCATCAACCTCACCACCGCCCTGGGCACGGCCCTGGTCAACACCCTCTTCGTCCTAGACGAGCCCTCCATCGGCCTCCACCCGCGGGACATCGACCGCATCGTCACCGTCATGCACCGCTTACGCGACGCCGGCAACTCCCTGCTCGTGGTGGAACACGACCCGGCCGTGATGCAGGCGGCCGACCGCCTCATCGACATCGGCCCCGGCCCCGGCGAACGCGGCGGCCAGATCACCTTCAACGGCACCCCCGCCGAACTGCTACGCACCGAAAACTCCCTCACCGCCGACTACCTCACCGGCCGAAGACAGGTGGTGCCGACAAATGCACGCCCTGATCGCTATGGCCACAACGACGCAGACGCTGGGCCTGGCGAGTCCGGCGAGTCCGGCGAGTCCGGCGAGTCCGGCGAGTCCGGCGAGTCCGGCGAGTCCGGCGAGTCCGGCGAGTCCGGCGAGTCCGGCGAGTCCGGCAGCCGAGTTTGTAACAAAGCAGGGACACGACTCCAGGAGCGCAAGGCCGAGGGCAACGCGCCTGCCGAGAGCGGTTCGTGTTCCGGGCGGAACCGTAAAGACGCGTGGGGGGAAGGCGGAGCCCCGAACCCCGCAGGGCCTGGCGGTGATGGCGGGTGGGTTCGTAGCGGAGCGCGGGCGCAGGGCGGAGAAGGCCCGAAGGGTGGCCGCAGGGATGCGGCCACCGGCCGTCAGGCCATGGATGGCCTGTCGGCCGGCCCCGCCCGGAGCCCGGAGAAGCGGAGCTCCGAACCCACCCGCCATCACCGCCAGGCCCCCGACTCCGAGCCAAATAACGGCTCCAGCCAAGCCGTGACCCCGCTACCGCCTGACACCCCCAAGGTCACGATCCAGGGCGCAACCGAACACAACCTCCAGCACCTGACCGTGGAAATCCCCGTCCACCCCGCCCTAGTCTGCCTCACCGGCGTCTCCGGCTCCGGCAAATCCACCCTCATGCGCGACATCCTCCACAACGAACTCGCCCGCCGCAAAGGCCACCCCGGCGACCCACCCGGCGCCTTCCAAACCCTCACCGGCGACGAACACATCGACAACGTGGTGCTGGTCGACCAATCCCCCATCGGCAAGACCACCCGCTCCAACCCCGCCAGCTACACCGGCGCCTTCGAACCCATCCGCAAGGCCTACGCCGCCGAACCCCTCGCCCGGGAACGCCAATACACCCCCGGCGTCTTCAGCTTCAACTCCGGCAAGGGCCGCTGCCCCACCTGCGGCGGCAACGGCTTCGAACACGTGGAGATGCAATTCCTCTCCGACGTCTACCTGCGCTGCCCCGACTGCAACGGCAGCCGGTACCGCCCGGAAATCCTCGAGATCCAGCGCCTGCCCGACCCCGGGGCCGACCTGGGCACCGCCGGCGACGGCCCCAGGCACATCGCCGAAATCCTGGACCTGACCGTGGACCAGGCCACCGAGTTCTTCCGCACCACCCCGGCCGTGCTGCGCAGCCTGGAACCGCTGCAGGCCGTGGGCCTGGGCTACCTGAAACTGGGCCAGCCGGTCCCCACCCTGTCCGGGGGCGAGGCCCAGCGGCTGAAACTGGCCGGGCACCTGGCCAAGACCAGCGGCCGGCGCAAGCAACAACAACGGCTGCTGTTCCTGTTTGACGAACCCACCACTGGGCTGCACTTCCACGACGTGGCCGTGCTGCTCAGCGCCTTCCGGCGGCTGCAGGACGAGGGCCACGCGCTGCTGGTCATCGAACACAACCTGGACGTGATGCGGGCGGCGGACTGGATCATCGACCTGGGGCCGGAGGGGGGCGACCGGGGCGGCCGGCTGGTCTGCACCGGCACACCGGAACAGATCATGGCGCAAAGCGACCTCTCCCACACCGGGCGGGCGCTGGCCGAGTACACCGGGGCACTAGAGCGCCTCCGTACGACAGCGGAGGCTTCGGAGGGGGCGGCTTCGGGCGAACCCGGGCCGGGGATGTCCGGCAGGGGGACGCAGCACTACATCGACATCCACCACGCCCGCGAGCACAACCTTAAGGGCGTGGACATCCGCATCCCGCGCAACCGGCTCACGGTCATCACCGGCCTGTCCGGCTCCGGCAAGTCCACCGTCGCCTTCGACATCCTCTTCAACGAAGGCCAGCGCCGCTACCTGGAGTCACTCAACGCCTACGCCCGCCAGTTCGTGCAACCGGCGGCGCGCCCCGACGTGGACAGCGTCGAGGGCATCCCGCCCACCGTCGCCATCGAACAGCGCACCAGCCGCGGCGGGCGCAAGAGCACCGTCGCCACCCTGACCGAGCTGCACCACTTCCTGCGCCTGCTCTACGCCCGCCTCGGCACCTGGCACTGCCCCGCCTGCCAGGTGCCCATCCAGGCCCAGACCCCCGAGGCCATCCACGCCCAGCTTCTGCGCGAGCACCGCGGCGAGACCCTGCACCTGCTGGCCCCCATGGTCAGCGGCCGCAAGGGCATCTACAAGGAACTGGCCCGCTGGGCCGCGGGCAAGGGCGTCGGGCACCTCTACGTGGACGGCGAATTCCTGCCCACCGCCGACTGGCCGAAACTCGACCGCTACCGGGAACACGACATCGACCTGCCCGTGGCCGAACTGCGCATCGAACCGGAAAACGCCCAACCCCTGCGCCAGGCCATCGCCCGGGCCCTGGAACAAGGCAAAGGCGTCCTGCGCATCCTCACCGCCGAACGAACCCTGCAGACCCTCTCCACCGAACGGGCCTGCCCCAGCTGCCAACGCAGCTTCGACGAACCCGACCCGCGCCAGTTCTCCTACAACAGCCCCCACGGCTGGTGCCCCACCTGCTACGGCACCGGCGAGGTGTTGGAAGGCTTCAGCGACGAGGACAGCGGCGAAGAGCGCCACTGGCGGGAGACCGAAAGCGACGACGACGCCCTCCCCGCCCCCTGCCCCACCTGCAACGGCACCCGCCTCAACGCCGAGGCCCGCGCCGTCACCTTCCAGGGCCGCACCCTCCCCGAACTCTCCGCCCTCACCGTCCGCGAGGCCAGGGCCTGGTTCCGGGTAATGCGCGCCCACTCCCCCCAGCCTGGACCAAAGGAAATCGAAGTCGATGACCCCGAAGCTGCCGAGCGGGGTGGGGGGCGGAGCACGCCGGTGCCTAGCGGAGCGCGGCCCGCTGGCGGATCAGGCCCGAAGGGTGGCCGCAGGGGTGAGGCGGAAACAGATCGGTGTCCAGTGGACACCGATCCCGCCGAACGGGCGGGCCACGGATGGCTCGCCCCGGCCCTGCCAGCAGCGCAGGATAGCGCTGCTGAGCAGGCGGCCACCGACCGTCAGGCCAGGGATGGCCTGTCGGTCGGCCCCGCCAGCGGGACGGAGAAGCGCAGCTCGGCACCGGCGCGCTCCGCCCCCCACCCCGCGTCCAACCCCGTCGAAGTCGCACCACCAAACGCACATGGGCCCGGAAACGATAATGCAGAACCCTTGGCATTGACGGACCGCGAGGCCACCATCGCCCGCGACGTCCTCCCGGAAATCCACCACCGCCTCCGCTTCCTGGAAGACGTCGGCCTCGGCTACCTCAGCCTCGACCGCGCCGCCCCCACCCTCTCCGGCGGCGAAGCCCAACGCATCCGCCTCGCCGCCCAACTGGGCTCAAACCTCCAGGGCGTCTGCTACGTCATGGACGAACCCACCATCGGCCTCCACCCCCGCGACAACCGCCTGCTCCTCGACGTCCTCGCCCGCCTCGAAGGCAAAGGCAACACCATCGTCGTCGTCGAACACGACGAAGACACCATCCGCCGCGCCGAACACATCATCGACCTGGGCCCCGGCGCCGGCATCAACGGCGGCCGGGTCGTCGCCGCCGGCACCGTCGAGCAACTGCTGCAACACCCCCGCTCCATCACCGGCCGCTACCTCCGCCACCCCCTGCACCACCCCCTGCGCGGCCAGCGGCGAACCGTCAGCCTGGCCACCACCCCGGCAGGGTCCCACCCGCAACCGACAACGCCGGCCGAGCACGACGTCCTGACCCTGCACGCCCCTACCCTGCACAACCTCCAGGGCCACGACCTACACCTGCCCCTGGGCCGCCTCATGGTCGTGACCGGCGTCTCCGGCTCCGGCAAATCCTCCCTCATCCGCGGCGTCCTCAAACCCGCCCTGAAACGCCTGCTGAGCCGCAAACGGGACCAGGCGACCCCACCACTGCCCCACTGCGCCGGCCTGGATGGCTGGCAGGCCGTCGACCGCGTGCTGGAGGTGGACCAGACCCCCATTGGCAAGACCCCGCGCTCCTGCCCCGCCACCTACATCGGCTTCTGGGACGACATCCGCAAGCTCTACGCCGGCACCCAGGAGGCCAGCCTGCGCGGCTACGGCCCCGGCCGCTTCTCCTTCAACACCAAAGACGGCCGCTGCCCTGACTGCGACGGCCAGGGCGTACGCCGGATCGAGATGAACTTCCTGCCCGACGTCACCGTACCCTGCGAGACCTGCCACGGACTGCGCTTCACCCGCGAGACCCTGGCCGTGGAATGGAAAGGCCGGCACATCGGCGACGTACTCAACATGAGCGTGGAAGAGGCCACCGCCTTCTTCGCCGCGCAACCGCGCATCCACCACCCGCTCACACTGCTCGAGGCCGTCGGCCTGGGCTACCTCACCCTGGGCCAGGCCAGCCCCACCCTCTCCGGGGGCGAGGCCCAGCGCATCAAACTGGTCACCGAACTGGCCAAGGCCCGCCCCGACCTGCGCGCCCAGCGTACCCCCCACACCCTCTACGTCCTGGACGAGCCCACCGTGGGCCTGCACATGGCAGACGTGGAGCGACTCATCGACGCCCTGCAGCGGCTGGTGGACGCCGGCCACACCGTGGTGGTCATCGAACACAACCTCGATCTCATCGCCGAGGCGGACTGGGTGGTGGACATCGGTCCGGAGGGGGGCGACGCCGGCGGCCGGGTGGTCGCCGCCGGGCCGCCCGAGGCCGTGGCCGCCGGGTCGACCGCGACCGGACGCTTCCTGGCGGAGGTGTTGAAGCGGAAGTAACCGGGCGCACGGCGACCGGCCCCCGGGTCGGCGCCCCTAAAACGACGAAGGGGCGCCCGAGGGCGCCCCTTCGTCCGGTCGGAAGCTGACCGCCACCGATCAGCCGGCCACCGCCAGCCCCGGTCGATCGTAGGCGATCGGCGAGTCGGAGGCCTGATCGAAGGTGACCTCCTCCCAGGCGTCCTCCTGCGCCAGCAGCGCCCGCAACAGCTTGTTGTTCAGCGAGTGCCCGGACTTATGGCCCTTGAAGGCCCCGATCAGGCTGTGGCCCAGCAGGTAGAGATCGCCGATGGCATCCAGGATCTTGTGCTTGACGAACTCATCCTGATAGCGCAGCCCGTCTTCGTTGAGGATGCGGTAGTCGTCCACCAGGATGGCGTTGTCCAGGCTGCCCCCCAGCGCCAGCCGGTTGGCCCGCAGCATCTCGATGTCGCGCATGAAGCCGAACGTGCGCGCACGGCTCACCTCCTTGACGAAGGAGGTGCTGGAGAAATCCAATTCCGCGAAGCCGTTTTGCTCGGTGAACACCGGGTGGTCGAAATGCAGCGTGTAGCCCACCTTGAACCCGTTGAACGGCTCGAAGGCGGCCCACTTGTCGTCCTCCTCCACCCGCACCGGCTTGCGGATCCGGATGAACCGCTTCAGCGCATTCTGTTCCTCGATGCCCGCAGAACGGATCAGGAACACGAACGGCCCCGAACTGCCGTCCATGATCGGCACCTCCGGGGCGCTCACCTCGACGAAGGCGTTGTCGATCCCCAGGCCGGCCATGGCGGAGAGCAGGTGCTCCACCGTGTAGACCCGCGCCTCCCCCTGGGAGAGGCAGGTGGAGAGTCGGGTATCCCCGACGTTCAGCGCATGGCCGGGGATATCCACCGGCGGGTCCAGATCCACCCGTCGGAAGATAATACCGGTGTTGGCCGGCGCCGGTCGGAGGGTGAGGTACACCTTCTCGCCGGTGTGCAAGCCCACGCCAGTGGCGCGGATACTGTTCTTTAACGTGCGCTGACGGATCATGTCGACGGCCAACTCCAGGGTTTATTGTTGCCAGTCACCGGCGTCTTCGGGCACAACGGGCCCGTGGGACGGCGGCGAGCGACGTCATTCTACTGTAATCCACCGCACCGTGTATAGTGCAGTGCAACATAGCGCCGCGACCCTTTCCGGCCGGCACCGCCGGCGCCAGCGGTCAGTCCGCCTGACGCCGGAGGAAGGCGGGAATATCCAGGTATTCCATATCGCCCTCGTCTTCCACACCCGGCCGGTCGTTGGCCGCCTTCTTGCGGATCACCGTCGGCCGGTCCAGCTGGTTGTAGTCCACATCCCCGCTGGCCTTGCGCACCGGTTTCAGGTCGGGCTTGCGCTGCTCCTGGAATGCACCCAGGCCGGTGGCCACGACTGTGACATGCAGTTCGTTCTCGAGTTCCGGATCGATGACGGTACCCACCACCACGGTGGCCTCGTCGGAGGCGAACTCGCGCACCGCATTGCCCACGTCGTTGAACTCGCCGATGCCCAGGTCCAGCCCGGCGGTGACATTGACCAGGATGCCGTTGGCCCCGGCCAGGTTCACGTCCTCCAGTAGCGGGCAGGCGATGGCCCGCTCGGCGGCCTCACGGGCGCGCCCCTCACCGGAGGCGGAGCCGGTACCCATCACCGCCATACCCATCTCCGACATCACCGTGCGCACATCGGCGAAGTCCACGTTAATCAGACCCGGGCGGGTGATCAACTCGGCGATACCTTTTACCGCACCCAGCAGCACATCGTTCGCCGCCTTGAAGGCATCCAGCAGCGTCAGGTTGTTGCCCAGCACACTGATCAGCTTCTCGTTGGGAATGGTGATCAGGGAGTCCACATGCTGGCCCAACTCCTTGATGCCCTCCTCGGCGATCCGCATCCGCTTGCTGCCCTCGAAGGGGAAGGGCTTGGTCACCACGGCGACTGTGAGGATCCCCATCTCGCGGGCGATCTCGGCCACCACCGGGGCACCGCCAGTGCCGGTGCCACCGCCCATGCCGGCGGTGATGAAGACCATGTCCGCGCCCTCAATCGCTTCCATGATGCGCTCGCGGTCCTCGACGGCCGCCTCACGGCCGACGCCGGGGTTGGCCCCGGCGCCCAGGCCCTTGGTGATGCCGGAACCGAGCTGCAGGGTGGTGCGCGCAGCCACGTTCTGCAGCGCCTGGGCGTCCGTGTTGGCGCAGATGAAATCCACACCCTCGATATCGGCGGCCACCATATGCTGCACGGCATTACCACCGCCGCCGCCTACGCCGATGACCTTGATAACCGCGTTCTGGTTGACGTTATCCATCAGTTCAAACATGACCCTATCCTCCTGGGACCGTTTCGGTCCGAATACAGAAATTGCAGTAACTTTTCCTTCCCCGGACCCGCCCGCCCGGATTCGCCCTGGCTCAGAAATTGCCCTTGAACCAACTCTTCATACGCGCCCAAAGTGCCTGTAGCCCGCCCTCCTCGCTGAAGTCGGTGAGCGCTGGCTTGCCCTCGTGCCGGGCGCCGTAGACCAGCAGCCCGACGCCGGTGGAATAGATGGGGTTGCGGACCACGTCCGAGAGGCCGGTGACCTGGGTCGGACTGGCCGCCCGCACCGGCAAGTGGAAGACCTCCTCGGCCAGGTCCACCACGCCCTCCATCTTGGAACTGCCCCCGGTGAGCACCACGCCCGCCGGGATCAGGTCCTCAAAACCGCTGCGCCGCAGTTCTGCCTGCACCAGGCCGAGCAACTCCTCATAACGGGGCTCGACCACCGCCGCCAACGACTGGCGGGAGAGCCGGCGCGGCGGCCGGTCACCCACCGAGGGCACCTCGATGCTCTCCTCGGGATTGGCCAGCTGCGACAGGGCGCAGGCGTACTTGACCTTGATCTCCTCTGCGTGCTGGGTCGGGGTGCGCAGAGCCACCGCGATGTCGTTGGTGACCTGGTGCCCGGCGATGGGGATCACCGCCGTATGGCGGATGGCGCCGCCGGTGAACACGGCGATATCGGTGGTCCCGCCACCGATATCCACCAGGCAGACCCCCAGCTCCCGCTCGTCGTCGGTGAGCACCGCCTGGGCCGAGGCGAGCTGCTGGAGGACCACGTCGTCCACCTCCAGGCCGCAGCGGCGGACACACTTAGTGATGTTTTCCGCCGCCGAGACGGCGCCGGTCACCATGTGCACCCGGGCCTCCAGGCGCACCCCGGACATGCCCAGCGGATGGCGAATGCCCTCCTGGTTGTCGATAACGAACTCCTGGGGCAACACGTGCAGGATCCGCTGATCGGCCGGGATGGCCACCGCGCGTGCGCCGTCCAGCACCCGGTCCAGGTCGCCCTGGGTCACCTCCCGGTCCTTGATGGCCACCATGCCGTGGGAGTTCATGCTCTTGATATGGCTGCCGGAGATGCCCACGTAGGCGGAGTGGATCTCGCAGCCGGCCATCAGCTCGGCCTCCTCCACCGCCCGCTGCACCGATTGGACGGTGGACTCGATATTGACCACCACGCCCTTCTTCAGGCCGCTGGAGGGGTGGGAGCCGATGCCCACCACCTCGATCTCGCCGTCCTCCCCGGCCTCGCCCACGATGGCGACTACCTTCGAGGTGCCGATATCCAGCCCCACCAGCAGGTTGCGTTCGGACTTCTTTACCATGCCGTGTTGTTTCCCTGTCGATCGCATTATTCGGTTGCCGTGCCCGCGTCCCGCCAGCCCAGCGCGAAGCCGTTGGGGTAGCGCAGATCCGCACTGGCCAGCTCCCGGCCCTGCTCCTGTTCACGGGCAATCAGCGGCCAGGCGTCCAGAAAGCGCATTACCCGCGCCACCACCTGCTCGCGCCCCATCTCCAGGCGGATCGGCCCCTCGTCGCCCGGCGCCACCCCGTCCTCCGGGGCCAGTTCGGCCCGCCAGGCCGCCCGCGCATCCTGTTCCAGCGCCATCAGCTCGAACCCGGCGGCCTGGAGGCGCCGGGTCAGATCGCGGTAATGCCGCACCACCGCCTCTTCCCGCCCCGCCGTCCCCGACAGCCGCGGCAGCCCGGACGGGATGCTCGCCGGGTCCGGTTCAAACACCTCGCCGGCCCCGGTGATCAGCCCCGACTCGCCCCAGCGGGCCAGGGGCGCGTGCTCGCGGATGGTCAACTCCACCATATCGGGCCAGACCCGGCGCACCGAGGCGCTGGCCACCCAGGGCAGCGCCTCCACCGCCCGCCGCATGCCGGTGACGTCCAGGCCGAACATCCCCTTGTCCAGGAACGGCTCCAGGGCCGTCTCCACATCGTCCGGCGCCAGGTGGCGGACCGGGCTGTCCAGGCGCACCATCTGCACCGGGAACCACTCACCGCTGCGCAACTGCTCCAACGCGGCGCTGCCGCCGGCCAGTGCCAGCAGCAGTGCCGCGGCGCCGGCGGCCCAGCCCAGCATGCCGGCGCCGCGGTGGGCCCGCGTTGGCGTGCCCCGCGGCCGGGGGCCGCCCGCCGATGCGGCCAGCACCGTCATGGCCGCCCCGCCTCCCGCCGGCGGCTGTCGAGCAGGATCCGCCAGCAGAGTTCGTCGAAGTCGATACCCACCGCCCGGGCCGCCATGGGCACCAGGGAGTGATCGGTCATGCCGGGGATGGTGTTGATCTCCAACAACCAGAACCGGCCCTGCCGGTCGCGCATGAAATCCACCCGGCCCCAGCCGCTGGCACCGGCCACCCGGAAGGCGTCCAGCGCCAACTGGCGGATCTGCTGCTCCTCGGCCTCGGTGAGCCCGGCCGGACAGTGGTAGCGGGTGTCCCCGCTGCGGTACTTGGCCTCGAAGTCGTAGAAACCGCGCGGGGTCTCCAGTCGAATGGCCGGCAGCGCCTCCTCGCCCAGGATGGCCACGGTGTACTCCCCGCCCTCGATCCAGCGCTCGGCGAGCACCAGGTCGTCGTAGCGGGCGGCCTCGGCGCGGGCGGCCTCCAGCTCCTCCGGCCGCTCCACCTTGGCCATGCCGATACTCGACCCCTCATGGGCCGGCTTGATCATCAGCGGCAGGCCGACGCTGCCGATGAGCGCCTGGCGGTTGGTCTCCGGGCGCAGCAGCGCCCCGGGCGGCACCGGCAGCTCGGCGCCACGCCAGAGCAGCTTGGTGCGCCACTTGTCCATGCCGATGGCGCAACCCAGGACACCGCTGCCGGTATAGGGCACGCCCAGGGCCTCCAGCGCCCCCTGGATGACCCCGTCCTCGCCGCCACGGCCGTGCAGGGCAATGAAGGCCCGGTCGAAACCGGTCAGTTCCGCCAGCGCCACCTGGGCGGTATCCACCGCCTCCGCATCAACACCGCGACGGCGCAACGCCTCGAACACGGCCCGGCCGCTGATCAGGGAGATCTCACGCTCGGCGGAGTCGCCCCCCATCAGCACCGCCACCCGGCCCATCGCCGCTGCCTGTTCGCTGCTCATGACTGCGCCTCCCCCACGATATGCACCTCGGGCACCAGGGTGACCCCGTGCCGGCGCGCCACCTCATCGCGCACCTGTTCGATCAAGGCCTCGATGTCCGCCGGGGTGGCCCCGCCGGTGTTGATAATGAAATTGGCGTGCCGCTCCGAGACCTGGGCGGCGCCGCGGCGCAGCCCCTTGAGCCCGGCGGCCTCAATCAACCGCGCCGCGTGGTCACCGGGCGGGTTGCGGAACACCGAGCCGCAGCTCGGCTCGCCGATGGGTTGGGTGCGGTTACGCTGGCTAAGCAGGGCCTTGACCCGCGCCTGCATCGCCTGGGCGTCGCCCGGCTCCAGGTCCAGCACCGCGGCGACGAACCATTCCCCGGCCGGCCCGCTGACGTGGCGGTAACCCACCCGGAAATCCTCAGGCCCGCGCCGGCGCAGCACACCGTGCCGGTCCACCGTCTCCACCCGGCGCACCCGCGACCAGGTCTCGCCGCCGAAGGCGCCGGCATTCATGGCCAGGGCGCCGCCCAGGGTGCCGGGGATACCGGCGAAGAACTCCGCCCCGGCCAGCCCCTGGCGGATGCAGTAGCGGGACAACCGGCCGCAGGCCACCCCGGCCTCGGCATGGACCTGCTCGCCCTCCACCCGCAGCGCATCGAGTCCGCCCTGGGTGAGGATGACCGTGCCGCGCAGGCCGCCCTCGCGCACCAGCAGGTTGCTGCCCAGGCCGCACCAGAACAGCGGCTCGTCCTCCGGCAACCGGCGCAGGAACGCCACCAGGTCCGCCAGCCCGGCGGGCCGGTAGAGCCGTTCGGCCGGGCCACCGGCACGCCAGGAGGTGTAGCGCGCCATCGGCTCCCAATGGCGCAGTTCCCCCGGCTGTATGCGGCGTTCGGCGGCCATCATCCCCCATCCTCCACGCCGTGGCGGCGGGCCAGCTCCGCGGCGGCACCGCCGATGCTGCCCGCCCCCAGGGTCAGCACCAGGTCGCCGTCCCGGGCCACCCCGGGGAGCACCTGCTGCAGTTCCTCCAGGGTCTCCACGAAGACCGGGTTGACCTGGCCGCGGGCGCGGATCGCCGCGCACAGGCCACGCCCGGTGGCGCCGGCCACCGGCGGCTCGCCGGCGGCATAGACCTCGGTGACCAGCAGCGCATCGGCCTCGGAGAGCACCCGGGCGAAGTCCTCGAACAGATCCCGGGTGCGGCTGTAACGGTGGGGCTGGAAGACCACCAGGACCCGCCGGCCGGGCCAGCCGTCGCGCACCGCTCTCAGGGTGGCGGCGATCTCCCGCGGGTGGTGGCCGTAGTCGTCCACCAGGGTCACCCGGGCGTCGCCGAAGCGCAGGGTACCGTGGTCCTGGAAGCGCCGGCCGATCCCCTGGAAGCGCTGCAGGGCGCGCTGGATGGCGGCGACGTCCACATGCAGCTCGCGGGCCACGGCGATGGCCGCCAGGGCATTCTGCACGTTGTGGCGGCCGGGCAGATTCACCTCCACCGGGAAGGTCGCCTCGCCATCCACCACCGTGAAGCGGGTACGCCGGCCGCTCTGCTCGATGTCCACCGCCCGCAGGTCGGCGTCCTCGGCGAAGCCGTAGCTGCGCACCTGGCGGGCGATCTCCGGGCCCAAATCGCGCAACACCGGGTCGTCGTGACAGAGCACCGCCAGGCCGTAGAAGGGCAGGTGGTGCAGGAATTCGTCGAAGGTATGGCGTAGCTGGTCGAAGTCGCCGCCATAGGTCTCCAGGTGATCGGCATCGATGTTGGTGACCACCGCCATCATCGGCTTCAGGTGCAGGAAGGAGGCGTCGCTCTCGTCGGCCTCGGCCACCAGATAGCGGCCGCTGCCCAGCCGGGCGTGGCTGGCGGAGCTGTTGAGCCGCCCGCCGATGACATAGGTGGGGTCCAAACCGCCCTCGGCGAGCACGCTGGCCACCAGGCTGGTGGTGGTGGTCTTGCCGTGGGTGCCGGCTACCGCGATGCCGTAACGGAAGCGCATCAGCTCGGCCAGCATCTCGGCCCGGCGCACCACCGGGATACGGTACTCGCGGGCGGCCTGCACCTCCGGGTTGTCCGCCTGCACCGCGCTGGAGACCACCACCGCATCGGCCCCCTGCACGTGGTCGGCCTCATGACCGAACACCACCTGCACGCCCAGCCCCGCCAGGCGCCGGGTGATGGCGTTCTCCCGCAGATCGGACCCGGTCACGGTAAAGCCCAGGTTGTGCAGCACCTCGGCGATACCGCCCATGCCCGCACCGCCGATACCGACGAAGTGCAGGTGGCGGACGCGGCCAAAGGCGTCCGGGCGGGTATGGGCCGGGCTCGTGTCACCGTCAGTCATCGGGCCTCCTCCAGGCAGATCCGCGCCACCGTGGCCGCGGCGTCCGGCCGCCCCAACCCGCGCGCGCACTGGGCCATGCGCTGCAGGCGTGGCGGGTCGGCCAACAGGGTCTTGAGCTCCAGCGCCAGGCGCTGGGCACTGAGTTCGGACTGGGGCAGCAAGACCCCGGCGCCGGCCGCCACGAACTGCCGGGCGTTGGCGGTCTGGTGGTCGTCCACGGCGCCGGGCAGCGGCACCAGGATGGCGGGCACGCCCACCGCCTCCAGCTCCGCCACGGTCAGGGCGCCGGCACGGCAGATCGCCAGGTCCGCCCAGGTCCAGGCCGCGGCCATGTCCTCAATAAAGGGCTGCAGGTCCACCGCGATACCCGCCTGATCGTAGGCCTCGCGGGCCTGTTGCAGGGTGCGCTCGCCGGCTTGGTGGCGTACCACCGGCCGTTGCACCTCCGGTAGCCGGGCCAGCGCCGCCGGGACGGTGCTGTTCAGGGCCAGCGCGCCCAGGCTGCCGCCCACCACCAGCAGGCGCAGAGGCTCGTGGGCGCCGGCACCGCGATCCGCCGGGCCGGGTACCCGGGTGATGGCGTCGCGCACCGGGTTGCCCACGTGCTCGCCGCCCCGTTCCGGCAGGATGCCGGGGAAGCCGGTGAGCACCCGGCGGGCGAGCCGACTCAGCAGGCGGTTGGTCAGACCGGCCACGGCGTTCTGCTCGTGGATGATCAGCGGCCGGCGGGTCAGCCAGGCGGCCACCGCCCCCGGGCCGGCGGCGTAACCCCCCATGCCCAATACCGCCCGCGGCCGGTGCCGGCGCAGGACGCCCAGGGCCTGCCAGAGGGCGCGCAGCAGCACAAACGGCGCGGCCAGCCAGCCCCGCAGGCCGTTGCCGCGCAGGCCGCGCACCCGCAGCGACTCCAGCGGGATGTCCGCCGCCGGCACCACCCGGGCCTCCAGGCCCTCGCGGGTGCCCAGCCAGACCACTGGCACCCCCTGCTCGCGTAGGCGCTCCGCCACCGCCAGCGCGGGGAAGACGTGGCCACCGGTGCCACCGGCCATGATCAGGACGGGCATCGTCATGGGCGCACCCTCCCTGACGGTCGCTTGCGCGGCCTGGGTTGCTGGGCCGCCAGCCGGGCCTCGTAGTCCACCCGCAGGAGCAGCGCCAGGGCGATGCCGGTCATGATCAGGCTGCTGCCGCCGTAGCTCATCAGCGGCAGGGTCAGCCCCTTGGTGGGCAACAGCCCCATGGTGACGGCCATATTGATGAAGGCCTGCAGCCCGATGCTGATGGTCAGCCCCCAGGCCAGGTAGGCGCCGAAGGGCCGGTCGGCCCGCAGGCTGGCCAGGCCGATCTGCATGCCGCGCCAGGCCAGGTAGGTGAACAGGGCCACCACCACGACCACGCCGAGCAGACCCAGCTCCTCCGCCAGCACGGCGAACAGGAAGTCGGTGTGCGCCTCCGGCAGGTAGAAGAGCTTCTGCACGCTAGCGCCCAGCCCCACGCCGAACCACTCGCCGCGGCCGATGGCGATCAACGACTGGGTGAGCTGGAACCCGGCATTGAAGGGGTCGGCCCAGGGATCGGTGAAGGTGGTCAGCCGCTGCCAGCGATAGGGCGAGCCGACGATGAGCAGCCAGGCGGCGCCGGCCAGCAGCAGGCCCAGCACCCCGATCCGCCAGAGTGAGGCACCGGCCAGGAACAACAGGCCGAGCGCCGTGGCCATGAGCACCAGGGCGGTGCCGAAGTCGGGCTGCGCCAGCAGCAGGACAGCGGCCAGCGAAAAGACCGCCAGCGGGACGGCGAAGGCGCTGCTGGTGTTGGGCAGCTCCGCGTGCCGGCGTACGCAGTAGCCGGCCAGGTAGATGATGAAACAGACCCGGGCCACCTCCGCCACCTGCAGGTTGATCAGCCCGAGCGGGATCCAGCGGGTGGCGCCGTTCACCTCCCGGCCCACCCCTGGGATCAGCACCACCAGCAGCAGGAAGAAGCCGAGCACCAACAACACCGGGCCGCCGCGGTAGAACTGGTCCAGCGACAGGTGCAGACAGGCCACGGCGGCCATCAGGGCCACGGCCAGGAAGACGGCCTGCCGGTAGAGGTAGTGGAGCGGATCCCCGGTGGCCCCCTCGGCGATGGAGACCGAGGCCGAGCCCACCATGACCAGGCCCAGGCCGGCCAGGGCCAGCACGGTCAGCGCCAGGCGCCAGTCCAGGCGCTCCCAGGCCAGTCCGCCCGACTGGCCGAGGTCCAGACGCAGCCAGCGCAGCACTTCAGCCATGGGCCACCTCCCGTACCGCGTCGCGGAAGGCCTCACCCCGGTGCTCGAAGCCCCGGAACATATCGAAGCTGGCACAGGCGGGCGACAGCAGCACCGCGTCGCCGGACCGGGCCAGGTTGGCCGCCCGGCGCACGGCGTCCCTCATATCCGCGGCCCGCTCCACCGGCACCACCCCGGAGAGCACCTGCGCCAGGCGCGGGGCGTCCCGGCCGATCAGCACCGCCGCCCGGCCCTTCTCGCGAAGCGCGTCGGCCAGCGGCAAGAAGTCGGCCCCCTTGCCGTCGCCGCCGGCGATCAGCACCACCGGGCCCGCCAGGCCACGGATGGCGGCCACGGCCGCCCCCACATTGGTCCCCTTGGAGTCGTTGTACCAGCGCACACCGGCGTGCTCGGCCACCCATTCGGTGCGGTGGGGCAGGCCGGTGAAACGGCGCAGCGCCTCGGCCATCGCCGCCACCGGCAGGCCCAGTCCCTGCCCCAGGCAGAGGGCGGCCAGGGCGTTGGCGCGGTTGTGCAGCCCGGGCAGCCGCAGGTCCGCCGCCGGCAGGACCGGCTCACCATTCAGGTGCAGCCACGGGGCGCCCCGGTGGTCGGCCACGCCGGCCCCCCGGCGCGGGTTGGACGCCAGGCTGAAGCCCAGGACCGTGCGGCCGGGTTGCGCCATGGCGGCCACCACCGGATCGTCCAGGTTGAGCACCTGGACGCCGGCGCCGTGGAAGATACGCGCCTTGATCCCGGCGTAGGCGCTGACACTGCCGTGGCGGTCCATGTGGTCGGCGCTGATGTTGAGCACCGCCGCCACCCGGGGGGCCAGGCTGTGGGTGGTCTCGAGCTGAAAGGAGGAGAGCTCCAGAATGTAGGCATCGGGCCGGGTCTCCCCATCCAGCAGTGCCAGTGCCGGGGTGCCCAGATTGCCGCCCACCGCCACCCGCCGGCCCGCCGCCTCGGCCATTCGCCCCACCAGGGTGGTGACCGTGCTCTTGCCATTGGAGCCGGTGATCGCCGCCACCGGCGCATCGGCGTGACGGGCAAACAGCTCGATCTCGCCGATCAACGGCACACCGGCCCGGCGGGCGGTCTCCAGCGCCGGCTCCCGGAGACTGACCCCGGGACTGACGATGATCTCCCCGGCGCCCGCCAGCAGGGCGGCGTCGAAGCCGCCCGCGCGCACCGGCACCTGCGGCCATTCCCGTTGCAGGGTGGCCTGCTCCGGCGGCTCGTCGCGGCTGTCGGTGACGCACACATCGAGCCCGCGGGCGGCCAGGAAACGGACACAGGCCAGCCCGGTGCGGCCGAGGCCAACCACCGCGCGGTATCCTGCTTGCCGTTTCACTGCCTGCATGCTCAGCGCACCTTCAACATCGCCAGACCGACCAGCACCAGCACCACGGTGATGATCCAGAAACGCACGATCACCCGGGGCTCGGGCCAGCCCTTCAGTTCAAAATGGTGGTGCAGCGGCGCCATGCGGAAGATGCGCCGCCCGGTGAGCTTGTAGGAGGCCACCTGCAACATCACCGACAGGGTCTCGACGACAAACACCCCGCCCATGATCAGCAGCACCAGCTCCTGGCGCACCACCACCGCGAGGATGCCCAGCGCCGCACCCAGGGCCAGCGCCCCCACATCGCCCATGAACACCTGGGCGGGGTAGGTGTTGAACCAGAGGAAGCCCAGCCCGGCGCCGATGAGTGCGCCGCAGAAAACCACCACCTCACCGGCCCCCGCCACGAAGGGGATACCCAGGTAATCGGCGAACACGGCGTGGCCGGTGGCATAGGCAAAGACCGCCAGGCCGCCGGCCACCAGCACCGAGGGCAGGATGGCCAGCCCGTCCAGGCCGTCGGTGAGGTTGACGGCGTTGGAGGAGCCCACCACCACCAGCCAGACCAGGGGGATAAAGAGCAGCCCCAACGGCAACACCACGTCCTTGAACAGTGGCACGATGAGGCTCGTCTCCAACGGCGACTGCGCGGTGGAGAACAAAAAGACGGCGGCCATCAGCGCAACCACCGTCTGCCAGAAGAACTTGGCGCGCGCGGACAGGCCCTTGCTGTTGCCCAGGGCCAGCTTGCGGTAGTCGTCCACGCCGCCGATCACACCGAAGGCCAGGGTGGTGAGCAGCACCACCCAGACATAGCGGTTGGTCAGATCGGACCAGAGCAGGGTGGCCACGGCGATGGCCACCAGGATCAGGGCCCCCCCCATGGTGGGCGTGCCCGCCTTGGACAGGTGGCTCTGCGGACCGTCGTCGCGCACCTGCTGGCCGATCTGATGCTCGACCAGGCGCTGGATGACGGCCGGCCCCACCAGCAGCGCGATCCCGAGGGCGGTGAGCACCCCCAGGATGGTCCGGAATGTCAGGTACTGAAAGACGTTGAAACCGGAGTACACGCCCTCCAGCGCCATGGCCAGGTGATAAAGCACTCAGCTCTCTCCCGCTTGCTCATCGCCGCCGGCCAGCCCGGCGACGATGCGATCCATACCCATGAAACGCGAGCCCTTCACCAGCACCCGCACCTCGCCGGACAGCTCGGCGAGCAGCGCCGCCAGCAGGCTGTCCCGGTCATCGAAATGGCGGCCGCCCTCACCGAAGGCCCGGGCCGCGGCCGCCGCCAGCGTCCCGACGGCGAACAGCCGGTGGACCCCGGCCCGGCGCGCCGCCTCGCCGGCCTCGGCGTGCAGCGCCTCGGCGCCGGCGCCCAGTTCGCCCATATCCCCCAACACCAGCCAGCGCTCGCCGTGCTCGGCGGCCAGCACATCCAGCGCCGCCTGCAGCGAGGCCGGGTTGGCGTTATAGGTATCGTCCAGGATCCGGCAGTCCTCGCGCCCGGTGCGCCACTGCAGCCGTCCGGCCACCCCGGAGCAGGCCTCCAGGCCGGCGACGATGTCGCCCAGCGGCACCTCCAGCGCCACCGCCACCGCCGCCGCGGCCAGGGCGTTCATGACGTTGTGCCGCCCCGGGAGCGGCAGGCGCACCGGGTGGCGGCCGCCGGGGATCTGCAGTTCGAAGTGACCGCCAGCGGTCTCGGCGGTGGCACGGACGTCGGCATCGGCGCCACGACCGAAGCGCAGGCAGCGGCGGTCGCCCACCAGGGCGTACCAGGTCGGCGCCTGGGGGTCGTCGGCATTCACCACCGCCACACCCGCGTCGGGCAGGCCCAGGAAGAGCTCGCCCTTGGCCCGGGCCACCCCGGCCAGATCGCCAAACCCCTCCAGGTGCGCCGGGCCGGCGTTGGTGATGACAGCGACCTCCGGGGCCGCAATGGCGGTGAGGCGGGCGATCTCGCCGGGGGCGTTCGCCCCCATCTCGATGACGGCGTAGCGGTGCTCGCGGTCCAGCCGCAGCAACGTCAGGGGGACACCGAGTTCGTTGTTGAGGTTCCCCCGGGTGGCCAGGGTGGCACCGCGCCGGGCCAGGATGGCGGCGATCATCTCCTTGACCGTGGTCTTGCCGTTGCTCCCGGTCACCCCCACCACCCGCGCCGCCAGCCGGCGGCGCCAGGCAGCGCCCAGGGCCTGCAATGCGGCGCGGGTGTCCGCCACCCGCACCACCGGCAGGGGCCAGTCGCCGTCCCGTTCCACCAGGGCGGCGGCGGCGCCGCGCCGGGCCGCGTCGGCGATGAAGTCGTGGCCGTCCACCCGCTCGCCGGCCATGGCGACGAAGAGCCCGCCCGGCGCCAGGCCCCGGCTGTCGAGTCCGACCTCGCCCACGGTGACGGCGTCACCATGGCGGGTGCCGCCAGTCCATTCCGCCACTTCCTGCAGGGTAAAACGGCTCATGCGCCCTCCTCCTCGCCCAGGGCCTGGACCACGGCCTCGCGGTCACTGAACGGCAGGCACCGGTCGCCGATCTGCTGCACGGTCTCGTGGCCCTTACCGGCCACCAGCACCACGTCCTCGGGGCCGGCCCGTTCCACCGCGTGGCGGATGGCGCCGGCGCGGTCGCGCAGTACCGGCCAGTCGCGACCGGGGGCGCCTTGGCGGATGTCGTCAATGATCCGGTCCGGGTCCTCCCGGCGCGGATTGTCGTCGGTGAGCACCACGCGGTCGGCCAGTTCCGCGGCCGCCTCGCCCATGAGGGGCCGTTTGCCCCGGTCGCGGTCACCGCCACAGCCGAAGACCAGCCAGACCGCGCCCCGGTAGTGGGCCCGCACGGCCGCCAGGGCGCCGCGCAGGGCCGCCGGGGTGTGGGCATAGTCAACGATCACGCTGGGCCGCCCGGGGCGGGTGAAGGGCTCCATCCGCCCGGGCACCGGCCGCAGGCCGGCCAGGCGTTCGACGATCACCGGCAGGGCCACGCCCAGGCTCAGGGCCGCGGCCGCGACCGCCAGCACGTTGGCGGCGTTGAAGGCACCGAGCAACGGGGCCTGCACCGGCGCCTCGCCCCACTCGGTGCTTAGCCGCAGGCGCAGGCCCTGCGGCTCCAGCACCAACCCCTCGCCGCGCACCCCGGCCTGGGGGTGGCCGGCGAGGCTGTAGCCCAGCGCCCGGGTGCCGCCGGCCAGGGCCCCGTGCACCTGCCGCCCGAAGGCGTCGTCCAGGTTGAGCACCGCCCACTGCAGCCCGGGGACCCCGAACAGGCGCGATTTCGCCTCGGCATACCCGGCCAGGTCGCCGTGGTAGTCCAGGTGATCGCGCCCCAGGTTGGTGAGCACCGCGGTGTGGAACCGGACGCCCGCCACCCGGTGCTGGTCCAGGGCGTGGGAGGAGACCTCCATGGCCACCTGGGCGGCGCCCTGACGGTGTAACCGAGCCAGCGTCCGCTGCACGCTCGCCGCATCGGGCGTGGTATGGGTGCCGGGCTGAAGGGAATCCGGGAAGCCGCTGCCGAGGGTGCCGACAAGCCCGCAGCGATGGGCCTCGCGGTCGAGCAACTGCGCCAGGTACTGGGTGACGGAGGTCTTGCCGTCGGTGCCGGTGACCCCCACCACGCGCATCCGCGCGCTGGGGTCGCCGTACAGCCGCGCGGCAATGGGACCGAGCCGCCGACCCAGGTCCGGCACCGCGATCAGCGGGACCCCGGCGCGCTCAGCGGCGGTGCGCTCATCCGGCTCGGGCGCCACGTCCCCGGCCGGCTCCCAGAGCACTGCCCCGGCACCGGCGGCCAGGGCGTCCCCGAGATAACCCAGCCCGTGATGCCGGGAACCGCGCAGGGCCACAAAGACGAAGCCGGGCTCGATGTCCCGGCTATCCACCGCCAACCCGCCGACCGGGCGGTCGTCGGCATCGGTGAGATCGAGCCAGGGTTGGAGGAGTGTCCTAAGCCGCATCATGGCCGCCCCTCCCCGCCCGCAACGATGAGGCCGGAGGGCAGCGCATCGCCATCCGGGGCGATGTTCATCAACCGCAGCGCGCCGGCCATGACCTGCCCGAAGACCGGTGCCGCCACCTGGCCGCCGTAGTATTCATCGCCCCGCGGCCCGTCCACCAGGACCGCCATGGCCAGACGTGGCCGGCTCACCGGTGCCACCCCGGCAAACATGGCGATGTAGCCATCGTCCTCGCCATAGCCGGTGGGCCCGGCCTTGCGCACGGTGCCGGTCTTGCCGGCGACCCGGTACCCCGGCACTGCTGCGCGGGTCCCGGTGCCGCCGGGCTGGGTCACCGTCTCGAGCATCTCCAGCACCTGGCGGGAGAGCGCGGGGTCCAGGACCTGTTCCTCCGACTCCGGTGGCTGGCCATTGCGGTGGAGCAGGCTCACCGGGCGCTGGACGCCGGCGGCGGCCAGGGTGGCATAGGCGCGAGCGATCTGCAGCGGGGTGGCGGTGAGTCCGTAGCCGAAGGAGAGGGTCGCCCGCTGCACTTCGTCCCGCGGCGGCATGCTGCTCACCCGGCCAGTGGCCTCGCCTTGGAAGCCGACGAAGGTGCTGGCCCCGAAGCCCATCTCCAGCAGCAGCCCCCAGAGAGCGTCCGGCTCCATCTCCAGGGCCAGGCGCACGGCCCCGACATTGCTGGACTTCTGCAGCAGGGTGGTGACGTCGATCTCGCCGTAATCGCGGATATCGCGGATGGTATGGCGCCCCACCCGCAGCGTGCCGGGGCTGGTCGACAGGGAGGTCTCCGGCCGGACCACCCCCTCACGCAGCGCCGCCAGCACCGTGAAGGGCTTGATCAGGGAGCCGGGTTCATAGGCGTCGATAATGGCACGATTACGCTGAACCCCGTTGCCGATCTCGTTGCGCCGGTGGGGATTGAAGCCGGGCTGGTTGACCATCGCCAGCACCTCGCCGGATTCCACGTCCAGCAGCACCAGCGAGCCGCCGCGGGCATCGTGCTCACGCACCGCGGCCTTCAGTTCCCGGTAGGCCAGATACTGCAGGCGGCGATCGATGCTCAGCGCCAGATCGCGGCCGGCGCGGGGCTCGCGCAACAGCTCCACGTCCTCCACCACCCGCCCCAGACGGTCCTGGATGACCCGCTTGCGACCCGGCTCGCCGCGCAGCCAGGCGTCATAGGTGAGCTCCAGGCCTTCCTGACCCTGGTCGTCGATGTTGGTGAAGCCCAGCAGGTGGGCGCTGACCTCGCCGGAGGGGTAAAAACGGCGGTACTCCTGCTGCAGCGCCACCCCCGGCAGGGCCGCGCGGCGCACGGCCTCGGCCTGCTCGGGCGAGACCTGGCGCCGGACCCAGGCGAACTCACTACCCGGCCGTGCCTCCAGCCGCCGCTGCAGGCGGGCACGCGGCATGCCCACCAGTTCCGCCAGCGCGGTGACGGCCTCGGGGTGGTCCAACAACTGACCCGGGTCGGCCCACACCGAATCCACCGGCGAGCTGATCGCCAGCGGTTCACCGTGGCGGTCGGTGATCACGCCACGATGGGCCGGCATGGCGCGGGTGCGCATCTGCCGGGCCTCGCCCTGGGTCTGCAGGAATTGCCGGTCCAACACCTGCAGCTCCACCGCCCGCCACATCAGAGCGCCGACCAGCAGGAAAAAGACGAGCGCCACCACGCCCAGGCGCCAGCCGGCAACCTGGGGCATGGCGGTCTTCTGCGCTCGCCTGCTCATCGAATCCCCACTCCCCACCCCGTCAGGGGCGAATGATGACAATGTCCTCGCGCCCGGGCATCACCATGCCCAGACGCTCCCGGCCCACACGCTCCACCCGGCCGTGCCCGGCCCAGGTGCCCTGCTCCAGTTGCAGCATGCCCCACTCCACATTGAGGTGGTCCGCCTCGGCGGACAGCCCCTGCAACTCCATGAACAGGCTGCGGTGCTGGTGCTTGCTGGCGACCACGCCCAGCGCCGAGCCGAGGACGGCGACCACGAGCCCCAGGCATAGCGCAATGGCCATGCCGCGGCTCATGGCAGCCGCTCCGCCACCCGCATCACCGCGCTGCGGGCCCGAGGATTGGCCGCCTGCTCGGCCTCCCCCGGGCGCAGCGCCCGGCCCACGGACCGCAGGCGCGGCTGCAGCGCCTCCGGCGCCACCGGCACGCTGGGCGGCAAATCGCCCACGGTGGACTGCTTGCGGATGTAGCGTTTGACCCGCCGGTCCTCCAGCGAGTGAAAGCTGATCACCACCAGTCGCCCCCCCGGGGCCAACAGATCACAGATCCGCTCCAGCAGGGCATCCAGGGCCTCCAGCTCGCCATTGATGGCGATGCGCAGGGCCTGAAAGCTGCGGGTGGCCGGGTGTTTGCCCGGCTCCGGCCGCCCGGGTACGTTCTCAGCAATCAGCCGGGCCAGGGCACCGGTGGTCTCCGGCAGTGCCCCGTCCTCGCGGGCCCGGATCAACGCCCGGGCGATCCGGCGGCTGTGCCGCTCCTCACCGTAGTCACGCAGCGCCCGGCTCAGGGTCTTCTCGTCCACCTGCTCCAGCCATTCCCGAGCCGTCACCCCGCGGCTGGTGTCCATGCGCATGTCCAACGGCCCCTCGCGCATGAAGCTGAAACCGCGCTCGGCACTGTCCAGTTGCGGCGACGACACCCCCAGGTCCAGCAGCAGGCCGTCCACCCGATGCAGCAATCCGGCCGCCTCCAGCCGCCCGGGCAATTCATCGAAACGGCCATGGGCGATGGTGCAGCGGGGGTCGTCCCCGTGCCGGGCCCGAGCCACGGCGATGGCCTCCGGATCCCGGTCCACCAACCACAAGCGCCCCTCCGGCCCCAGACGCGCAAGGATGCCGGCCGCATGGCCGCCCCGGCCGAAGGTGCCATCCACATAGACCCCGTGCGGACGAATGGCCAGGGCGTCCAGGGCCTCGTCCAGCAGCACCGGCCGGTGTGCGTCCTGCCCCGCCGGCCCGCCGTTCACAGCGTCAGACTCCCCAGTTCGTCGGGAACGCCGTCCTGGCGCGCCTCGTCCAGCCAGTCGGTGCGGGCCTGCTCCCAGGCCTCGGCATCCCAGAGCTCAAACCGGTGGACCTGGCCCACCAGCACAATCTTCTTGTCCAGATTGGCGTAGTCACGCAACGGCTGCGGCAGCAGCACGCGCCCGCTGCCATCGAGTTGCAGGTCATGGGCGTGGCCGATCAGCAGGCGCTGCAGGCGCCGTGCCTGTGGATTGAGGCTGGGGAGCTTGACCAGATCCCGCTCCAGCACCTCCCAGTCCGGGAGCGGATAGAGCATCAGGCAGGGGGACTCGTAATCGATGGTCGCCACCACCTCGCCGTCGCAAAGGCCCATTAGACGGTCCCGATAACGGCTCGGGAACGCCATGCGCCCTTTGGCGTCGAGATTGAGATGTGTGACCCCCCTGAACACGGCCGGCTATGCCCCCCAAGCCCACAATTAAACCACTTCATGCCACCTTGACCCACTTTCCGACACTATAGGTAGCGGCGACAACCGGTGTCAAGGCAAAAGGGGCCTGAATATTTCTTTCACAACAATAAGTTACCAACGAACCCCAAAGTGGGGCGTCAGACCGAGGGGGAGGCATTACGTTTCCGGAAACTAATCAGAAGGTTGGCCGTCGTGCATCAGAAAATGCACGAACTATGGCCGCACAACGTGCTGGTTCGACGGGAATTCCTCAGGATAAACCGAAAAATTCCGGTGGGAAGGAGGTGGAGTCGGCCTGTAAGCCGGGTTCTGTCGGGGACAGCCATTCCTCTGGGACAGGTGTCACCACCTGCCTCTAGCAACCTACCCGGGAGCAGCGCGGGCCACGCCATTGCTCCCCTATTTGGTCTTGCTCCGGGTGGGGTTTACCGTGCCGCGAACTGTTACCAGTCGCGCGGTGCGCTCTTACCGCACCGTTTCACCCTTACCTGTGCCCCGAAGGGCCATCGGCGGTTTGTTTTCTGTGGCACTTTCCGTGGGCTCACGCCCCCCAGGCGTTACCTGGCACCCTGCCCTGTGGAGCCCGGACTTTCCTCCGCGCACCGGGTCTCGCGACCCGGGCCGCAGCGGCTGCCCGGCCGACTCCTGCGCCCATTGTACCCGTTTTCGCCGGCGGTCGGAATGGCCCTGGCGCCGGGCAGGCACACCGGGCACATCTTAACCCTCCACGCCCTTCTCCCGCAGCGCCAGTTGGTAGAGCCGGTTGCGCGGGGCCCCGGTGATCTGAGCCGCCACCCGCGCCGCCCGCTTGACAGGGAGTTCGGCGAGCAGCGGCCGGAGGGTGTGCAACAGCGTCTCATCATCGCTGGCCGTCGCCGGTGCCCCGGCCAACAGCAGCACGAATTCGCCCCGACGCTGATCGGGGTCCGCCTCCAGCCGCTGAACCAGCGCGCCCACCGGCCCCCGCAGCACGGTCTCCCAGGTCTTGGTGAGCTCCCGAGCCACCACCGCGGGGCGCTCGGGCCCGAACACCTCGGCCACTGTTCGCAGGCTGTCCAGTATCCTGTGGCTCGACTCCAGCAGCACCAGGGTGCGCGGCTCCGCGGCCAGCGCGGCGAGGGCCTTGCGGCGCGGGCCGGGGCGCGCAGGCAGAAAACCCTCGAAGCAGAAGCGGTCGGTGGGCAGGCCCGCCACCGAGAGCGCAGCCATGACCGCACTGGGCCCGGGCACCGGGCTGGTCCGCACGCCGGCCCAGGCACAGGCGCTGACCAGCCGGTAGCCCGGGTCGCTGACCAGCGGGGTCCCGGCATCGGAGATCAGCGCGATGTCCTCGCCGGCCTGCAGACGCGCCAACAGCCGGGGGACCTGGCGATCCTCATTGTGCTCGTGCAGGCTCACCAGCCGGGCACTGATGCCATAATGGCTGAGGAGCTGGCCGGAGCGGCGGGTGTCCTCGGCGGCCACCACCGCCACCCCGGCCAGCACCCGACGGGCCCGCTCGCTGATGTCGCCCCGGTTGCCGATGGGTGTGGCCACCACGTAAAGGGTGCCCTGGAGGTTTGACACGGCAAGCTCCCAGTAATGATACTTTTCGGTTCAGGATGAGCGTTGTACCAGCTCCGCCCCCAAAGGACCATGCCCGCACCGGGCACCACCCCCTCAACCCGCGGCGCCGCCAGCCAGAGATGATCACCATGCGCTACCGCCTGTTACCCCTGCTCTTGCTGACCGCCCTGCTCTATGCCTGCGCGCCGCCGGAGCCGCCGGCCCCGGAGCCCGACATCCCGCCCACGGAACGGGCGCAGGCCCTGGCCGAACAGGGCGAACTGGCCGCCCGGCGGGGCGCGGCCGAGGCGGCCGTGGCACAGCTCCAGCGCGCCCTAGAACTGGCGCCGAACCACGACCGGGCGGACGACTGGAGGATCCGGCTGGCGGAGATAGCGGCGGACCGCAGCCAGACCCGGGAGGCGGACGAGCTCCGGGAGACGCTGGCAGAGCGACCGCTGGACGTTGACCAACGGGAGCGCCTGGCCCTGCTCGAGGCCAGCCTGCTGCTGGCCGGCGGGCATACCCTCCAGGCTTGGCGCATCATCCAGCCCATGGCGCCCCCACCAGAGGCCTTCGCCGAGCGCTACTATCAGGTCCGCGCCCAGGCCCTGGAGCGACTGGACCTGCCGCTGGACGCGGTCCGCGCACGGGTAGAGCGCAGCGACCGGCTCGATGACGAACAGGCACTGACCCACAACCATGAACAGATCTGGGCCCTCCTCGACAACGCCCCGCTGAACAGCCTGCGCGACCGCCGGCCGGTCTCCGCCGACCGATTCGGTGGCTGGGTGGAGCTCGCCTGGCTCGTCCGTAATTACCGGCTCGAGCCCCGCCAGCTGGATGACGCCCTCGCCCGCTGGGAACGGCGCTTTCCGTCCCACCCCGGTGGGCCCTATGTGACCGACCGCATCGTCGGCGAATACCGTGAGAAGATGATCGACCCCACCGAGATCGCCGTCCTGCTGCCGCTCACCGGCCCCCTGGCGGACGCCGGGCGCGCCATACGCGACGGCATCATGGCCGCCCATCTGGCGGCGGAGGGTGACGGCCCCGACCTGCGCATCCTGGACAGCGCCGGTCGCGACATCGTGGCGCTCTACCGGCGGGCGGTATCGGACGGCGCGGAACTGGTCATCGGCCCGCTGGAGAAAGGCCAGGTGGATGCCCTGGCGGGTGCGGAGGAACTGCCGGTGCCGGTGCTGGCGCTAAACACCCTGTCAGGCGGCGTGGAGGGCCGGGCCGGGCTCTACCAGTTCGGGCTCGCCCCGGAGGATGACGCCGCGGAAGCGGCGCGTCAGGCGCGCCGGACCGGCTGGCAACGGGCCCTGGTGCTGGTGCCCGACAGCGACTGGGGCCGACGCCTGGCTGAGGCCTTCAGCCAGACCTTCGAGGCAGCCGGCGGCGAGGTGCTCGAGGCGCAACGCTTCGCCACCGACCAGGCGGACCACGCCGGCCCGCTGCGGGCACTGCTCAATCTCGACATCGGCGACCGGCGCGCCCGGCAGGTGCGCGCCACCCTGCAGCGCAGCGTCGAGCATGTGGATCGGCGACGCCAGGACGCCGACTTTCTGTTCCTGGGGGCCACCACCGGGCAGGCCCGTCTGCTGGTGACGCAACTGCACTACCACCAGGGCGTCGGGTTGCCGGTACTGGCCACCTCGCACATCCACAGCACCGGGGACGACCCGGAGTTGTGGGCGGACCTGGATGGGGTGCTCTTCATGGAGACACCCTGGATGCTGGACGCTGGCGTCCGCACCGACGACGGCCTGGACCGCGCCACCCTGGAGGCATTGTGGCCAGAGCCGATTGCCAGCCACGGCCGGCTGTTCGCCCTCGGCGTGGATGCCTACCGCCTCGTCCCCTACGTGGAACTGCTGCAGGCTAGGGGCGGCGAGCGTATCGACGGCTTCAGCGGCCGCCTGAGTATGGACGAGCGAGGGCGGATTCAGCGCGGCCTGCTGCCGGCCCGTTACACCCATGAGGGCCCGGAGCTGCTGCAGGAGGAGAACGGCGAGGACCTGGGCCTGTGAACCGCCGCCGGCCATCCGCCCCCGCCCCTCACCTGGAGACCGGCAACCGGGGCGAGCGCCGGGCCCTGGAACACCTCACCGGACAGGGGCTGGAACTGCTGGAATGCAACTTCCGCTGCCGGGCCGGCGAGATCGACCTCATCATGCGGGACGGCGAGGTGGTCGTGTTCGTGGAGGTGCGGGTGCGGACCCATCCGGGTTACGGTGGCGCACTGGCCTCCATCACCCCGGCGAAGCAACGCCGGCTGGCCCGCGCCGCCGCCCGCTGGCTGCAGCGCCACCGGCTCACCCAACGGGCCGTCTGCCGCTTTGACGTGGTGACCTTCGACGGGGAGCGGCCCCAGTGGCTGCGCCACGCCTTCACCGCCCCGGGCTAGGCGCTTGCCGTTTGCGAAGCCGCCCACCGGGCGCTACCCTTGCGCCCGTGCCGTAGCCACCACCGCCGGGAGCGCCGCATGAACCCCCATGACCGCATCGTTCAGCATTTCCACGAGAGCATCCGCACCAAGCAGATGGCGATGGACGCGCTCACCGAGTCCATCGCCGACGCCGGCCACCTGATGGCCCAGGCACTACAGGCGGAGGGCAAGATCCTCAGTTGCGGCAACGGGGGCTCCGCCGGCGACGCACAGCACTTTTCATCGGAGTTGCTGAACCGCTTCGAGATGGAGCGCCCCGGCCTGCCGGCGGTGGCGCTGACCACCGACAGCTCCACCCTGACCTCCATCGCCAACGACTACAGCTACCAGGAGGTCTTCGCCAAGCAGGTCCGCGCCCTGGGCCAGGCGCAGGACATCCTGCTCGCCATCAGCACCAGCGGCCAGTCGGGCAACGTCAACGCGGCGGTGGCCGCCGCTCACGAGCGGGGCATGGCGGTGGTGGCCCTGAGTGGCAAGGACGGCGGCGAAATGGCCGGCCTGCTGGCGGAGCGGGACGTGGAGATCCGCGTACCCTCAGACGTCACCGCACGCATCCAGGAGGTGCACCTGCTGGCGATCCACTGCCTCTGCGACCTGATCGACCAGCACCTGTTTGGGGGCGCCTGAACAGCGCCCCGGAACCCGGGGCCGGGGGCCGCCGGCCTATTTGACCACCCGCAGGTTGGGGCGGCTGCCGCCGCCATCCGGACCGCCGTTGGGCCCGTCGTCGTCCGGCCCACCGCTTGAGGGCCCGTCACCCCCCTCCTCGTCGGCCTCCCCGAAGAGCATCCCCTGGCCGTTCTCCCGGGCATAAATGGCCATCACCGCCATCACCGGCACCCGCACATCCTGGGGCACCCCGCCAAAGCGGGCGGAAAACTCCACGGCCTCGTTGCCCATAGCCAGGTTATGCACGGCCCTCGGCGCCACGTTGAGCACCAGCTTGCCGGCGTCCACATACTCCATGGGCGCCACCAGCCCCTCGTGCTCGGCGTTGACCAGCAGGTAGGGGGTAAGGCCGTTATCGACAATCCACTCGTACAGCGCGCGGATCAGATACGGTCTACTCGATGTCATCAATACTCCAGGGCCGCCGCGGACCTCAGTCGCGCAGGGTCTTCTCGATATCTGACAGGGATTTCCTGAACGATGGCCGCGCAAACATGCGCTCCATGTAGGCGTGCAGGTGTTCCGCCCGTCCGGGCAGCTCCACGCCCAGTGCCGGCAGCCGCCAGAGCACCGGCAACACGGCACAGTCCATCACACTCAGCTCCTCGCTGAGCAGGAAAGGATAGCCCCTGAATAACGGGTCACTGGCCAGCAACCCCTCCGCCAGCTCCTTGCGCACCGCCGCCAGGCCGCGCCCCTTGCCCTCAGCCAATTGCGCCGCCAGCGGGTACCAGTCGGTCTCCACCCGGGACACCACCAGACGCGCCTTGGCCCGGGAGACGGGATCCACCGGCATCAAGGGCGGGTGGGGGTAGCGCTCGTCCAGGTACTCGACGATCACCCGCGGGTCGTAGAGCGAGAGCTCGCGGTCCACCAGGGTGGGTGTGGTGCAGTAGGGGTTGAGCTCCTGCAGGTCCTCGGGCGGATCCAGCGGATCAACCGAGACCAGATGGGCGTCGATACCCTTCTCGGCCAGAACGAAACGGACCCGATGGCTGTCCAGCGCATCGGGATCGGAATAGAGTGTGATTACCGAACGTCGGTTCACTGCCCCCATGGGCAAGACCCCTCGACCAGAAACGGAACCGCCCGGCCGCCGCCCAGAGGGCCGCGGCCGGGCCGGTGATCGACGCCCTTAATGGACGTCCTTCCAGTACTCGCGCTTCAGCGCATAGAACAACACCGTCAGCAGCAGCAGGAACAGAATGACCTTGAAACCCAGCTGCATGCGATAGGCCTTGATGGGCTCCGCGGCATAGGCCAGGAAGTTCGCGATATCCGCGGTGGCCTGCCGGTACTCCTCCGGCGACATTACCCCCTGGCGGTGCTCAGGCACCTCCAGATCGACGATGTTGCCGTCATCGTCCCGCACCGCCTCCGGCATGCCCTGCAGGCTCGACAGCACGTGCGGCATCGACGAACCGCCCAACATCAGGTTGTCGATCCCCACCGCGGACATGTCGTCGCGATAGAAGGTGTTGAGGAAGGCGTAGATCCAGTCCGCGCCCAGGGACCGGCCGGTCAGGGACAGGTCCGGCGGCTCGATACCGAACCAGGCCTCGCCGTCCTCCGGGTCCATGGCCGAGATCATCGGGTCGTGGATTTCGGCGTCACCGAAGATCATGTTCTCGATGACATCCTCCTCCTCCATGCCCAGATCGGCGGCCATCCGGTTCCAACGCAGCAGTTCCACCGAGTGGCAGCCCATGCAGTAGTTGACGAACAACCCCGCACCCCGCCGGATGGAATCGGTGTCGTAGGGGTCGGCACTGAACTCCAGGCCCAGCGGCAGGTCGCCCTTGGGGGCCGCGCTGCTGGCCCCCAGGGGGGCCAGCGCCAGGATTGCGATAAGCAGGAATCTCTTCATCATCAGGACGTCACCCTTTCCGGAACCGGCTTGGTCTTCTCCAGATCAAACGCGGTGTAGACCCAGAGGAAGACGAAGTAACCGAAGTACACCAGCGCGCAGATGCGGCCGATAATCGTGGTCATCGGCGTGACCGGCTGCGTGCCCACATAACCCAGGATGATGAAGGCGGCCGCGAAGGCGAACAGGGCGATCTTGAAGCCCAGCCCACGGTAGCGGATGGAGCGCACCCGGCCACGGTCGATCCAGGGCAGTAGGAACAGCACGGCGATGGCCGCACCCATGGCCACCACGCCCAGCAGCTTGTCCGGCACCGACATCAGGATCGCGTAGTGGGGCGCGAAGTACCAGACCGGCGGGATGTGACTCGGCGTCGTCAGCGGATCCGCGGGGATGAAGTTGTCGTACTTGATGAAGTACCCGCCCACCTCCGGGATGAAGAACACCACCACGGAGAAGACGATCAGGAAGACCCCTACACCGAAAAGGTCCTTGACGGTGTAGTAGGGATGGAACGGGATGCCGTCCAGCGGCTTGCCGTTCTCGTCCTTGTGCTTCTTGATCTCGATCCCGTCGGGGTTATTGGAGCCGACCTCGTGCAGCGCCAGGATGTGCGCCACCACCAGGGCGATCAGCACCAGCGGCAGGGCGACGACGTGCAGGGCGAAGAACCGGCCCAGGGTGGCCTCGGAGATGAGGAAGTCACCCATGATCCAGACCACCAGCGGCTCGCCGATGAAGGGAATCGCCCCGAACAGCGAGATGATGACCTGCGCCCCCCAGTAGGACATTTGGCCCCAGGGCAGCACGTAGCCCATGAAGGCCTCGGCCATGAGGACCAGAAGAAGAAGGCAGCCGAAGATCCAGATGAGCTCCCGGGGCTTCTGGTAGGAGCCGTACATCATGCCTCGGAACATGTGCAGATAGACCACCAGGAAGAACATCGAGGCGCCGGTGGAGTGGATATAGCGGATCAGCCACCCCCATTCCACGTCACGCATGATGAATTCGACCGAGGTGAAGGCCTCTGCCCCCGTCGGCTTGAAGTTGAAGGTCAGCCAGATCCCGGAGATGATCTGGATGACCAGCACCATCAGGGCCAGCGAACCAAAGTAGTACCACCAGTTGAAGTTCTTCGGAGCATAGTATTCGCTCAGGTGCTCCCGCCACATCTTCGTGAGCGGAAAGCGGGCATCAACCCACCCCAAGAGCCCACCCTGAGCTTTTTCTGTGTTGTAGCTCATCAGGCCATGCCCTCCTCGTCCTCGCCGATGAGGATGGTATTTTGCTCAGTAAACTTGTACCGCGGGACCACCAGGTTGGTCGGCGCGGGAACCCCTTGGAAGACCCGCCCGGCGATATCGAAGCGGGAGGCGTGGCAGCCGCAGAAGAACCCGCCGCGCCAGTCCGGATCGAAGGGTTGGGCCTGGAGCTCCGGATAGTAGCCCGGGGAGCAGCCCAGGTGGGTGCAGACACCGACGACCACCAGGAACTCGGGGTCGCGGGAGCGGTGCTCGTTGCGCGCATACTCCGGCTGCTGCTCCTCGACTTCGGAGTCGGGATCGCGAAGCCGGCCGCGCACATTCTGCAGCTCGGCCAACTGCTCTTCGGTGCGCCGGACCACGAAGACCGGCTGCCCGCGCCATTCGACGTTGAGCAGCTGACCTTCGCCCAGCTTGCTATGATCCACCTCGACCGGTGCACCGGCGGCCAGCGCCCGCGCACTGGGCTGCCAATATTTAATGAAGGGGGTCACGGTAAACGCCAGACCGACGCCACCCACAACCGTGGCAGCACCCGTGAGGATGCGGCGCCTGCCCTTGTCCACGCCATCCTGTTTCATGGAAGACCTCTGAAACTGTCAGATCGTTAGGAACCCGCTAGGGTCATCCCGGTGTTGGCCCCGGGGCCATTGTGCTTTCTTGGAGTAAACCCTGAGAAGGGCGCCCAAAACTTCGGCGCCTAAGCATCCAATATACGCCCAAGAAGGTCAAGGCAACGCCCAGGGCCCAGCGTCGTGACCCGGCGAAGTTCGGCCCTGATATGAGCGGGATGACCGCATGATTGGCCGGGATTCCTGCGACAATTTGACGCAAATGAATGTATGGCAGTTACGCTCAGGCCGGGTTGTCCACCTCCACGTAGGTATGGGCCACGCCCAGATGCTCCGCCAGGGCCGCTCCCAGGGCCTGCACGCCGTAGCGCTCCGTGGCGTGGTGCCCCGCGCAAAGATAGTGCACCCCCAGCTCCCGTGCCGCGTGGGTGGTCCGCTCGGAGATCTCCCCGCTGATGTAGGTATCCGCTCCCAATGCCGCCGCCTGGTGGATGAAGTCCTGGCCACCGCCGGTGCACCAGATCACCCGCTGCACCGGATGATCGCCGCCGGCCACCACCAGGGGCTCCCGCTCCAGGCCCCGCGCCACCCGCACCGCGAAGTCCGGCAGCCGCTCGGGGACGGCCAGCGCGCTCTCCCGGCCCAGCCCCTCCAGCCCGGCCAGGGTCACCGGCCGCGAGGGGGGCAGGCACAGCACCTGGCCCAGCCGTACGTTGTTCCCGAACTCGGGGTGGACATCCAATGGTAAATGGTAGGCCAGCAGGCTGACATCCGCACGCAAAAGGGTGGCGATACGCCGCCCCTTCATACCCACGATGGGGGCGGGCTCGCCTTTCCAGAAGTAGCCGTGGTGGACCAGCAGCGCGTCGGCGCCGGCGGCCAGCGCCCGCTCGAGAAACCGCTGACTGGCCGTCACCCCGGTGACCAAGTGGGTGACCTCCGCTCGCCCCTCCACCTGCAGCCCATTGGGGGCGTAATCGGTGAGCGCGGCCGGCTGCAACCAGGCGTCGAGCTGACGGATCAGGGTGCTGAGCATTGCCATGGACGACGGGGCTCCTGCACTGGGTTTGCGCATACCTTACAATGTCTCCCCCGGGGCCGCCCACCCCGGGCCCCGATAACAGCGTCAGAGGTCTGGAGACCGCCGGATGAAAGTGCCGCGCCTGCTGCGATTCCTGCTCAGTTACACCGCCATCGGCCTGCTGGTGGCGGCGGTCATCATCGGCCTGCGCCCGGACCTGGTGGGCATGCAGACCGGTAACAACGCCGCGCCGAACGACCGCAATGGCAACGGGGCGGCTGCGCCCGCCACCCAGACGCTAGCGCCGCCGATACAGCCCCGCACGGGGCCGGTGTCCTACGCCGACGCCGTGGAGCAGGCCCAACCGGCCGTGGTCAACATCTACACCGCCAAGACCGTGCAGGAGGCGCCGCACCCACTGTTCGACGACCCCTTCTTCCGCCGCTTTTTCGGCGATGTCGCGCCCCACCGGCCGCGGGAGCGCACGCAGACCAGCCTGGGTTCGGGGGTGATCTTCAGCGAACAGGGCTACGTCATCACCAATAACCACGTCATCGAGGACGCCGACCAGATCCAGGTGCTGCTGGCGGATGGCCGGGAGGCCCTGGCCAGTGTGGTGGGCCGCGACCCGGAGACCGATCTCGCGGTGCTGCGCATCGAACTGGACCGGCTGCCGGTGATCCAGTTGGCGGACGACCGGGCGCTGCGCGTGGGCGACGTGGTGCTGGCCATCGGCAACCCCTTCGGCGTCGGCCAGACGGTGACCATGGGCATTGTCAGCGCCACCGGCCGCGATCAGCTCGGCCTGACCACCTTCGAGAACTTTATCCAGACCGACGCGGCCATCAACCCGGGCAACTCCGGCGGCGCACTGATCAACGCCGAGGGCCGGCTGGTGGGCATCAACACCGCCATCTTCAGCCGCACCGGGGGCCACCAGGGCATCGGCTTCGCCATCCCGGCCCACCTGGCGGTCTCGGTGCTGCAAAGCATCGTCGAGGAGGGTCGCGTGGTGCGCGGCTGGATCGGGGTCCAGGCCCAGAGCCTGACCCCCATGCTGGCCGAGTCCTTCGACCTGGCGGCGGCACAGGGCATTGTCATCTCCGGCGTGTTGCGCGGGGGCCCGGCGGACCGTGCCGGCCTGCGCCCCGGGGATATCATCACCCACATCGAGGGCGAACCGGCGGCCGATGCCCAGGCGCTGCTGGAGCGGGTCACCGACAAGCGGCCCGGGAGCGAGCTGCGGCTGGATCTGCTGCGGGATGGCGAGGCGCGCACGGTCACCGTGGCGGTGGGAGAACGCCCGGCCCAGGACGAGCGGCAGCCGGCCCCACGGCAGCCGCGGTTACCCTGACAGCACCTGGCCCAGCGCCGCCAGGAAGCGGGCGTTTTCCTCCGGCCGGCCCACCGTCACCCGCAGGCAGTCGGCGAGCTGCGGGTGACTACCGTCCAGGTTCTTGATCAGCACGCCGTGCTCCCGCAGCCCGCTGTGCACCCGGCCGGCGGCCCCGGCCGGGCCCCGGAAGGTGAGGAAGTTGGCCTCGCTGGGCCAGACCCGTTCCACCCCGGGAATGGCCGCCAGCCCTTCGGCCAAACGCCCGCGCTCGGCCACGATGGCGGCCACGCTGCGCTCGAGTTGCTCGCGGTGATCCAGCGCAAAGTTGGCACTGGCCTGGGTAAGGGCACTGATGTTGTAGGGCAGGCGCAGTTTCTCCAGTTCCTCAAGCCAGTCCGGGTGGCCGGCCACCAGGCCCAGGCGCAGGCCGGCCAGCCCCACCTTGGAGACGGTGCGCATCACCAGCAGGTTGGGATAGGCCAGCACATCGGGCAGGAAGCTGTCGTTGGCGAAGGCGTAGTAGGCCTCGTCCACCACCACCAGGCCTGGGGCCTCGTGGATCACGCGGGCCAGGGCGTCGCGATTAAAGGCATTGCCGGTGGGGTTGTTGGGATAGGCAATATAGACCACCGCCGGCTGCACCTCCCGCAGCGCCGCCCGCATGGCCGTCTCGTCCAGCTCAAAGTCCTCGGCCAGCGGCACCTCGCGGTAGCCCAGGCCGCTGTTGACCGCGATGATGCGGTACATGGCGAAACCCGGCCCCGGGGTGAGCACGACCCGGCCGGGCCCCGCCACCAGGAGGTTGATGAGCAGGATCAACTCATCCGAGCCGTTGCCGAGCATGAGCGCGGCCCCCTCCGGGATGCCCATGGCCGCGCGCAGCCGGGCCTTCAGTTCGCCGGCCCCGGCGTCGGGATAGCGGTTGAGCGGCACCTCCGACAGCGCTGCCTGCCAGGCCTCGACCAGTTCCCCGGGCCAGGGCCAGGGGTTCTCCATGGCGTCCAGCTTGATCACGTCCGCCGGTGGCGGCACGTGGTAGGCGCTCAGCGCCCGCACCTCCGGGCGCACCCAAGCGTCGATCAGGGCGCTGCGTGAGGAACGGCTCACTGTCCGCCCTCCCCGTCCTCCACCCGCAGCTCCGCGGAGCGGGCGTGGGCGGTCAACCCCTCGCCACGGGCCAGCACGCTGGCCACCCGGCCCAGCTTCACCGCCCCGGCCGGCGAGCAGTTGATCAGGCTGCTGCGCTTCTGGAAGTCATACACCCCCAGCGGCGAGGCAAAGCGGGCCGTGCGCGAGGTGGGTAGCACGTGGTTCGGCCCGGCGCAGTAATCGCCCAGGGCCTCCGCGGTGTAGCGGCCCAGGAAGATGGCGCCGGCGTGGCGGATGTAGCCGGCCAGCTTCTCCGGCTCGGCCACCGACAGCTCCAAGTGCTCCGGGGCGATGCGGTTGGCCACCTCGGCCGCCTCATGCAGGTCGCGCACGTTGATCAACGCACCGCGCTTTGCCAGCGCGGTGCGGATGATGTCCGAGCGCTCCATCTCCGGCAGACCGTTCTCCATGGCCGTCTGCACCTGGTCCAGGAACATCGGATCCGGAGAGACCAGGATGGCCTGGGCCTCCTCGTCGTGCTCGGCCTGGGAGAAGAGGTCCTGGGCGATCCACTCCGGATCGGTCTGGCCGTCGCAGATGACCAGGATCTCGGAGGGGCCGGCGATCATGTCGATGCCCACCACGCCGAAGACGCGGCGCTTGGCCTCGGCCACAAAGGCGTTGCCGGGGCCGACGATCTTATCCACGGCGGGGATGGTCTCGGTGCCGTAGGCCAGCGCCCCCACCGCCTGTGCCCCGCCCACGGTGAACACCCGGTCCACCCCGGCAATGGCGGCGGCGGCCAGCACCATCTCGTTGGGCTCTCCCCCCGGGGCCGGTACCACCATGACGATTTGCTCGACGCCGGCCACCTTTGCCGGCACCACATTCATCAGCACCGACGACGGGTAGGCGGCCTTGCCCCCGGGCACGTAGACGCCGACGCTGTCCAGCGGGGTCACCTGCTGGCCCAGCACGGTGCCGTCCTCCTCGGTGTAGGACCAGCCCGCCATCTTCTGCCGCTCGGCATAGCGGCGGATCCTATCGGCGGCCTCGTGGAGGGCATTGCGCTGCTCGCCGGGCAGTTTGTCCAGGGCCTGCTTGAGCCGGGCGGCCGGCACCTCGAGCTCGGCCACGCTCTGCGCCTGGCTGCGGTCGAAGCGGCGGGTGTAGTCGAGCACGGCCTGATCGCCACGATGGCGCACCTCGTGCAGGATCTCCGCCACGGTCGCTTCCAGTTCCCCGCCCACGTGGGCGTCCCAGCTCACCAGCTTTTCCAACTCGGTGTCGAAATCGGGTTGCTTGGTGCTGAGGCGGTTTATCTCGAACATGTTGACCTCGGGCTTGCGCTTGCCGGTTGCGCGATTGCGGTTGTCGGCGACGGCCCCCGCCTAGGCGCGGCGGGCCTCCACGGCCTCTGCCAGCTGGCCCAACAGGGCCTTGATGCGGCGATGCTTCATCTTCATGGAGGCCTTGTTGACCACCAGCCGGGAGCTGATGTCGGTGATGTGCTCCAGCGGCTCCAGGCCATTGGCACGGAGGGTGTTGCCGGTGTCCACCAGGTCCACGATGACATCGCCCAGGCCCACCAGCGGCGCCAGCTCCATGGAGCCGTAGAGCTTGATCAGTTCCACCTGCCGCCCCTGCTCCGCGTAGTAGCGGCGAGCGATATTGACGAACTTGGTGGCCACCCGCAGCCGGCCGGGGCGCTCATTGGCGCCGGGATGGCCGGCCACCATCATCCGACAGCGGGCGATATTCAGGTCCAACGGCTCGTAGAGACCGTTGCTGCCGTACTCCATGAGCACGTCCTTGCCGGCCACCCCCAGGTCGGCGCCGCCGTGTTCCACGAAGGGCGGCACATCGGTGGCGCGGACCACGATCACCCGCACCCCGGGCACCGTGGTCTCGAAGATGAGCTTGCGGCTGCGCTCCGGATCCTCGGTGAGGCGGATACCGCAGTCGGCCAGCAACGGCAGCGTGTCATCCAGGATGCGGCCCTTGGAGAGGGCCAGCGTCAGGGTCTCGGCGTCGGACATGGTGGTTGCGTCCAGCTTGTTCGGTCCCGGTCAGGCCGGTACCCGGCGGATGTCGGCGCCCAATTGCGCCAGTTTTTCTTCGATGCACTCGTAGCCGCGGTCGATGTGGTAGATCCGGTCCACCCGGGTCTCGCCCCGGGCCACGAGGCCGGCCAGCACCAGGCTGGCCGAGGCGCGCAGATCGGTGGCCATCACCGGGGCGCCCTTGAGCGCCGGCACACCGCGCAGAATGGCGGTGTTGCCCTCGATGCGGATATCCGCGCCCATGCGCTGCATCTCCAGGCAGTGCATGAAACGGTTCTCGAACACCGTCTCGGTGATGGTGCCGGTACCCTCGGCGATGCAGTCCAGGGCGCAGAATTGGGCCTGCATGTCGGTGGGAAAGCCGGGGTACGGTGCGGTGCGCACGGAGACCGACCGGGGCCTGCCCTCCATCTCCAGACTGATCCAGTCGGGGCCGGTCTCGATCCGCGCCCCGGCCTCCTCCAGCTTGACCAGCACCGCGTCCAGCAGCTTCGGGGCGGTGTCCTTGAGCTTGATCCGACCGCCGGTGATGGCGGCGGCGATCAGGTAGGTGCCGGACTCGATGCGGTCGGGCAGCACGTCGTAATGGATGCCGTTGAGCCGCTCCACGCCCTCGATGGTCAGGGTATCGGTGCCCGCGCCCTGGATCTTCGCGCCCATGGCGTTCAGACAATCGGCCAGGTCCACCACCTCGGGCTCCCGCGCCGCATTCTCGATCACCGTGGTGCCCTCGGCCAGGGCGGCGGCCATCATCAGGTTCTCGGTCCCGGTGACGGTGACCAGCTCCAACACGATGCGCGCCCCGCGCAGCCGGTCGCAGCGGGCCTTGATATAACCCTCCTCCACCGTCAGCTCCGCCCCCATCGCACGCAGCCCCTCCACGTGCAGGTTCACCGGCCGCGAGCCGATGGCGCAGCCGCCCGGCAGCGAGACCTGCGCCTCACCGTAGCGGGCCAGCAACGGCCCCAGCACCAGGATACTGGCACGCATGGTCTTCACCAGCTCATAGGGGGCGTGACAGCTATGCAGGCTGCGCGGGTCGGCCTCCACCCGCATGCGTTCATCCACGGTGAGCCCCACCCCCATGCGCCCGAGGAGCTCCATGGTGGTGGTGATGTCGTGCAGGTGCGGGATGTTGCCGACGGTCATCGGGCCGTCGGCAAGCAGGGTGGCGGCCATAATGGGCAGGGCCGCGTTTTTTGCGCCGGAGATGCGGATCTCGCCCTCCAGGCGCCGCCCACCGCGGATCAGCAGTCGCTCCATGGGCTCAGGTGTCCTGCCGGGCGGCTTCCTCGGGAGTCAGGGTCTGCATGGCCAGGGCATGCAGCCGGCCGCTGTCAAAGTGCTCCTTGAGGACGGCATTGACCAGGCGCTGGCGCTGCAGCGGGCTCTTGTCGGCGAACTCCGGGCTGACAATGCGGGCCTCGAAGTGCTGCCCGTCCCCCGCCACGGAGATGTTCTCCACCTGCAGGCCGTCGGTTATCAGACGCTCGACTTCGCTCGGTTCCATCATATCTCCAACCCCGTTCGGGACTATCGGTTCGGCGGCACACCGCCAGGAAGCCCGGCAGTATAACGCGAGCAGGCCGTCAGGCAGAAACCCGACGCCCCGACCGCCGGCAACGGGGCGCTAGGCCTTCTCCGGGGCCAGCTGCAGGAAATCCGCCAGGCCGCTGAGCCGCGCCATGGCGCGCAGTTGTTCCGGGAAATGGCAGAAACGGATGGCCTGGTCATGCTGGGCGGCGCGGCGGGTCAGGGCCACCAGCAAGGCCAGACCGGCGCTGTCGGTGCGGGCCACCGCGCCCAAGTCCAGCTCCACATCGCCGCTGCCGCGGAAGAGGCGCTCCGCCTCGGCCCAGAGGCCGGGCACGGTCTCGAAGCTCAGATCACCGCTGAGCTGGAAGCGCCCGGCCTCCCCGGTCGATTCCAGCTGCGCCTGCTTCCCTCCGGCCCGACTCATTCCAGCCCGGCCTCCTCGTTACGCGCCTCCATCCGGGCGACCTCCTCCTCCAGGGTGCGGTCGCGCAGCCGGCTGCGGAAATCCTCGCGGTAGTTCTGCACCAGGCTGATGCCCTCGGCGGTGAGGTTGATCAGCCGCCAATGACCATCGTCCTGGCGCTCCATCTCGTAGATCACCCGCGCCGGGCTGCCGCTGCCGGTGTGGATGTCCATGCCCACCTGGGCCACGTTCTCCCGGGCGGGATCGCGACGGACGCCGAGAACACGCACCTCCAGGCCACGGTACTCGCCGATGGTGCTGCCGTAGGTGCGCACCAGACTGCGCTGGAAGGCGGTGACGAAGCGCGCCTGCAGCTCCGGCTCCGCCCGCCGCCAGTGCGGCCCCAGGATCAGTTCCGCCACCCGCTCCACCGCCACATGGGGGCCGACGATGGGCTCTAAGGCCTCGTACAGCGCCACGCGATCCTCGAGCAGCTCGTCGGCCTGCTCCTCCAGCAGATCCAACACATCCTGGGTCACCTGCTCCACCACCTGGCGGGGGCCCGGTGGCGCGTCAGCCAGGGCCGGCAGGGTCCAGACCAGCAGCACCAGGGCCGTCAATAGGGATTTGAACACACGCATAATGGGTCTCCCGTTCAATCGTCGCCCAGGCTGTAGAGGAATTGCCCGAGGATGCGTTCCAGCACCACGGCGGACTGGGTGCTGGTGATCTGGTCGCCGGCGGCGAGGTAGTCCTCCTCCCAGCCCGGATCCAGGCTCACGTATTGCTCACCGAGCAGCCCGGAGGTATAGATCGCGGCCGTGCTGTCGGCGGGGATCCGGTCGAAACGGCTATCCAGCCCCAACACGACCCGGGCCCGGTAACTCTGTGCATCCAGCTCGATGGCCTTGACCTGGCCGACCCGCACCCCGGCCATGTTCACCGGCGCCTTCTCGCGCAGCCCGCCGACGTTATCGAAGTGGGCGGTGACCTCGTAACTGGGGCGATCCCGGAACTCCGCCAGGCCACTGACCTCCAGCGCCAGCAGGAACATCGCTCCCAGCCCTAGGGCCACAAACACCCCTACCCAAAGCTCCATGGTTCGCGTCGATTGCATTATTGATCCCGGATCGTCGGTCGGTTGTTATCAGTCGAACATCAGGGCGGTGAGCAGGAAGTCCAGCCCCAGTACGGCCAGCGAGGCGTGCACCACGCCGTGGGTGGTGGCCCGGCTCACACCCTCGGAAGTGGGCACGGCCTCATAACCTTTGTAGAGGGCGATCCAGCCCACCACAATGCCGAAGACCACACTCTTGATGACCCCGTTCAGCACATCGTCGCTGAAGCTCACCGCGGACTGCATGTTGCCCCAGTACGCCCCGCCATCGAGCCCTATCAATCCTACAGACACCAGATAGCCACCGTAGATCCCCACCAGGCTGAAAATACCCGCCAGCAGGGGCACGGCAACCACGCAGGCAAGGAAACGCGGGGCGATCACCCGCAGCTCCGGGTCCACGGCCATCATCTCCATACTGGAGAGCTGTTCGGTGGCCTTCATCAGCCCCACCTCGGCGGTGAGTGAGGACCCGGCCCGCCCGGCAAACAGCAGCGCGGTCACCACCGGCCCCAGCTCGCGCAGCAGCGAGAGCGCCACCAGCACGCCCACCGACTCGGCGGCGCCGAAATCCACCAGGGTGTAGTAGCCCTGCAGCGCCAGCACCATGCCGACGAACAGCCCGGAGACCACGATGATCACCAGCGAGAGCACGCCCACGGCGTAGAGCTGCTGAATGATGTAGCGCGGCTGGGCCAGCACCCGCAGCAGCCCGGCCAGCAGGCGGAACATGAGCAGATGGGCCCGGCCCACGCCGCCGAGGGCAGCCAGGGTGCGGGCACCGAGGTTGCGAAAGGCTGCGGTAATCATCGTCCCGGACGCTCCAGCAGGTCTTCAGCCAGGGTGCGACCGGGGTAATGGAAGGGCACCGGGCCGTCCGGCGCCCCGTCGAGGAACTGGCGCAACCAGGCGTTATCACTGTGGTGCAGCGCCTCCGGCGGGCCTTCGGCCACCACCTCCCCCCCGGAGAGCACATAGGCGTAGTCGGCGATGCTCAGGGTCTCCGCCACATCGTGGGAGACCACCACCGAGGTCAGCCCCAGGGCATCGTTGAGCCGGCGGATGAGGTCCACCAACACGCCCATGGTGATCGGATCCTGTCCGGTGAAGGGCTCGTCATACATCACCAGGTGCGGGTCCAGGGCAATGGCGCGGGCCATGGCCACGCGCCGGGCCATGCCCCCGGAGAGTTCCGCCGGCATCAGTCCGCGGGCACCGCGCAGGCCCACCGCCTCCAGCTTCATCAGGACCAGGTCCCGCACCAGCGGCTCGGGCAGGCGGGTGTGCTCCCGGATGGGGTAGGCCACGTTTTCAAAGACGTTCAGGTCGGTGAACAGCGCCCCGCTCTGAAACAGCATGCCCATGCGCCGGCGCAGCCGGTAGAGCTCGGCGCGGCGCAGCCGGTGCACATCCTCGCCCTCCACCGTAATCTGGCCGGCGGCGGGCTGGAGCTGCCCCCCAATCAGTTTCAGCAGGGTGGTCTTGCCGGTACCGCTCGGTCCCATGATGGCCGTGACCTGGCCCTGGCGGATGTCCAGATCCACGCCATTGAAAATAGGCCGGCCACCGCGGCTGAAATGCAGTCCGCGCACCTGGGCCAAGACCGGTTTATCACTCGTTTCCTGCACTGGAGACATCCTTGACCGCTGCCCGTCCCGCCCCCGATGGCGGGGCGTCGAAGCGCCCCCGCACGGCCGCGGGTTTTTACCATAGAATGCCGCAGTATCCGATCAACCCCGGCGCCGGTCAAACATAGCGCCGCCCGGGTCGGCATCCCCCTCACCCCTCGCACCCCATTGGCATTAGAATGCGCCCATGTTGCTGCAGATCATCCTATTGGGGCTCAGCTTCGCCCTGCTCGCCTGGAGCGCCGACCGCTTCGTGCTCGGGGCCTCGGCCACGGCGGCGCTGCTGGGCCTCTCACCGCTGTTGGTGGGGCTGACCATCGTCGCCTTCGGCACCTCGGCGCCGGAGCTGCTGGTCTCGGCGCTGGCGGCACTGGCCGGTAGCCCGGGCCTGGCGGTGGGCAATGCCATCGGCTCCAACATCGCCAACATGGGCCTGATCCTGGGCCTGACGGCGCTGTTCGCCCCGCTGCTGATCCGTGGCCGCATCCTGCAGCGGGAGGTGCCGGCCATGGCCCTGGTCATGCTCGGCACCTGGCTGCTGATGCTCAACGGCCGGCTGGACCGGCCCGAGGGGATCGCGCTGCTGGCCGGGCTGGTGGCGCTTACCGCCTGGCTCGCCTGGATCATCCGCCGCAGCAACGGAAATGGCGCTGACGCCGCCCTGGTCGCGCCGGTGAACGGCCTGCCGGAAGACGCCCCCACCCGGCTGCCCCGTGCCCTGCTCTGGCTGCTGCTCGGCTTGGTGGTGCTGCTGATCAGCGCCCAGACCGCCGTCTGGGCCGCCACCGGCCTGGCGGAGCGGGCCGGGGTGGCCGAGACCGTGGTGGGGTTGACCCTGGTTGCGGTGGGCACCAGCCTGCCCGAGCTGGCCACCTGCCTCGCAGCCGCCCGCCGCAGCCAGGGCGATATTGCCATCGGCAATATCATCGGCTCCAATATATTTAACCTGCTCGGCGTACTCGGCCTGGCCGCCACGCTGCGCCCGGTGGCCCTGGAGCCCGGCATCCTGAGCCGGGATTATGCCACCATGGCCGGCATCACCCTGATCTTCTTCCTGCTCAGCCATGGCCTGCGCCAACGCGGCCACGTGGGCCGGGCCGCCGGGGCCTTCCTGGTGCTGCTTTGGGTGGCCTGGCTGGTCTGGCTGGGCCTGGACAATCTGGGGCCGTAAGCGCAAGACGCACGCCCCGCGGAGGACTGCTAATGAACGCCCAAAAGACCCTGGTGGAGCGCCAGCGCCGCCAGCCCGGAGAACCGGCCAGCGACGAGCGCTTCCGGGCACTGGGCCAGGCCGTGCTCGAGCTGGAGGCCGATGCCGTGCGCACCCTGACCGAGCGGGTGGACGCCACCTTCGTCCGCGCCTGCCGCCACATGCTGGCCTGCCGCGGCCGGGTGGTGGTCACCGGCATGGGCAAGTCCGGCCACATCGCCGGCAAGATCGCCGCCACCCTCGCCAGCACCGGCACCCCGGCCTTCTTCGTGCATCCGGGCGAGGCCAGCCACGGCGACCTGGGCATGATCACCCGCGACGACGTGGTGCTGGCCCTGTCCAACTCCGGCGAGACCAACGAGATCACCACCATCCTGCCGCTGATCCGGCGCCTGCACGTGCCCCTGATCGCGCTCACCGGGAACCCCGACTCCACCCTGGCCCGCGCCGCCGATGATCACCTGGATGTCAGTGTCGCCCAGGAGGCCTGCCCGCTGGGCCTGGCCCCCACCGCCAGCACCACGGCGTCGCTGGCCATGGGCGACGCCCTGGCCATCGCCCTGCTGGAGGCCCGCGGCTTCACCGCCGACGATTTCGCCCGCTCCCACCCCGGCGGCCGCCTGGGCCGGCGCCTGCTGCTGCTGGTGGAGGACGTGATGCACACCGGGACGCGCATCCCGCGGGTGGGCGAGGACACACCGCTGGCCGAGGCCCTGCTGGAGATCACCCGCAAGGGCCTGGGCATGACCGCCATCGTTGACGGCGACGACCGTATCCTGGGCGTGTTCACCGACGGCGACCTGCGCCGCTGCCTGGACCAGGGCCTGGACATCCATCGGCTGCGGGTGGGCGAGGTGATGACCCGGGGCGGGCGCACGGTACGCCCGGACGCGCTGGCCGCCGAGGCCCTGGAGCTGATGGAAAGCCACCGCATCAACGCCCTGCTGGTCACCGATGACGGCCAGCGGCTGCTCGGTGCCCTCAACATGCACGACCTGTTGCGCGCCGGTGTCGTGTAAAGTGATGCCATGAACGCGAATCCGGAGATCCGCCCCGGCTACCACGGCCAGGTCACCGACGCGGTGCTCGCCCGCGCCGCCGGGGTGCGCCTGCTGGTGCTCGACGTGGACGGCGTGCTCACCGACGGCAGCGTTTATATGGGCCACGACGGCGAGCTGTGCAAGGGCTTCCACATCCACGACGGCAAGGGCATCCGGCTGCTGCAGCAGTCCGGCGTGGAGGTGGCATTGCTCACCGCCCGCCGCTCCCCGATCCTGGAACGGCGGGCGGCGGAGCTGGGGATCCAACAGCTCATCCAGGGCTCCGGGCGCAAGGGAATCGATCTCGAGCGGCTGCAGTCCGGGCTGGGCATCCCCGCCGAGGCCTGCGCCTACATGGGCGACGACCTGCAGGACCTGCCCGCCCTGCGCCGCTGCGGCCTGGCCGTGACCGTGGCCGACGGCCATCCGCTGCTCACCCGGCACTGCCATTGGCAGACCCGGCGGCCGGGCGGCCGTGGCGCGGTGCGCGAGCTGTGCGAACTCATCCTCGCCGCCCGCGGCGAACTCGACGCCCTGCTTCAGGCCCATGAAGACGCGGATTAACCCCCCCCGGCTGTTCACCCTCATCGCCGTGGGCCTGTTGATCGGCGTCGCCTGGCTGATCGCCGATCGTCCCGACCGCGAGCCGCCCCCCGACCCGGAGATCCCCACGCGCGAGCGGGCCGACTACTTCATGGAGGGGTTCACCATCCACGCTGCGGACGCGACGGGCCGCTGGCAGTACCGACTGAGCGCGGACGACCTCTACCACTTTCCCGAACGCGGGGTCTGGTCCTTCGCCCGGCCGGAGGTGGAGATGTTCGCCGAGGCCGGCGCCAATTGGTACGGTAGCGCGCCCCGGGGCAGCGCGTGGGACCAAGGCCAGCGGGTCCTGCTGCACGAGGAGGTCCGGTTCTGGCGACCCGAGAGCGCCGTCAACCGGCCGCTGGAACTGGAGACCCGCGAGCTGTGGTTCTACCCCGGTGACGACCGGGTGGAGACAGAGGCGCACGCCGTGCTACGCCAGGACACCTCCTACACCGAGGGCGTGGGGGCCCGAGCTTGGCTGGACCAGCAAAGGATCGAATTGCAATCCGAGGTCAGAGGACACCATGAACTGCCATAACCGCGCCGCCACCTTGCTGGCCGGCCTGCTCTGTCTGCTGCTGGCCACCGGGGGGCAAGCCCGTACCCCCGACCGCGACCGGCCCATTGATCTGGAGGCCGACCGCGCCGAGATCGACAACGTCCGCGGCATCAGCACCTACACCGGCGCTGTCGTGTTGACCCAGGGCAGCCTGGTCATCACCGGCGATCGCATGGTTGTGCACACCCGCGACGTGGAGGGGCGCCGCGTTCTGGACCGGGTGGAGGTGGCGGGCGGCCCGGCCACCTACGAGCAACTGCCCCCGGGGCAAACCGACACGGTGCATGCCGAAGCCCCGCGCATGGAGTACCACAGTCGCGGGCCGCAGCGCCTGCACCTGTCCGGAGGGGCCGAACTCTGGCAGCGGGAGAACCGCATGTCCGGCGACGAGATCCGCGTCAATCTGGAGACCCAGGAGGCAGTGGTCGAGGGCCGGGAGGACCGGCGCACCCGCACCATCTTCTACCCGGCGGAGGAGCGGGACGAGGAATGAGCCGCCTGGAGGCCAAATCGCTGGTCAAGCGCTATCGCGGCCGCACCGTGGTCGAGGAGGCCTCACTCACCGTGGATGCCGGTGAGATCGTCGGCCTGCTGGGGCCCAACGGCGCCGGCAAGACCACCTGCTTCTACATGGTGGTGGGCCTGGTGCGGGCCGATGGCGGTCAGATCCTGCTCAACGGCGAGGACATCACTGCCCTGCCGATGCACGCCCGCGCCCGCAAGGGCATCGGCTACCTGCCCCAGGAGGCCTCGGTCTTTCGCAAGATGACCGTGGCCCAGAACATCATGGCCATCCTGGAGACCCGACCGGACCTGGACCGTCGGGCCCGAAGGGAGCAGCTACAACAACTCCTGGACGAATTCCATGTGCCGCACCTGGCAGACCAGTCCGGCATCAGCCTCTCCGGCGGCGAGCGCCGGCGGGTGGAGATCGCCCGGGCCCTGGCCGCCAACCCGCAGTTTATCCTGCTCGACGAGCCCTTCGCCGGCGTCGACCCCATCTCGGTGGTCGATATTCAGCACATCATCCGGCAGCTCACCGAGCGCGGCATCGGTGTACTGATCACCGATCACAACGTCCGTGAGACCCTGGGCATCGTGGAACGGGCCTACATCCTCAGCCAGGGCCGGGTCATCGCCCGCGGCAGCGCGGAGGAGGTCCTCGCCAACCAGGCGGTGCGCGAGGTCTACCTGGGCGAGCATTTTCGGCTATAGGCGCCATTCCGCTGTAAACTAGGGGCATCCAGACCCGCGTGACGGGTCGCTTCCGACGCCATCGGGCGGCGACGATTAAAGAGATCCATGACAAGACATCGCATTCACACTTCAAAAGAACCGGATGGGGGGCACCCCCTTTGGCAACGGTCATGAAACAATCGCTGCAACTTCGACTCGGGCAGCAACTCACTATGACGCCACAGCTGCAACAGGCCATCCGCCTGCTGCAGCTCTCCACCCTGGATCTGCAGATGGAGATCCAGCAGCAGCTCGAGTCCAACGTCATGCTGGAACTCGCCGAAGAGGACCAGCAGGAGACCGAACAGCGCACCGAAGAGGGCGAGACCCAGGACACGGAGGGCGAGCGCGGGGACGAGGCCAGCACCGAGGAGGCCACCGAGGCCGGGACCGCGGGCGAGGAGACCGCCGCCCAGGAGCAGGCCGACATCCCCGAGGACCTGCCGCTGGACTCCAATTGGGATGACATCTACGACGGCAGCACCCCCTGGAGCCAGCCGGACAGCGAGGACGAGGACCGCGACCCCTACGCCAACCGCTCCGGTGGCGGTGAAACCCTGCACGACCACCTGACCTGGCAGGCGGAGCTCACCCCCTTCACCGATCGGGACGCGGCCATCGCACAGGTCATCATCGACTCCGTGCGCGACGACGGCTACCTGGGCGCCGGCATCGAGGAGTTGATCTCCGCCCTGCCGGCGGAGTGGGCCGTGGAGCCCGATGAGGTCGAGGCGGTGCTCCGGCGCATCCAGCACTTCGACCCGGTGGGCGTGGCCGCCCGCGATCCGCGTGAGGCGCTGCTCATCCAGCTCGAGCAGCTGCCGCCGGACACCCCACTGCTGCCCGAGGCCCGGCGCCTGGTGGATCTGCACCTGGACATGCTGGTACAGCGCCAGTACGCCCAACTCTGTCGGCGCATGAAGCTCAATCAGGACCAGCTTCGCGAGGTCCTGGGCCTGATCCAGACCCTCGATCCGCGGCCGGGCTCGCAAATCGGTGGCGACGAGACCCAGTACGTGGTCCCCGACGTGGTGGTCCGGCGCAGCGACGGCCGCTGGCAGGTGGAGCTCAATCCCGCGACCGCCCCCCGGCTGCGGGTCAACAGCTATTACGCCAGCCTGATCAAACGCGCCGACAACAGCAGCGACAACACCACCCTGCGCAACCACCTGCAGGAGGCGCGCTGGTTCATCAAGAGCCTGCTTAGCCGCAACGACACCCTGCTCAAGGTCGCCCGCTGCATCGTCGAGCGCCAGCAGGGCTACTTCGACCACGGCGAAGAGGCCATGCAGCCGTTGGTCCTGCGCGAGGTGGCCGAGGCGGTGGACATGCACGAGTCCACCATCTCCCGGATCACCACCCGCAAGTACATGCACACCCCGCGGGGCACCCTGGAGTTCAAGTACTTCTTCTCCAGCCATGTGCAGACGGTGGACGGCGGCGAGTGCTCCGCCACCGCCATCCGTGCCCGCATCCGGCGTCTGATCGCCGATGAGAACCCCACCAAACCACTCAGTGACAGTCGTATTGCCAATATCCTCCAGGAGGAGGGCATAAACGTGGCAAGACGGACCGTAGCCAAGTATCGTGAGGCTATGGCCATCGCGTCCTCGTCAGAGCGCAAGCGACTGGCCTGAATCGCAACGTTGAAAGGAGGCGGCATGCAAATACAGATCACCGGTCACCACGTGGATGTCACGGATGCCCTGAAGGCCTATGTACGGGAGAAATTCCAGCGCCTGGAGCGCCATTTCGATAACGTGGTGGACAGCCACGTGATCCTCTCGGTGGAAAAACTCCGGCAGAAGGCCGAGGCCAATCTGCTGATCAGCGGCAACCGGCTGCACGCGGAGACCACCGACGAAGACATGTACGCCGCCATCGACGGCATGATCGACAAGCTTGACCGCCAATTGGTCAAGCACAAGGAGAAGGTCACCGACCACCACCGCCGCGAGGGGGCTGCTCAGAAGGCGGGAGCGGGCGCAGGGGCCGCGGAGTAGACACTCAACCATCGGCCGGTGACCGCCGTCGCGGTCACCGGCCCCGGGCTGAACGACACCATGAAAATCGCCGAACTCATCACTCCGGACCGCATCCGTTGCGACGCCGAGGTCAGCAGCAAGAAGCGCGTGCTGGAACAACTCAGCGACCTGCTGACTGCGGATGACACCACACTGGCCTCCACCCAGGTCTTCGACCGGCTGGTGGCGCGGGAACGGCTGGGCAGCACCGGCCTGGGCCACGGCGTTGCCCTGCCCCACGCCCGCATGGAGGGCATCGAGCAGGCGCGGGGTGCCATGATCCGCCTCGACCAGGGGGTGGACTTCGACGCCTTCGACCGGGAGCCGGTGGATCTGCTGTTTGCGCTGGTGGTCCCCGAGCACTTCACCGACGAGCATCTGCAGATCCTCGCCGACCTGGCGGAGATGTTCAGCGACAGCGGCCTGTGCGAACAGCTTCGCGCCACCACAGACCCCACACGCCTGCACCGGCTGCTATCGGAGTGGCAGGGCAGCGAAACGGCCGGCTAACACCGACCGCCCCGAGCGGCGGTCGGTGGGCGGAGCACCATCTTCATGAAGAGCATCCGGTTGATCATCATCAGCGGCCTGTCCGGGTCGGGGAAGAGCGTGGCCCTGCACACGCTCGAGGACCAGGGCTGGTACTGCATCGACAACCTGCCCATTGGGTTGCTCAGCGCCTTCGCCCGACACGTCAATGACACCTGCCCCGCCGGCGGCGGCCGCTACGCCGTGGGTATCGACGCCCGCAACCGCCCGGAGGACCTGGACCGCATCCCGGCGATCCTGGACGAGCTGCAGGCACTGGGCCTGAACAGCGAGGTGCTCTTTCTATTTGCCAGCCGCGAGACCCTGATCACCCGGTTCAGTGAGACCCGCCGGCGCCACCCGCTCAGCGACGGTGACGCCGCGCTGGCCGACGCCATCGCCCGCGAGGAGGCTCTGCTGGCACCACTGCGGGCGCGCGCCGACCTCACCCTGGATACCAGCAACACCAACGTGCACCAGCTTCGCGACCTGGTCCGCGAGCGGATCGAGCACGACCCCGGGCGGCTGTCGCTGCTGTTCCAGTCGTTCGGCTACAAGCACGGCATCCCGCCGGATGCCGACTACGTCTTTGACGCCCGCTGCCTGCCCAACCCCCACTGGGAGCCGCGGCTGCGGCCGCTGACCGGACTGGACGCCCCGGTCCAGCACTACCTGGAGGCTCAGCCCGAGGTGGCGGAGCTGACCGGGCAGATCGAGGCGCTGATCGCCACCTGGCTGCCCGCCTTCCGGAAGGCGGCGCGCAGTTACGTCACCGTGGCCATCGGCTGTACCGGGGGGCAGCACCGCTCGGTCTACCTGGCCGAGCAACTGGCCGGGCGCTTTGCAACCGGCATGGATGCCATCAGCGTACGTCACAGGGAGCTCAACCGTTGAATTGCCAATCCGAGGAACACCCGCAACCCAACCAAGGACCCACCGCCGTGGCCAGCCAGGCAATGGACATCGTGAACACACTCGGGCTGCATGCCCGTGCCGCCGGCAAATTTTCCGCCCTGGCCGCAGAGTTCCCGTGCCAAATCCGGGTCACCCGCGGTCAACGCACGGTGGATGGCAAAAGCGTGATGGGGCTGATGATGCTGGCCGCCGGCTGCGGCAGCCAGATCCTGGTGGAGGCCGAGGGGGACCAGGCCGAGGAGGCGCTGGCCGCCCTCAGCCGCCTGGTGGCCAATGGCTTCGACGAAGGCCCCGGTGCGCCGAGCCCCCACCCGGGCGATAAAGGCGACGACTAGTCCACAACACCGCGCCCGACAGCCATAATAGAGGGAGGCGGGCACTGCCCCATACGGGACCGCCGACACGAGAGTCCATCAGCAGATTCGGGGAACGTTATGCAATTGAAGGAGTTGGTCGAAAGCTGGGAAGAGACGGCCGGCGAGCGCCGCACCCCCCACGAGTACGCGGTGCGCCTGCCCCTGGCTGACGCCGCCAAGCTGGCGGCACTGGCGGAGATGTATCCGGGGCGCTCCGAGGAGGACCTGATCACCGACCTGCTCAGCGCGGCGCTGGATGAACTTGAGGCCACCTTCCCGTACGTCCAGGGCCAGCGGGTGATCGCCGAGGACGAACAGGGCGACCCCATCTACGAGGATGCCGGGCTCACGCCGCGCTTCAAGGCACTGACACGGCGCAAGCTGCAGGCGCTGCGCGCCAGCGTCGAGGCGGACGAGGCCCCCGCCCCCAGTCGGGAAACCGGCTGAGGGCGCCAGGCGCCGGCTGCGGGCGCCCCAGGCGGTGGCGCTCTCAGCCTCCGGCGCCCGCTTGCAGCCGCTCACGGGCGCTCAGGGCCCGCCGCGCCGCGTCATCGCGGTCCTCACCGAAGGCAGTGACGTGGCCCATCTTCCGCCCCGGCTTGGCCTCGGCCTTGCCGTAGAGGTGGAGCTTGACCTCCGGGTCCTTGAGCGCCGCGGCCCAATCCGGCTCGCCATCGCCCCAGAGATCCCCCAGCAAGTTCACCATGGCCGCCGGCCGCAGCAATCGGCTGTCCCCCAAGGGCAGCCCGCAAAGGGCGCGCACCTGCTGCTCAAACTGGCTGGTCATCGCCGCATCGAAGGTCAGGTGGCCGGAGTTATGGGGGCGCGGGGCCAGCTCATTGACCAGCAGCCGTCCGTCACTGGCGACAAAAAACTCCACGCAGAGCACCCCGACCACATCCAGCGCCTCGAGGATGCCGCGGGTGACATCCTCCGCCTGCTCACGAAGCTGCGGCCCCAGCGGGGCCTCCGGCAGGGTGAGATCGAGGATGTGATCACGGTGGCGGTTCTCCAGCACGCCGTAGTGGGTGAAGCTGCCGTCCAAGCCGCGGGCGGCCACCATCGAGACCTCCATGTGGAAATCCACGAAGGCCTCCAGCACCGCCGCCTGCCCCCCGATCGCCGCCCACGCCCAGGCGGCCTCGGAAGGCTCCCGAATCAACGCTTGGCCTTTGCCGTCATAGCCAAAGCCGGCGGTCTTCAGCACCGCGGGCGTGCCCACCCGTTCGAGGGCGGCAGCCAGTTCCTCCTCCCGCTCCACGGTGGCAAAGGCCCCCACCGGAAAGCCCTGCTCGCTCAGCCAAGTCTTTTCCCGCCAACGGTTCTGGGCCACGTGCAGCACCGTATGGTGGGGGCGGACCGGGACGTACCCGGCCAGCAGATCACCGGCCTCGGCCGGCACATTCTCGAACTCAAAGGTGACCCCATCCACCCGGCGGGCAAAGTCACGCAGGGCCTGCTCATCGCGGTAGTCGGCGGTCACCTCGATGTCGCAGACCTGTCCGGCGGGACTGTCCCGGCCCGGGCCGAAGCACGCCACCCGATAGCCCATGCGACGCGCGGCCAGGGCGAACATCCGGCCCAACTGGCCGTTGCCCAGCACCCCCAGGGTGGCCCCCGGCAACAGTATCTTGCTCATTGCGGCAGCTCGTCCTCCAGAACCTTTTGTGCCTGGCGCTCGCGGAAGGCACGCAACCGCTCGCGCAGGCCGGCATCCTCGTTGGCCAGGATACTGCAGGCCAGCAGGCCGGCATTGCGTGCCCCGGCGCTGCCGATGGCCAGAGTAGCCACTGGCACGCCGCCCGGCATCTGCACAATGGAGAGCAGCGAGTCCAACCCCTTCAGCGCGCGGCTCTGTACCGGCACGCCCAGCACCGGCACGGTGGTCATGGCCGCCACCATGCCCGGCAGGTGGGCGGCGCCGCCGGCACCGGCGATAATCGCCTTCAGGCCACGCTCCTCGGCCTGGTGCGCATAGTCACGCATCAACTCCGGGGTGCGGTGCGCGGACACAATCCGGGCCTCATAAGGCACCTGGAAGTCGTCCAGAACCTGGCAGGCCTCCGACATGGTCTCCCAGTCCGAGCGACTGCCCATGATGACGCCCACCAACGGCTGCGACTCGCTCATCCTGCTTATCCCTCCGGTGAAAAACGGGGCAGTATAGCAGTTGTCAATGACGAGGACAGCTTTGTGCTAACCTGGGAGGGTACAGGGTATTACCGCCGGAGGTGGCCATGGACATCAACAACGCCTTCAACAGCGGCCTGCAGGGCGTCTACGCCGCGCAGTCCGGCCTGGAGCGCAGCGCCCTGGCCGTGGCCCGGGAGACCGCCCGGACGGCCGACGGTGCCGAGGACATCAACACCGCCCTGGTGCAATCGCTCAGCTACCAGCGCCAGGGCGAGGCCTCGGTGCGGGTGGTCCAGGCCGCCGACGAACTGCTGGGCACCCTGCTCAACGAACGCGCCTGACCCCGCTCCCGCTCCGCCCCATTAGTGCCCCCGAACCGAACACGTTGGCAGGCGGCCCTTAGGGCTGTGGATCGCCGCGTCGCTTCGCTCCTCGCGATGACGGGGGTGAGGCCCCCACCGTCACTGCGAGGAGGCGAAGCCGACGTGGCAGTCTACCGCCCTGGATCGCCACGGGCCTTCGGCCCTCGCGATGACGAGGGGAAAGCCTTCGGCCCTCGCGATGACGGGGAGGAAGCCTTCGGCCCTCGCGATGACGGGGAGGAAGCCTTCGGCCCTCTTGATGAACTTGGCCAGACGCTGCGGGCGCCCCCTACCCTCACTGCGAACGCGGACCCACCCCCACCGTCACTGCGAGGAGGCGAAGCCGACGCGGCAGTCTACCCCTCTGGATCGCCACGGGCCTTCGGCCCTCGCGATGACGGGGAGAAAGCCTTCGGCCCTCGCGATGACCGGGGGTGCCCCGTTCCTCGTTGATTCGCGCCCGCGCAGCGGGGAGGGGGGCTCGCGATGACGGGGGTGCCCCGTTCCTCGCTGATTCGCGCCCGCGCAGCGGGGCGGGGGGCTCACGATGACGGGACGATCCGCCCCGACAGGGCCGGCGGCGTAAGCCGCCGGCCAGCCCCGAGCGCTCATTTCGGGTCGTCGTGACGCTCCTTGACGTAGCTGCCGGGGGCGTCCTCGATAGGCGGGTGCTGCTCGCTGCCCAACTGCTGCGGCGCCTCGACCTTGGCACCGCCCTTATGGGCCAGCCACTTGCCCCAGTCGTTCCACCAGGACCCCTCAAAGTGCTTGGCGCTCTCCAGCCACTCGTCCTGATCCACCGTCTTCTTGGTGGAGGTCCAGTAGCCGTATTTATTCCGCGACGGCGGGTTGATGACCCCGGCGATGTGGCCGGAGCCGCCCAGCACATACTTAGTGGGCCCGGAAAGCAACTGCGGACCGCGGAGGGTGCTCTTCCAAGGGGCGATGTGGTCCTCCTTGGCCGACATGAAGTAGGCGGGCACCTTAATCTGGGACAGATCGATGGGTTCGCCGGCCAGGGTGATGCCACCGGGCTGCTTGAGCAGGTTCTTCTGGTACATGTTGCGAAGATAGAAGCTGTGCATCTTCGCCGGCATGTTGGTGGCGTCGGAGTTCCAGTAGAGCAGGTCGAAGGGGAACGGCTCGTCACCCTTCAGGTAGTTGTTGACGAAGAACGACCAGATCAGGTCGTTGGCACGCAGCATGTTGAAGGTGGTGGCCATCTGCTGGCCCTCCAGATAGCCCTTGGCGCCCATCTTGCGCTCGAGCATCTGGATCTGCTCCTCGTCGATGAACACCTCCAGCTCCCCCGGATACTCGAAATCGAGCATGCAGGTCAGGAAGGTGGCGGCCTTCACGCGGTCGTCGCCCTTGGCGGCCAGGTAGGCCAGGGTGCAGGCCAGCAGGGTGCCGCCCAGGCAGTAGCCCACGCAGCTCAACTCCCGGCTGCCGGTGATCTCGTTGACCGCATCCATGGCCGCCAGCGGCCCTTCAAGCATGTAGTCCTCGAAGGTCTTGTCCGCCTCCTTCTCCGTGGGGTTTTTCCACGAGATCATGAACACCTGGTGGCCCTGCTCCAGCAGCCACTTGACCATGGAGTTCTTGGGCGACAGGTCCATGATGTAGTACTTGTTGATCCAGGCCGGCGTCAGCAGCATGGGCCGCTTGTGGACCTTCTCGGTCTGCGGCTGGTACTGGATCAGCTGGATCAGGTCGTTCTGGTAGACCACCTTGCCCGGCGTGGTGGCGACGTTCTCGCCCACCTCGAAGGCGTCCAGGTCGGTCATACGGATGTTCAGCTTGCCACCGCCCCGGGACAGGTCCTCAAGCATGTTCTTGAGGCCCTTGATCAGGTTCTCACCCCGGGTTTCCAGGGTCTTCTCCAGCACCTCGGGGTTGGTCGCCACGAAGTTGGTGGGCGACATGGCGTCGATGAAGGCGCGGGTGTAGAAATCGACCTTCTGCGCGGTGCGGTCGTCCAGGCCCTCGGTCTCCTTCACCGTGCGGTGCAGGTAGTCGGCGCTCAGCAGGTAAGACTGCTTGATAAAGTCGAACAGCGGGTTGTCCTCCCAGTGTTCGCTCTTGAACCGCCGGTCCCCCTTGGACGGGCTGACCACGGGGTCGGACTGGAACCCCCAGAAGCGCAGCGCGGAGTTCTGCATGAGAGTCGCATAGTCCTGCCAGAAGGCCATCTGCGACTGCCAGAGGCGCACCGGGTCGGCCATCGCACGGGCGGCCCACTCCTGGAACGGCTTGCTCATGGCCAGAGCATCCTCCACCGAGATGTGGTGCTCGGTCTGCTCCTTGGCCAGGAAGTCGTTGACCAGCTTCTGGCTGGTGGTTGCGATCTCCGACAGCGCTTCCGAGAGTTCGGACGTTTCCAGAGCGCCGGGCTCCGTGGGTTTATTGTTCGCCATGCATGCACCTCCCAGGGCTGGGCGCCGCCGGTTTTTGGGCAGCGCTTCCAAAAGCGTTCGCGCATAGTACTGTAGTGGCCGGCGCAGCGACAAGAAACCGGGAGCCCGCTGTCAATGATCAACCGCAACCACCGGCCATTACGGGGCGTCCTGAGCGACCCCGACGAGCCGGCAGCCGCCGCCGCCCTGGCCCACCGGCTCGACCTGCCGCTGCTCACCGAGCCCCCCGAGACGCCCGCCCTCTTTCTACACCATAGCCGCAACGGCCTGGCCCTGCGCAGCAGTGGGTCGAACGCGCCCGGCCCGATACGGGTGAGCCTGGACGAGGGCCGGCAAGGCCAGCGCCTGCGCCAGGCCAGCCTGAAACGGGAGACGCTGGCCCGGGCCTGCGGGCTGCGCGGGGGGCGGTCGCTGCGCATCGTCGACGCCACCGCCGGCCTCGGTCGGGACGCCATGGTACTGGCCGCCCTCGGCGCACGGGTCACCCTGATAGAGCGCCACCCGGTGATCGCCGCACTGCTGGCCGACGGCCTGCGCCGGGCGCGACGCAGCCATCCCGAGCTGGCCGCCCGCCTGCACCTGGTGGAGGCGGACAGCCTGCAGTGGCTGGCCGAGCTGACCCCGGCGGAACGGCCCGAGGTGATTTGTCTCGACCCGATGTACCCGGCCGGAAGCACGCGCGGCGCGGTCCGCAAGGACCTGCAGGCGCTGCGGGAGCTGCCCGACTGGCCGGGCCTGGCCCCGGTGGACGAGGTCGCCCTGCTCGCGCTCGCCCGCGCCAGCGCCACCGCCCGGGTGGTGGTCAAACGCCCCGGGCGGGCCGCCCCACTGGCCGGCAAGGCACCGGACTGGCAACTGCCCGGGCGCAGCACCCGGTTCGATGTCTACCGGGGGCTCGCCGGGGATTAAGGGTGCCGCGAAGGGCGCGCGATGACGGGGATGGGGGCGCCCCCACCGTCACTGCGAGCCCCCGACCCATCATCCGTCACTGCGAGCCCCGAAGGGGCGTGGCAGCCCACGCCGGGGTGTGGATCGCCGCGTCGCTGCGCTCCTCGCGATGACGGGGGTGGTGGCCCCCACCGTCACTGCGAGCCCCGAAGGGGCGTGGCAGTCCATACCGGGGTGTGGATCGCCGCGTCGCTGCGCTCCTCGCGATGACGGGGGTGGTGGCCCCCACCGTCACTGCGAGCCCCGCAGGGGCGTGGCAGTCCACGCCAGGGTGTGGATCGCCGCGTCGCTACGCTCCTCGCGATGACGGGGGTGGTGGCCCCCACCGTCACTGCGAGCCCCGAAGGGGCGTGGCAGTCCATACCGGGGTGTGGATCGCCGCGTCGCTGCGCTCCTCGCGATGACGGGGGTGGTGGCCCCCACCGTCACTGCGAGCCCCGAAGGGGCGTGGCAGTCCACGCCGGGGTGTGGATCGCCGCGTCGCTGCGCTCCTCGCGATGACGGGGGTGGTGGCCCCCACCGTCACTGCGAGCCCCGAAGGGGCGTGGCAGTCCATACCGGGGTGTGGATCGCCGCGTCGCTGCGCTCCTCGCGATGACAGGGGTGGTGGCCCCCACCGTCACTGCGAGCCCCGAAGGGGCGTGGCAGCCCACGCCGGGGTGTGGATCGCCGCGTCGCTGCGCTCCTCGCGATGACGGGGGTGGTGGCCCCCACCGTCACTGCGAGCCCCGAAGGGGCGTGGCAGTCCACGCCGGGGTGTGGATCGCCGCGTCGCTGCGCTCCTCGCGATGACGGGGGTGGTGGCCCCCACCGTCACTGCGAGCCCCGAAGGGGCGTGGCAGTCCATACCGGGGTGTGGATCGCCGCGTCGCTGCGCTCCTCGCGATGACAGGGGTGGTGGCCCCCACCGTCACTGCGAGCCCCGAAGGGGCGTGGCAGCCCACGCCGGGGTGTGGATCGCCGCGTCGCTGCGCTCCTCGCGATGACGGGGGTGGTGGCCCCCACCGTCACTGCGAGCCCCGAAGGGGCGTGGCAGTCCACGCCAGGGTGTGGATCGCCGCGTCGCTACGCTCCTCGCGATGACGGGGGTGGTGGCCCCCACCGTCACTGCGAGCCCCGAAGGGGCGTGGCAGTCCATGCCGGGGTGTGGATCGCCGCGTCGCTACGCTCCTCGCGATGACGGGGGTGGTGGCCCCCACCGTCACTGCGAGGAGGCGAAGCCGACGTGGCAGTCTACCCCTCTGGATCGCCACGGGCCTTCGGCCCTCGCGATGACGGGGGGAAAGCCTTCGGCCCTTGCGATGACGGGGAAAGCCTTCGGCCCTTGCGAGGATGGGGCTATCACTAAAATAAAAGGGCCCCATCCCGTGGGATGGAGCCCCTTGTTGGCTGGGGGACCAGGATTCGAACCTGGGTTGACGGAGTCAGAGTCCGTAGTCCTACCGCTAGACGATCCCCCAATAAAGCGGGCCCGGCGTACCGGGCGGGGCCGCCGGAGCGACCCGGATACAGCCGATCAGCGCTTGCTGAACTGAGTGGCGCGGCGCGCCTTGTGCAGGCCGATCTTCTTACGCTCGACCATACGGGCGTCACGGGTGACGTAGCCTGCCTTGCTCAGCGGCTGCTTGAGCGCCTCATCGTACTGGACGAGGGCGCGGGTGATGCCGTGACGGATGGCGCCGGCCTGGCCGCTGGGGCCGCCGCCCGCAACGGTCACCTGCACGTCGAACTGCTCGGTGGCGTCGACCAACTCCAGCGGCTGACGGACGATCATGCGCGCCGTCTCGCGACCGAAGTACTCGTCCAGCGAGCGCCCGTTTACTTTAATGTCTCCGCTGCCGGGGCGCAAGAAGACCCGGGCGCTGGAGGTCTTGCGACGACCGGTGCCGTAATACTGCTGTTCCGCCATGACGTTTACCGTTCCTGATCCAATCAGATATCGAGCGGCTGCGGCTGCTGGGCAGCATGCCGATGTTCGCCGCCGGCGTAGACCTTGAGCTTTTTGATCATCGCGCGACCCAGCCGGTTCTTGGGCAGCATGCCCTTGACGGCCTTCTCGATCACGCGCTCAGGCGCCTTGTCGATCAGCTTCTCGAAGCTGATGCTCTTCATGTTGCCGATGTAGCCAGTGTGCTGATGGTACATCTTGTCACTGGCCTTGTTCCCCGTCACGGCGATCTTCTCGGCGTTGACCACGACGATGTAGTCGCCGGTGTCGACGTGGGGGGTGTATTCGGGCTTGTGTTTACCACGCAGGCGATAGGCGACTTCGCTGGCCAGACGGCCCAGGGTCTTGCCGTTGGCGTCTACCACGTACCAGTCGCGCTGTACGTCTGCGGGCTTTGCGCTGTAGGTCTTCATGAACCGTACTCCGAAGCCTGTGCTCCCTCAGGAAAGGCGGGAATCTTAGCGGAAACGGCCGCGTCAGACAACACCCGATTGGCGGTTTGAGGCGTCTGCGCGCCGCACGGATAAAAAAAAGGCGCGGCAGAGGGTGCCGCGCCTAACACACCAAAGGAGGATGGAGGAGAAGACCGACTGGCCAAACCATGTGGCCAACCGGACGAGTGTTATTTTCTTGCGACGCAGCAGATGGGTCAACCGCGCGGGGTGTGGCGCATTGTCCCACCCGGCGCGTCGCCCTTGTGCACCGGCACAGCGCCGCTGGTCGCCGCCTCATAGCTTCAGCCTTTCCACCTCGCGCCCGTGGACCAAGTGCTCGTCGACCAGCTCGTCCAGGTCCTCCTCATCCACCCACGTGTACCAGACACCCTCCGGGTAGACCACCGCCACCGGCCCCTCCTCGCAACGGTCCAGGCAACCGGCCGCGTTGACCCGCAGCCCCCCCGGCCCGGTCAGCCCCAGGGCCTTGGCGCGGGCTTTGACATAGTCCTTGGCCTCTGCACCGCCTCGATTGCAGCAGCAGGGGCGCTCATCGCCCTCCCGCCGGTTGGTGCAGAAAAACATGTGGCGACGGTAATAGGACATAGGCGGATCAAACCTCCTGATCCGGCGCCAGGTTGCGACCGGCGAAGATCTCGGTCATCTCCCGTCGAAGCTGGCGTTCGATCTCGCGGCGCTCGGCCGGTTCCAGATTGCCGGCTGACTCGCCGAACAGGTAGTTCTCCAAGTCCAGCTCCCGCACCATCATCTTGGTGTGGAACAGGTTCTCCTGAAACACGTTCACATCGATGGTGTGGTAACGCTCCTTGGTATCGTCCGCCAGGTAGTTCTGGATGGAATTGATGTCGTGGTCGATGAAATGCTTGCGGCCGCGCACATCACGGGTGAAGCCGCGCACCCGGTAGTCCATGGTGACGATGTCGGAGTCGAAGCTGTGAATCAGGTAATTCAGCGCCTTAAGCGGCGAGATCACCCCGCAGGTGGAGACATCAATGTCGGCGCGGAAGGTGCTGACACCGTGATCCGGGTGGCTCTCCGGGTAGGTGTGCACGGTGATGTGCGACTTGTCCAGGTGGCCCAGCACCGTCTCCGGCAGCGGCCCGGGCCCGACCTGGTCGGCGGCCTCCGCCACGGCCTCGCTGACCGGCTCCTCGGAGATGAGGATGGTCACGCTGGCCCCCTGGGGCTCGTAGTCCTGCCGGGCGATATTGAGGATATTCGCCCCGATGATGTCGGCCACATCGGTCAGGATCTGGGTCAGACGTTCGGCATTGTAGACCTCATCGATGTACTCGATATAGGCATGCCGCTGCTCCGCGGTCTTGGCGTAGCAGACGTCGTAGATATTGAAACTCAGGGACTTGGTCAGGTTATTGAAGCCGTGCAGGCTCACCCTGGAACCGTGTTCTGCCAACTGCCCGTCCTCCAGTCCGGCCCGTGGTGATCGGTACCGCCGCGCACAGGCGGCGGGCGCGGTATTATGCCTGACCCGGGGCCCACTGCCAGCCCCCACCGGACGTTGCGCCCCGGCCCGCTCAGACGAGTTCGTGGCTGTGCGTCACCTTTGCGGCCTTGCTCAGCATGATCGAGGCGGAGCAGTACTTCTCGGCGGAGAGCTGCACCGCCCGGGCGACGGCCTTCTCCGAGAGCCCCTCGCCGGCCACCTGGAAGTGTAGGTGGATGCGGGTGAACACCTTGGGGGGCTGCTCCGCGCGCTCCGCCTCGACGCGCACCTGGCAGTCCGCCACCGGGTGGCGGCCCCGCTGCAGGATGTGCACCACATCGAAGGCAGAGCAGCCGGCCGTGCCCAGCAGCAGCATTTCCATCGGCCGCGGGCCGCGATTCTCACCGCCCGCATCCGCCGGCCCGTCCATCACCAGGGTGTGGCCGCTGCCGGTCTCCGCCTCGAAAGCGGCGTTGCCAAGCCATTTCACGCTTGCCTTCATGGCAACTCCCACCTATACCAATGACTAATAATACCGATAAGAGTGCGGAGTATATCCACGGTGCGCCGCTCTGAACAGGCGATGCGTCGCGATCTGTCGCAGGTCACTTATAATTAGAGTCCCCTTCGCAACGCCGTATGCGCGGCACGAGGCAACCCTAACATGATTATGAATGCATCCATGGCGGGCCAGAACCCCGACTGTATCCAGCAGCTGCTGGCACAGAGTGAGCGCCATCTCTATGCCCCCCGGGCCTCGATCATGATGGCGGGGGAGGCCTCAGAGACGCTGTGCTACCTCAACTCCGGCAGCATCACGATCTTCATGGATGAAAGCAGCCACCGCGAAGTCATCATCGACTACCTCTACGCCGGCAGCTTCTTTGGGGCCTTGGGGTTGTTTCGCCAGGGGATGCCGCGCGGGGCCTGGGTGCGGGCACGCGGGGCCTGCGAGGTGGCCGAGATCCCCTACGACCGCTTCCTCGAGCTCAACCGGGAGTACCCGGAGCTGATGGAGATGCTGGCGGGCCAGCTCGCCGACCGCCTGCGGCGGGCCCAGCAGAAGATCCACGACCTGGCCTGCCTGGACGTGGCCGGCCGCATCATGAGCGCCCTGCGCGATCTCGCCAGCCGGCCCGAGGCCATGACCCACCCCGACGGGATGCAGGTGCGCATCACCCGCCAGGAGCTGGGGCGCATCGTCGGCTGCTCCCGCGAGATGGTGGGCCGGGTGCTGAAGACCCTGGACGAGGAGGACCAGCTCGCGGTCCAGGGCAAGAACATCGTGGTCTTCGAGCGTCCGGTCGATCACAGCGCCTAAAAGGCCGTCCCGGGGCGGCCGCCGGCGCGGTCAGGCCGTGGTGAACAACTCCTGCAGTGCATCCCCGGGCTGCGGCGAGCGCATAAAGGCCTCCCCCACCAGAAAGGCGTCCACCCCCGCAGCCCGCATGCGGGCCACATCCGCCGGGGTGTGAATACCGCTCTCAGTCACCAGCAGACTGCCCGCAGGCACCTGATGCAACAGGTCGAGGGTGGTCTCGAGCCGGGTCTCGAAGGTCCGCAGGTCACGGTTGTTGATCCCCAGCAGGCGCGGCTTGAGTCGCGCGGCACGGGCCAATTCATCGGCGTCGTGCACCTCTACCAGCACATCCATGCCCAGCGACCCCGCCAGGTCGTGCAGTTCGGCCATGCGCCCGTCGTCCAGGGCGGCGGCGATCAACAGCACGCAGTCGGCGCCCAGCATCCGCGCCTCCAGCACCTGCCAGGGGTCGATGATGAAGTCCTTGCGCAACACCGGCAGACCGCAGGCGGCCCGGGCCACCCGCAGGTGCTCGTCGTCGCCCTGGAAGAAGTCGCAGTCGGTCAGCACCGACAGACAGGCGGCGCCGGCGGCCTCGTAGCCGCGGGCGATGGTGGCCGGATCGTAGGGATCGCGGATCACCCCCTGGCTGGGAGAGGCCCGCTTGATCTCGGCAATCACCGCGGCCCGGCCGGTCGCCACCCGATCGGCCAGGGCCCGGGCGAAGCCCCGCGGCGGATCGGCCTCGGCAGCGCGGGCCGAGAGTTTCTCCAGCGGCAGCCGGGCCTGGCGCTCATCCACCTCCTCGGCCTTGCGGGCGAGGATCTTTTTCAGGATATCCGGGGTGCCGGCCATGGTCACACCTCCCGCGTGCAGCGCACAAAGGCCTCCAGCTTGCGCAGGGCCGAGCCGTTGCGCAGCAGTTCCGCGGCCCCGGCGACACCGGCATCCAGGGTCGGCGCCTTCTCGGCGGCGTAGAGTGCGGCGCCGGCATTGATGGCGATGATGTTGAAGGCCGGGCCCTCCCAACCGGCGAAGGCCTCGCGGATCAGGGCCAGGCTCTCCTCGGCCGTACCCACCTGCAGGTCGCTCAGCTCGGCCCGGGGCAGACCGAACTGCTCCGGGGTAATGCGGTACTCGTGGATCTCGCCCTCATTCAGCTCCGCCACCAGTGTGTCGCTGCCGATGCTGATCTCGTCCAGGCCATCGTCCGCATGCACCACCAGCACCCGGCGGCTGCCCAGCGCCCGCAGGGTCTCCGCCACCGGCACCACCCAGTGCTTGTTATAGACCCCCAGCAGCTGGTGCGGCGCGCCGGCCGGGTTGGTGAGCGGCCCGAGGATGTTGAACAGGGTCCGCACGCCCATCTCGCGGCGCGGCCCGATGGCGTGCTTCATGGCCGAATGGTGCTGCGGGGCGAACAGGAAACCCACGCCCACCCGGCGGATGCATTCGGCGACCTGATCGGCATTCAGGTCCAGCCGGGCGCCGGCCGCCTCCAGCACATCGGCACTGCCGCAGCTCGAGGAGACCGATCGGTTGCCGTGCTTGGCCACCCGCGCACCACCGGCCGCCGCCACGAAGGCGCAGGCGGTGGAGACGTTGAGGGTGTGACTGGCGTCGCCACCGGTGCCGCAGGTGTCCAGCAGGTGCGGCTCGTCCACCGTCACCCGGGTGGCCAGCTCGCGCATCACCCGGGCGGCGGCGGTGATCTCGGCCACGGTCTCGCCCTTCATGCGCAGGCCGATAAGAAAACCACCGATCTGCGCCGGGGTGGCCTCACCGGTCATGATCTGGCGCATGACCTCCGTCATCTCCGCCTCGGTCAGGTCGGTGCCCTCGGTCACCAGCCGAATCGCGCCCTGCATGTCCATGGTCGTCACCCCTCGAGAAAGTTCTTCAGCAGTTCATGCCCCTGGCGGGTCAGGATGGATTCCGGGTGGAACTGCACCCCCTCCACCGGCAGCTCACGATGCCGCATGCCCATGATCTCGTCCAGCCGGCCGTCCGCCAGCGCCGTCCAGGCGGTGATCTCGAAGCACTCCGGCAGGGTCTCCCGGCGCACCACCAGGGAATGGTAGCGGGTGGCCTCCAGCGGGTTGTCCAGCCCGCGGAACACGCCCCGGCCGTTGTGGTGGATCGGCGAGGTCTTGCCGTGCATGACCTGGCGCGCCCGCACCACCTCGCCGCCGAAGGCCTGGCCGATGGCCTGATGGCCGAGACAGACCCCGAGGATGGGCACAGTGCCGGCCAGCTCGCGCACCACCGCCAGCGAGACCCCCGCCTCGTTGGGGGTACAGGGCCCGGGCGAGAGCACAATGCGCTCGGGGGCCAACCGGCGGATCGCCGCCACGTCGATCTCGTCGTTACGGTAGACCGCCACCTCGGCACCGAGCTCGCCCAGGTACTGGACCAGGTTCCAGGTGAAGGAGTCGTAGTTGTCGATCATCAACAGCATGGCTCAGTGCGCCTCCACCGCCGGTGGGTTATCCAGGCCGTGCTCGGCCATCTCCACGGCGCGGAACAGGGCGCGGCCCTTGTTCAGCGTCTCCTTCCACTCCAGCCGCGGCACCGAGTCGGCCACCACCCCAGCGCCCGCCTGCACGTACACCCGGCCGTCCTTGATCACCGCGGTGCGGATGGCGATGGCGGTATCCAGGTTGCCGGACCAGGACAGGTACCCCACCGCCCCCGAGTACACCCCCCGCTTGACCGGCTCCACCTCGGCGATGATCTCCATGGCCCGTATCTTCGGCGCCCCGCTCACCGTACCCGCCGGGAAGGTAGCGCGCAGCACCTCCATGGGCCCCTGCCCGGGGCGCAGCCGCCCGGTGACGTTGGAGACGATATGCATGACGTGGGAGTAGCGCTCCACCACCATCCGCTCGGTGACCCGCACGCTGCCGGTGTCCGCCACCCGGCCCACGTCGTTGCGCCCCAGGTCGATGAGCATCAGGTGCTCAGCCAGCTCCTTGGGGTCACTGACCAGATCGGCCTCCAGGGCCAGGTCCTCGGCCTCGTCGTGGCCACGGCGTCGGGTACCGGCGATGGGCCGCACCGTCACCTGGTCGTCCTCCAGCCGCACCAGGATCTCCGGCGACGAGCCGGCCACGTGGAAATCGCCCAGGTCCAGGTAATACATATAGGGGGAGGGATTGGTGCAGCGCAGCGCCCGGTAGAGGTCCAGCGGCTCCGCCCGGTAGGGCACCGACATGCGCTGGGAGGGCACCACCTGCATGCAGTCGCCGGCCAGGATGTACTCGCGGATACGCTCCACCACCGCCTCAAACTCCGGCTGGGTGAAGTTCGAGCGAAAGTCCGACTCCAGCACCCGCCGTGGAGGACGGCGCCGCTGGTAGACCGAGTCGGCGCGGCGCAGCCGCTCGGCCAGCTCCTCCAGGCGCGCCTGCCCGCGTGTCAGCGCCCCCTCGGCGGCCGGGTCCACCTGCACCACCAGGTAGAGGCGGCCGGCCAGGTTGTCGAAGACCAGCACCTCCTCGCTGACCATCAACAGGATGTCGGGCACCTCCAGCTCGTCGCGGTTGGCCCGGCCGGCCAGGCGCGGCTCGATATACCCCACGGTCTCGTAGCCGAAGTAGCCCACCAGCCCGCCGAGAAAGCGGGGCATCTGCGGAAAGCCGGGCGGATCGGCCGCCTTGAAGCGGGCCTGGTAGGCCTCGATCCAGGCCAGCGGATCGTCCACCGGGATGCGTTCCACCACCCGGTCATCCTCGCTGACCTCCACCTCCTGGCCCCATACCCGCAGCACCGTGCGGCAAGGCAGGCCGATGATGGAATAACGGCCCCACTTCTCACCGCCCTGGACCGACTCGAACAAATAGGAATAGGGCCCCTGGGCCAGCTTCAGGTAGGTGGACAGCGGGGTGTCCAGATCGGCGAGGATCTCCCGCACCAGCGGGACGCGGTTGTAGCCGGCCTCGGCCAGTTCACGCAGTTGTTCCGGTTGCATGTTGACTCTCCAGGTAATGCAAGACGTGACTCCCTCCGTGCGCGCCGGGGCCTCACCATCGACGGCGGGCCCGGCGCTGCCGGGGCACATCCACCCTGGAGAGCAGCGCCCCCATCAGGCCGCCCGACTGCGCAGCATGGCGGGGATTTCCGCCAGGCTCTTGACCATGGCATCGGGGAAGGCGTCCTCGATGGCATTGCCGGCGTTATAACCGTAGGGCACGCAGATCACCTTCATGCCGGTGTTGCGGGCCGCGCCCACGTCCACCGCCGAGTCGCCCACCATCAACGCCTGTGCGGGCTCCACCCCCAGCCGCTCCAGGGCCAGACGCAGCGGGGCCGGATCGGGCTTTTTCACCGGGGCGCACTCGCCGCCCACCACCGTCGCCATATAGCGGCGGATGCCCAGGGTCTCCAACAGCGGCTCGGCAAACCGGCGCGGCTTGTTGGTCACCACCGCCTGGGCGATACCCAGCTCGGCCACCCCGGCGATGCCCTCGGCCACGCCGGGGTAGAGGCGACTGCGCTCGGCCACCCGCTCACCGTAGTACTCGAAGAACTGCTCCAGTGCCGGATCCGTGTGCTCATCACCGGGATCGCCCTCATGCTCGCCGGTCAGGGCCCGCATAATCAGGCGCCGGGCCCCGTTGCCCACCCAGCGGCGAATCTCGTTCTCTTCCCGGGGCTGCTGGCCCAGGTCGGCCAGCACGCGGTTAACCGCCACCGCCAGGTCCGGTGCGCTATCGACCAGGGTGCCGTCCAGATCGTAGAGCACCGCGCGAATCCTGCTCAGGTCAGCCTTCATAATAAGAACGCTCTCAAAACTGCCGTTGAATGATAAATAGAGGCGTACTTTAACCCAAGCCCGGCCCTCGGTGCATGCCGGACTGCCGCGCCCGGGTATAGGCCGCCATCAGGTGTGGTGCCGGCGCAGCAGTTCCCAGGCCTCGCGTAACTCCCGGGTGCGGTTGGCGGCATGGCGCACCTCCGTCTCGCTGCCGCCGCGCGCCTGCACCCGGTCCGGATGGTGCCGGCTGAGGGCCCGGCGATAGGCCCGCCGCACTGCGGCCTGATCGGCATCGGCGCCGACCCCGAGCAGGGCCCGGGCGCGGGCGACACCGTCGGGGGCCCCCGCGGCCCCGGCCCGGCCGGGCCGGTGGCGACCGCCGGCCAGGCGCTGATCCAGATCCCGCCGCGACAGCCCCAACCCCCGCCAGACGCGGACCAGCAGCCGGTACTGGGCCCCCTCCGGCGGCCCGTCCGCCGAGGCCACCCGGACCAACGCCGCGAGCACCCGGGCCCGCCACTCCGGCCGCGCCCGCAGCCCCCGGCGTAGGGCGCGCAACATCGGCCGCAGCGGCAGACCGGCGTCCCGGCCGCGGCGGAAGACGGTGATCGCCCGACGCCGGCGCAGGCCGGTGAAGCGCAACTCCGCCAGCACCGCCTCGGTCACCGCCACCTCGGCCTCGCTCACCCGACCGTCGACCTTCGCCAGCCGCCCCATCAATGCCAACAGCACACCGGCGCAGCGACGCTCCGGCCCGTCCAGGTCGCAGCCGGACCAGACCCAGCCGAAATAGCGGTGATGGCGCACCACCCCATCGGCCACCCAGCCCAACACGAACCCGGCCACGGCGCCCACAGCGCCGGCCAGCAGCCCGCCCAGCAGCAGCCCGGTGATCCGGGCCAGGTAGCCCTGCCAGTAACGCTTCACCCTCGCCTCAATGCGCTGCCACAAAGCGGCTAAGGATAAACCACCCGGCCGCCGGCGGGCACCCGGCTTGCAATTGCACAAGTGATGTACAATAGTTATACAATCTTTTCACAGCGGAGGGCGGCAACATGGCTGAGGGGCATATCGCCGTGGTCGGCGGCGGTGTTTCGGGACTGACTGCAGCCTGGCTCCTCAGCCGGCGCTATCGGGTCACGCTGTTCGAGCGCAACGGCTACGTCGGCGGGCACACCCATACCGTGGAGGCCATGCTCCCCGAGGGCGCCGTCCCGGTGGATACCGGCTTTATTGTCTACAACGAGCCGAATTACCCGGGGCTCACGGCACTCTTTCGCCACCTGGGGGTCCCCACCCGGCCCAGCGACATGTCCTTCGCGCTGTCGGTACTGGACGAGGACATCGAATGGTCGGGCGACAACCTGGGCACCCTGTTCGCCCGGCGCCGCCACCTGCTCAGCCCCCGCTTCCTGCGCATGGTCGTGGATATCCTGCGCTTCAACCGCCACGCCCGCGGCTACCTGCGCCGCGGCGTCCCGGAGCGGCTGACCCTCGGCGACTACCTGCGCGAGCGCGGCCTGGGGCGCGGTTTCACCGACCACTACCTGCTGCCCATGGCGGCCGCCATCTGGTCCTGCCCCCAGGCCAGCCTGCACGAGTTCCCGCTGGCGCGCTTTCTGCGCTTTTTTGACCAGCACGGACTGATCCGACTCGGCAACCGACCGCAATGGCGCACCGTCCAGGGCGGCGGCCGCGAGTATGTCCAACGCATGCTGCCCGCCCTCCACGCCTACCATATCAACACCCCCGTGCGGCGGGTGCAGCGGACAACCGACGGCGTCACGCTCTTCGGTGATGGCGGGTGTCTCGGCCACTTCGACCAGGTGGTCCTGGGCGGGCACGCCGACGAGAGCCTGGCCATGCTGGCCCAGCCCAGTGACGACGAGGCCGCACTGCTCGGCCGTTTCCGTTACCAGAGCAACGAGGCCGTGCTGCACACCGATCCAGCCCTGATGCCCCGCCGCCGCGCGATCTGGGCCAGCTGGAACCACCTGACGCGGCGGGACGAGGCGGGCCGGCAACCGGTCTCGGTCACCTATTGGATGAACCGCCTGCAAGGGCTCACCACCCATCGTGATCTGTTCGTCACCCTCAACCCCGCCATCCCGGTCCGGGAGGAGCAGGTGCTGCGGCGGATGCATTACAGTCACCCGGTGTTCGACCGTGATACCCACCGCGCACAACAGGGGCTGCCCCGTCTCCAGGGCCGGCGGCACACTTGGTTCTGCGGCAGCTATTTCGGCTATGGTTTCCATGAGGACGGAGTGCAGTCCGCCGTCCGGGTGGCCTGGGGGCTGGGCGTCGCCGCGCCCTGGGCGACGACCACGACCGCCGACACCGCAACCGATATCGGCCCCGAGGGCACGCCCGACTGGGCCGTCGCCTGCGCGGGGGAGGAGCGGCGATGACGGAACTTGGCCGCGGCGCCCGGCTGAGCGCACCGCTGCCCCGCAGCGTGCGGCCCATGGGCCGCTGGCTGCGGCGGCTGGCGGCGGGCACCCTGCACCTGCGCCTGCCCGGGGGCGAATCCATCACCGTCACCGCGCCGGCGCCCGGCCCGGAGGCCACCTGGGTGCTGCACCGGCCGCTGCGACTCATCCGCTGCCTGCTGCACCGCGGCGACCTGGGCCTGGCGGAGAGCTACATAGCCGGTGACTGGGACAGCCCGCAGACCGCCCGCCTGCTGGAGCTGCTCAACGCCAACCACAGCGCCTACAACTACCGGCTGCGTGGCCGCTGGCTAACCCGCCTGACCCTGTGGCTGTTTCATCGCGCCCGGGCCAACACCCGGCGCGGCGCGCGGCGTAACATCATGGCCCACTACGACTTGGGCAATGCCTTTTACCGGCTCTGGCTGGACCCCGGCATGACCTACTCCGGCGCCTGGTACGCGGCCCCGGCCATGGACCTGGCACAGGCCCAGGACGCCAAATACACCGCCATCCTGCAGACGCTGGCGGCCCGGCCGGGGGAGCACGTGCTGGAGATCGGCTGCGGCTGGGGCGGGTTCGCGGAGGCGGCCGCCCGGGCCGGCCTGCGCGTCACCGGCGTCACCCTCTCACCCAACCAACTGGCGTGGGCCCGGGAGCGCATCCGAAAGGCCGGGCTGGAGGACCGCGTGGTGCTGCGTCTGCAGGACTACCGGGCCCTGAGCGGGCAGTACGACCACGTGGTCTCGATCGAGATGTTCGAGGCCGTGGGCGAGGCCCACTGGCAGACCTGGTTCGAAACGGTGCACCGCTGCCTACGGCCGGGGGGGCGGGCGCTGGCGCAGATCATCACCATCCGCGAGGACGCCTTCGAGAGCTACCGCGCCCACCCGGATTTCATCCAGCGCTACATCTTCCCCGGCGGCATGCTGCCCAGCCGCAGCCACCTGCGAAGCCACGCCCGGGCGGCGGGGCTGGAAGTGGCCACCATGGCCGCGAGTGGCACCCACTACGCGCGCACCCTGGCCGACTGGGACGCCCGCTTCCAGGCGGCGACACCCGCCCTGGAGGCATTGGGCTTCGACCTCCGTTTCCGCCGTATGTGGCACTATTATCTGGCATACTGCGAGGCAGGCTTCCGGTCCGGGCACATTGACCTGCAGCGACTGGTCATGCAGGTCTCTCCCTCCCCACCGCAACCGCGTTTGATCGCCGAGACACCATGCTGACGGTAGACGGTCTATACCCCATCCGCACCGCCACGGCCCTCACCGGGGTCAACCCCGTGACCCTGCGCGCCTGGGAGCGCCGGTACGGGCTGATCCGGCCCCAGCGCACCCCCAAGGGCCACCGGCTCTACACCGAGGCGGACATTGCCCGCATCAAACGCATCCTGGAACTGCTGGAGCAAGGCATCCCCATCAGCCGCACCCGCGAGGTGCTGGACCGTGAGGCCGGGCTGAACGCCCCGGCAGGGGCGACAGCCGCCCCCTCCGGCGAGACCCCCTGGACGCAGTACCGGGATCAACTCCGCCAGGGCATCACCGCACTCGACGCCCTGAGCCTGGACCGCGCCTACAACGAGGCCCTGTCCCTCTACCCGTTGGAGCTGGTGGGCCGGGAGTTGCTGCTGCCCCTGCTGGACGACTATCGGGCGGGGGCGGCCGCCGGGGGTGAGCGCCAGCTTCAGGCCCACTTTCTCGAGGCCTACCTGCGCCACCGGCTCGGCGCCCGCTTCCACCACCAGCTCGCGCGGGCCCGCGGCCCGCGGGTGCTCAGTGCCTGCCTCCCCGGCGAGATTTGCGAGATCCCCACACTGTTCTTTGCCCTGTGCGCGGTCGAACACGGCTACCGGGTGGTCTACACCGGCCGGCCGCTACCGCTGGAGGTGGTCACCGGGGCGGCCCGGCGCGAGGACCTGGCCGCGACCCTCCTGTACGGCGACTGTCGCGCCGACCGGGGCAGCCTGCAGGCGGTGCTGAGCCGACTGCCCGACACCCCCGCCCACCGCCTCTTCCTCTCCGGCCCCGGTGCCGCGGAGGCGGCGGTAGCCCCGATCCAGGCCCTGCCCGCGGACATCAGCCGGGCGCTCCAGACCCTGGACCGGGCTCTGCTCACCCCCACCGACTGAGCGGGGCAACAACACCCATGGGCGATGCCACCCTGGTCTGGCTGCGACGCGACCTGCGCCTGACCGACAACCCGGCCCTCGACCAGGCCGCCCGGCGGGGCGGGCCGGTGATCGCGGTCTATCTCCACGCGCCGGAGGAGACCCCGCAGTACCCGCCCGGAGCCGCCAGCCACTGGTACCTGCACCACAGCCTCAAGGCCCTGGGCCCGGCCCTGGCCCAGGCGGGCATCCCACTGGTGCTGCGCCGCGGCCCGGCCCTGGCGACCCTGCGGGCGCTGATCCGCGCCACGGGCGCCGGCGCAGTCTACTGGAACCGGCTTTACGAGCCCGATGCCGTGGCCCGCGATCGGACGGTGAAACAGGCGCTGCGCACGGAGGGCCTCGACTGCCGCAGCTTCCCGACCGCCCTGCTGCACGAACCCTGGGCCGTGCGTAATCAGGCCGACCGGCCCTACCGGGCCTTCACCCCCTTCTGGCGCGCCTGCCGCCGCCAGCCGCCGCCGGCGGCACCCCTGCCCGCCCCCGACCTGCGCGACCGTCCGGTGCCGGCGGTGGAGGGCCTCGACCTGGCGGCGCTGGGGCTGCTGCCCCGCACCCCCTGGGACACCGGGCTGCGCAACACCTGGCAGGCCGGCGAGTCGGCCGCGCTGGCCCGGCTGGAGGCCTTCGCCGCCGACCGGCTGGCGCGCTATGCCCAGGACCGGGACCGACCCGCCGAGCCCGGCACCTCCGGCCTGTCACCGGCGCTGCACTTCGGCGAGCTCTCGCCGCGCCAGGTCTGGTGGCAGGTAATGGCGGCACGCGAGGCCGGGGTGCCCGAGGATGCCTGCGAGACCTTCCTCTCCGAGCTGGGCTGGCGCGAGTTCGCCCACCACCTGCTCTGGTCCCACCCGGATCTGGGGGACGCCCCGGTGGATGACCGCTTCGGCGCTTTCCCTTGGCGCCCCGACCCCGGCGATGGATGGCTGCACGCCTGGCAGGCCGGCCGCACCGGCATTCCGCTGGTGGACGCCGGCATGCACGAACTCTGGCAAACGGGCTGGATGCACAACCGGGTGCGCATGGTGACCGGCTCGTTCCTGGTCAAGCACCTGCGACTGCCCTGGCAGCGGGGCGAGCGCTGGTTCCGGGACACCCTGGTGGACTGGGATGCGGCCAGCAACGCCATGGGCTGGCAGTGGGTGGCCGGCTGCGGGGCCGACGCCGCGCCCTACTTCCGGATCTTCAACCCGGTGCGCCAGGGTGAGCGCTTCGACCCCCAGGGGCGCTACGTGCGCCGCTGGCTGCCGGCCCTGGCCAACCTCCCCGACAAATACATTCACGCCCCCTGGACGGCGCCCGAGGCGGTGCTGCGCCGGGCCGGGGTCACCCTGGGGTCCGACTACCCGTGCCCGCTGATCGACCTGCGGCTGGGCCGGGAACAGGCCCTGTCCGCCTTCCAGGCCATCAAGGGCTGAGCCGCGGACGGTGCGGCGGATGGGCGCCGGACGCGGCACCGGGCGCCCATCTGTTGTACCATCCGGCCCAAACCACCGGAATGCGGGAGCACCCCCTCATGGCCGAAACGCCAGAGGCCCTCTACGAGGCCAATCTCAAGTCCCTGGAGTGTCTGCACCAGGGCAAGGTACGGGACATCTACGCGGTGGACGACCGGCGCATGCTGATCGTCACCACCGACCGCCTGTCCGCCTTTGACGTCATCCTGCCCGACCCCATCCCGGGCAAGGGCCAGGTGCTGACGTCGGTCTCCAACTTCTGGTTCGAGCACACCCGTCACATCATCGCCAACCACCTGCTCGACGACCGCCCGGAAGAGGTCATCCCCGATCCGGCCGAACAGGCGCGGGTGGCCGGCCGCGCGGTGGTGGTCCGGCGGGTCCGGCCGCTGCCTGTGGAGGCCATCGCCCGCGGCTACATCATCGGCTCCGGCTGGAAGGACTATCAGGCCACCGGTCAGGTCTGCGGCATCCCGCTGCCGCCGGGGCTACGCCAGGCCGACGCGCTGCCCGAGCCGATCTTCACCCCCTCCACCAAGGCCGCGGTGGGCGGGCACGACGAAAACGTACGCTTCGACGCGGTGGTGAAGGCCATCGGTGCGCCGCTGGCCGAGCGCATCCGCGAGGTGACCCTGCGGCTCTACAGCGAGGCGGCGGCTTACGCCCGCGAGCGCGGCATCATCATCGCCGATACCAAGTTCGAGTTCGGGGTGGATGAGGACGACAACCTGCTGCTGATCGACGAGGCCCTGACGCCGGACTCTTCCCGCTTCTGGCCGGCGGACCAGTACCGCCCGGGCAGCTCACCGCCCAGCTTCGACAAGCAGTTCGTGCGCGATTACCTGGAAACTTTGGACTGGGACAAGACCCCACCGGGGCCGCGTCTGCCGGAGGAGATTCTGCGCCGCACCGCCGAGAAATACCGCGAAGCCCAGCGCCGGCTGCTGGGCTGAAGCCCCCCAACCCTCAGGAGGTTCCGTGGGACAGAAAGCCTTCGCCATCCTGCTGCCCGGCTTGCTCATCCTCTTCGGCCTGGGGCTGCTCTACAGCGCCTGGGCCGACCCCAACGCCGGGGTCATCTACGGCATCCCCGCCGGCCTGCTGTTCGCCGGCTTCGGCGTCTACCTCATGATCCAGCTCTGGCGCTCGGGCTAGACACCCCCAGGCCGACTCCCCGCCATCACAAGGCACCGGAGCCCCAAGCCCGTCATCGCGACGAGCGCCCCCTCCCCCGTCATCGCGAGGGCCGAAGGCTTTCCCCCCGTCATCGCGAGGGCCGAAGGCCCGTGGCGATCCAGGGCGGTAGACTGCCACGTCGGCTTCGCCTCCTCGCAGTGACAGTGGGGGCGGGTCCCCGCTCGCAGTGACAGTGGGGGTGGGTCCCCGCTCGCAGTGACGGTGGGGGTGGCGCTTTCCGCCGTGACGGTGGGGCTGGGGCGGCCGCTGCTCAGGGGCCGACCATGCGGTTGCGCAGCGCGCCCAGCCCCTCGATCTCGCACTCCACGACATCCCCCGGCTGCAGGTACTCCGGCGGCGTGCGGGCGAATCCGACGCCGGCCGGGGTGCCGGTGGCGATCATGTCTCCGGGCTGCAGGGTCATGACGCTGGAGAGCGTCGCGATGGTCTCGGCGATGGAGAACACCATCTGCCGGGTGTCACCGTCCTGCTTGAGATCGCCGTTGACGCGGCAGGTCAGACGCAGTGCCTGCGGGTCCGGCACCGCATCGGCGGTGGTGATCCAGGGGCCCATGGGGCAACTGCCATCCATGGACTTGCCCAGGAAAAACTGCTTGTGCCGGAACTGCAGGTCACGGGCCGACAGGTCGTTGACCACCGTATAGCCGAAGACATGCTCCAGCGCCCGCGCCTGCGGGATATGCCGCCCGCCGCGGCCGATCACCACCCCGAGTTCCACCTCCCAGTCCAGCTGTTCGGTGACCCGCGGGTCCACCCGCACATCGGCGTAGGGCCCGGTCACCGAGGTGGTGGCCTTGGTGAACACCACCGGCGCCTCCGGCAGCTTCCAGTCCCGGCCCTTTGCGGCCATGGACTCCTGCGCGTGGTCGGCGTAATTGAGCCCCAGACACATGACATTGCGCCGGGGCACCGGGAGGGGGGCCAGGAAGGTGACCCGGTCGGCGGGAATCGGCGCGGCATCGGCCTCACGGGGGGCCTCGCCGGATTCCAGCAGGGCCTGCACGCTGTCGTGACCGGCCAGCGGCGTGACCTGACGCCCATCCTCGCTGACGGCGACCGCGAGGGAACGCCCTTCGTGTTGCACGGTGGCGATACGCATGATGTCCTCCCGGGTTCGATGGTGCTCGGGGCGTTCAGCCGGCCGCCCGCATCATGGCCACGGCCGTGTCCAGCATGCGGTTGGCGAACCCCCACTCATTGTCGTACCAGGCGCAGATCTTCACCAGCCGTCCCTTCACCTTGGTGAGGGTGGCATCGAACACCGCCGAGGCCGGGTGGTGGTTGAAGTCGATGGAGACCAGCGGGTCGTCGTTCACCGCCAGGACCCCGGCCATGGGCCCGGCCGCGGCGGCGCGGATGATCTCGTGCACCTCCTCCACCGAGGTCGCCCGCCCGGCGTCGAAGGTCAGATCCACCAGCGAGACATTCAGCGTGGGCACGCGCATGGCGTAGCCATCCAGCCGCCCGGCCATCTCCGGCAGCACCAGCCCCAGTGCCCGGGTGGCCCCGGTCTTGGTGGGGACCTGGCTCAGGGTGGCCGAACGGGCCCGGCGCAAATCGGCATGGGGTGAATCGGTGAGCACTTGGTCGTTGGTGTAGGCGTGGATGGTGGTCAGCAGCCCCTGCTCGATGCCCAGCGCCCGGTGCAGCGGCTGCACGATGGGCGCCAGGCAGTTGGTGGTGCAGGAGGCGTTGGAGACCACCGTGTGTTCGGCCCGCAGGATATCGTGATTGACCCCGTAACAGACGGTGGCGTCCACCTCCGGCCCGCCCGGCGCGGAGATCAGCACCTTGCGGGCACCGGCCCGCAGGTGGCGCTCTGCCTGCTCGCGGCTGGCAAAGCGGCCGGTGCACTCCATGACCAGGTCCACCCCCAGCGCCTCCCAGGGCAGGCGATCCGGGTCACGTTCCGAGGTGTAGCGGATGCGGTCGCCGTTGACCACCAGCTCGCCCTCCCCGGTCTGCACATCGCCCGGGAACCGCCCGTGCGTGGTGTCGTGGCGGGTCAGATGGGCGGCCGTGCGCAGTTCGCACAGGTCGTTGACCGCCACGATACGCAGCTCATCGCTGCGCCCCGACTCATAGAGCGCCCGCAGAACGCCCCGCCCAATCCGGCCGTAGCCGTTGATCGCCACCTTGATGGCCATAGTATCCCTCGTTCAACCCGAATGATTGCCCGCCGACCACCGCCGCAGGCCCCTTGGCGCCCCCTCCCCCCGTCATCGCGAGGGCCGAAGGCCCGTGGCGATCCAGAGGGGTAGACTGCCACGTCGGCTTCGCCTCCTCGCAGTGACGGGGCGGGCCCTCGCTCGCCGTAACCGTTGGAGACTGGGCTGCGCTCAGATCACCGTGGTGCTGGCCTTGACCACCGCGTCGACGTTGATGCCGAAATGCTCGTAGAGTGCCGGCCCCGGTGCCGACTCGCCGAAGGTGTCGATGCCGATCACCCGGCCGCGGTCGCCCAGCAGCGCCTGCCAGGGCATCGGGTGGGCCGCCTCCATGGCGATCACCGGCACCCCCGCCGGCAGCACCGCCTCGCGGTAGTCGGCCGGCTGCGACTGGAACACCTCCAGACAGGGCATGGACACCACCCGCACCCGCCGGCCCCGGTCGGCCAGCCGCTCGGCCGCCTCCACCATGATCGCCACCTCACTGCCGGTGGCCATCAGGATCAGCTCCGCCTCACCCTGCTTGGGCTCGGCCAGCACATAACCGCCGCGCCGAATCAACGCCACCTGCTCGTCGGTGCGCTGCTGCGCCACCAACCCCTGGCGCGAGAGCGCCAGCAGACTCGGCCCGTCACGGCGCTCCAGCGCCGCCTGCCACGCCGCCTGGGTCTCAATGGCATCGCACGGGCGCCAGACATCCAGCCCCGGGATCATGCGCAGACTCCCCAGATGCTCCACCGGCTGGTGGGTCGGGCCATCCTCGCCCAGACCGATAGAGTCGTGGGTGTGGACAAAGATCTGCTGTATGCCCATCAGCGCCGCCATGCGGATGGCGTTGCGCGCGTAATCGGAGAACACCAGAAAGGTGCCGGTGTAGGGGATGAACCCGCCGTGCAGCGCCAGCCCGTTGGCAATGGCGCTCATGCCGAACTCACGCACCCCGTAGTGGAGGTAATTGCCATCGGCGTCGGCCTTCGCCCCGCCGATCACCGCGCAGTCTTCCCACTTGGTGTTGTTGGAGCCGGACAGGTCCGCCGAGCCGCCGAGCAGCTCCGGCAGGTACGGCCCCAGCCGGTTGAGCGCCTGCTCCGAGGCCTTGCGCGTGGCCACCTTGGCCGACTCGTCCACCGCCTCGGCCAGCGCCTCCTCGGCGTGCTGGGCAAACCGCTCGGGCAGCGCGCCCTTCATCCGCCGCTCAAACTCCGCCGCCATCTCCGGGTGCGCCTTGCGGTAAGCGGCCAGCCGCTCGTGCCAGGCCGCCTCCAACTGCTTGCCGCGCGCCCGCGCATCCCACCCGCTGTAGATCTCGCGCGGGATCTCAAACGGCCCGTGCTCCCACTTCAGGAACTCGCGCGTGGCCTGGATCTCCTCATCGCCCAGCGGCGCACCGTGCACCCCGTGGGTGCCGCAGACGTTGGGCGCGCCAAAGCCGATCACCGTCTTGCAGCAGATCAGGCTCGGCCGGTCGGTCACCGCACGCGCCTCATCAATGGCGCGCTTGATCGCCTCCGAATCGTGCCCGTCCACCTCGCGCACCACATGCCAGCCGTAAGCCTCAAACCGGCCCGGCGTATCGTCGGTGAACCAGCCCTCCACCTTGCCGTCAATGGAGATGCCGTTGTCGTCGTAAAAACCGATCAGCTTGCCCAGCTTCCATGTGCCGGCCAGCGAGCAGGCCTCGTGACTCACCCCCTCCATCAGACAGCCATCGCCCAGGAAGCAGTAGGTCCAGTGATCCACCAGCTCGTGGCCCGGGCGGTTGAACTGCGCGGCCAGGGTGCGCTCGGCCAGCGCCAGCCCCACCGCGTTGGCCAGCCCCTGGCCCAGCGGCCCGGTGGTGGTCTCCACCCCCGCGGTGTAGCCGTACTCCGGGTGACCGGGGGTCCTGGAGTGCAGTTGGCGGAAGGCCTTCAGATCGTCAATGCCCAGCTCATAGCCCGACAGGTGCAGCAGGCTGTAAAGCAGCATCGAGCCGTGACCGTTGGAGAGCACAAACCGGTCCCGGTCCCACCAGTGGGGGTTGGCCGGGTTGTGGCGCAGATAGTCGTTCCACAGCACTTCGGCAATATCCGCCATGCCCATGGGCGCGCCCGGGTGACCGGAATGGGCGCGCTGCACCGCGTCCATGGACAGGGCTCGGATGGCATTGGCCAGATCTCGGCGTGTGGGCATTACGGTTCCCCCGGGGTTGCATATAGATCAAGGGCGCTTATTGTCCTGTAGAGCCGGGTCGCCGGCAAGTTGGCGGGCCTCGCACTCACCGGGTGAGACCGCTACAATCGGCAGTTCGTCGAAAACGGCACCGCAAACACCCGTCGCGGCCACGCAACCGGGCGCGAGACAACCACAACACAGAGGAGCTTGGGGTGAGCGAATACCTGTTCACGTCAGAGTCGGTTTCCGAGGGCCATCCGGACAAGATGGCGGACCAGATCTCCGACGCCGTGCTCGATGCCATCCTCGCCGAAGACCCCAGGGGCCGGATCGCCTGCGAGACGATGATCAAGACCGGAATCATCATCCTGGGCGGCGAGGTGACCACCTCGGCCAACATCGACTACGAGGCCGTGGCCCGGGAGACGGTCAAGCGCATCGGCTACAAACACCACGAGATGGGCTTCGATGGCGAGACCTGCGGGGTCATCAACATCCTCGGCAAGCAGTCGGTGGACATCGCCCAGGGGGTCGACCGCGACCATCCGGAGGAACAGGGTGCCGGCGACCAGGGGCTGATGTTCGGCTACGCCAGCAACGAGACCGATGTGCTGATGCCCGCCCCGATCACCTACGCCCACCGGCTGGTACAGCGCCAAGCGGAGGTGCGCTGTAACGGCCAGCTGCCCTGGCTGCGTCCGGATGCCAAGAGCCAGGTCACCCTGCGCTACGTGGACGGCCGCCCGGTGGCGGTGGACACGGTGGTGCTCTCCACCCAGCACGCCCCCGACCTCACCCAAGCCCAGGTGCACGAGGCGGTGATCGAGGAGATCATCAAGCCGGTATTGCCCGAGCAGTGGATCACCGGCGAGACCCGCTACCTGGTGAACCCCACCGGTCGCTTCGTGATCGGTGGCCCGGTGGGCGACTGCGGCCTGACCGGACGCAAGATCATTGTCGACACCTACGGCGGCATGGCCCGCCACGGCGGCGGCTGCTTCTCGGGCAAGGACCCGTCCAAGGTGGACCGCTCCGCCGCCTACGCCTGCCGCTACGTGGCCAAGAACATCGTCGCCGCAGGGCTCGCCGAGCGCTGTGAGATCCAGGTCTCCTACGCCATCGGCGTGGCCGAACCCACCTCCATCAGCGTGGAGACCTTCGGCACCGGCCGCGTGGACAGCGAGAAGCTGACCCGCATCGTGCGCGAGCACTTCGACCTGCGCCCCTACGGCATCCTGAAGATGCTCGACCTGATCCGCCCGATCTACACCGCCACGGCCGCCTACGGCCACTTTGGCCGCGAGGACGAGGGCTTCCCCTGGGAGCGCATCGACCGCGCCGAGGAGATCCGCGACGCGGCCGGCCTGTAGCGGGCAGAGCACCCGGCGCCGCCCCGAGGAGCGCTGCAACAGGGCCGCCGGCCCTGCCAGGCTCGGGGATGGCGCCCCATCGTTCCAACGGCGCTCAGCGAAATCGGAGTCTGCACCATGAATGCTGTCGTGGATACCAACGCCAACGACTACATCGTGCGCGACATCGGCCTCGCTGACTGGGGCCGTAAGGAAATCGCCATCGCCGAGACAGAGATGCCCGGCCTGATGGCGGTGCGCGAGGAATACCGCAACGAGCAGCCGCTCAAGGGCGCCCGCATCGCCGGGAGCCTGCACATGACCATCCAGACCGCCGTGCTCATTGAGGCGCTGATCGAGCTGGGGGCCGAGGTGCGCTGGGCGTCCTGCAACATCTACTCCACCCAGGATCACGCCGCCGCGGCCATCGCCGCCCAGGGCATCCCGGTGTTCGCCTACAAGGGCGAGACCCTGGATGAGTACTGGGACTACTGCCACCGGATCTTCGAGTTCGAGGGCGAGCCGGCCAACATGATCCTCGACGACGGCGGCGATGCCACCCTGCTGCTCAACCTGGGCGCCAAAGCCGAGCAGGACGCCTCTGTGCTGGACAACCCGGGCAGCGACGAGGAAAAGGCCCTGTTCGTCGCCATCCGCAACCGCCTGGAGAGCCAGCCTGGTTGGTACAGCGAGCGGCTGGCCGCCATCCAGGGGGTCACCGAGGAGACCACCACCGGCGTCAACCGCCTGGTGCGCATGGCCAACGAGGGCACCCTGCCCTTCCCCGCCATCAACGTGAACGACTCGGTCACCAAGTCCAAGTTCGACAACCTCTACGGCTGCCGCGAATCGCTGCTGGACGGCATCAAGCGGGCCACCGACGTGATGATCGCCGGCAAGATCTGCGTGGTGGCGGGCTACGGCGACGTGGGCAAGGGCTGCGCCCAGAGCCTCCGCGGCCAGGGCGCCACCGTCTGGATCACCGAGATCGACCCCATCTGTGCCCTGCAGGCGGCCATGGAGGGCTACCGGGTGGTCACCATGGACGAGGCCGCTGACAAGGCGGACATCTTCGTCACCGCCACCGGCAACTACCACGTGATCACCGGCGAACACCTGAGGGCGATGAAGCACAACGCCATCGTCTGCAACATCGGCCACTTCGACAACGAGATTGACGTGGCCAGCCTGCGCGACTGCGAGTGGGACAACATCAAGCCGCAGGTGGACCACATCACCCTGCCCAGCGGCAACAAGATCATCCTGCTGGCCGAGGGCCGGCTGGTGAACCTGGGCTGCGCCACCGGGCACCCGAGCTTCGTGATGTCCAACTCCTTCACCAACCAGGTGTTGGCCCAAATCGAGCTGTTCGCCCACGGGGAGAAGTACGACAAGCAGGTCTACGTGCTGCCCAAGCACCTGGACGAGAAGGTCGCGCAGCTCCACCTGCAGAAGATCGGCGCACAACTGACAGCGCTGACCCCGGAACAGGCGGAATACATCGGCGTGCCGGTGGAGGGGCCTTACAAGCCGGAACACTACCGGTACTGACGGGGGACCGTCACTGCGAGGAGGCGAAGCCGACGTGGCAGTCTACCGCCCTGGATCGCCACGGGCCTGCGGCCCTCGCGATGACGGGGGTGGCGCCCCACCGTCACTGCGAGGAGGCGAAGCCGACGCGGCAGTCTACCGCCCTGGATCGCCACGGGCCTGCGGCCCTCGCGATGACGGGGGTGGCGCCCCCACCGTCACTGCGAGGAGGCGAAGCCGACGCGGCAGTCCACCGCCCTGGATCGCCACGGGCCTGCGGCCCTCGCGATGACGGGGGTGGCGCCCCACCGTCACTGCGAGGAGGCGAAGCCGACGCGGCAGTCTACCGCCCTGGATCGCCACGGGCCTGCGGCCCTCGCGATGACGGGGGTGGCGCCCCCACCGTCACTGCGAGGAGGCGAAGCCGACGCGGCAGTCCACCGCCCTGGATCGCCACGGGCCTGCGGCCCTCGCGATGACGGGGGTGGCGCCCCACCGTCACTGCGAGGAGGCGAAGCCGACGCGGCAGTCCACCGCCCTGGATCGCCACGGGCCTGCGGCCCTCGCGATGACGGGGGTGGCGCCCCACCGTCACTGCGAGGAGGCGAAGCCGACGCGGCAGTCTACCGCCCTGGATCGCCACGGGCCTGCGGCCCTCGCGATGACGGGGGTGGCGCCCCCACCGTCACTGCGAGGAGGCGAAGCCGACGCGGCAGTCTACCGCCCTGGATCGCCACGGGCCTGCGGCCCTCGCGATGACGGGAGGAAGCCTTCGCCTTCGGGATGACGAAGGAAAACATTCGGCCCTCGGGATGACGGTGGCGGCGCCCCCGTTTGAAAACAGCCCTCAGCATGGAACAATCTCAGACGATGGAATCCCAGAAACAACACCCCCCGGTCTACAGCTGCGAGTTCTTCCCCCCGCGCACCGAGCAGGGGGTGGAGAAGCTACGTACCACCCGTGAGCGCCTCGCGCGCCTGAACCCGGCCTACTTCTCGGTGACCTTCGGCGCCGGCGGCTCCACCCGCGACCGCACCTACGAGACGGTCACCGAGATCCAGCGCAGCGGCCTGGAGGCCGCGCCGCACATCTCCTGCATCGGCTCCACCCGGGAGAGCATCCGCGAGCTGCTGCACGGCTATCGGGAACAGGGCATCCGCCGCATCGTCGCCCTGCGCGGCGACATGCCCTCCGGCACCCGCGACGTAGGCGAGTTCCGCTACGCCAACGAACTGGTGGCCTTCATCCGCGCGGAGACCGGCGACCACTTCCACATCGAGGTGGCCTGCTACCCGGAGTTCCACCCGCAGGCCCGCGACGCCGAGGCCGACATGGACAACTTCGCCCGCAAGGTCGAGGCCGGGGCCGACGCCGCCATCACCCAGTACTTCTTCAACGCCGACGCCTACTTTCACTTCGTCGGCCAAGCGGAGAAACGGGGCGTGACCCTCCCCATCGTCCCGGGCATCATGCCCATCATCAACTTCACCCAGCTGGCCCGCTTCTCCGACGCCTGCGGCGCCGAGATCCCGCGCTGGCTGCGCAAGCGGCTGGAGGCCTATGGCGACGACAAGGCCGCCATCCAGGCCCTGGGCCATGAGGTGGTGCGGGATCTCTGCCAGCGGCTACTGGACGGCGGCGCCCCGGGGCTGCATTTTTACAGCATGAACCAGGCGCGCCCGGTGGAGCGCCTGTGGGCCGACCTGCAGCTCCCCCGCTGAGCGGATGGAGCCGTCCGCCCACGGCCAAACCGGGCATTGGGGGGCGCGCAATGACCGGAAAGGCAGCCAAACGTCTCTGGGTCGGCTGGCGGGAGTGGATCGCCCTGCCCGCCCTGGGCATCGACCGCATCAAGGCCAAGGTGGACACCGGCGCGGCCACCTCCGCGCTGCACGCCATCCACCTGCACCGCTTCCGTGAGGGCGGGCGGGATCGGGTGGTGTTCCAGGTGCACCCGATCCAGCGGGACGCCCACACCACCCGGGACTGCGTGGCCGACCTGCTGGACGAGCGGGTGGTCACCAGCTCCACCGGCCACCGGGAGCGGCGCCTGGTGATCCGCACCCCCTTGCAAATCGGCGATCAGCGCTGGAATATCGAACTGACGCTGACCAACCGGGACAGCATGGGCTTTCGCATGCTCATCGGCCGCCGCGCCATGCGCGGCCACCTGTTGGTGGACCCCAGCCGCTCCTATCTGGGCGGTATCGAGCAGCACACCCCGGGCCCCCGACGCAGCCCCACATCCCGCAAATGAGTGAGCCCGCAGGCATGCCCGAAGCGATGAACATCCTGATCCTGTCGCGCAACAGCCGGCTCTACTCCACCCGGCGTCTGGTCGAGGCGGGGCGCGAGCGCGGTCACCAGGTCCGGGTGGTGGACCCACTGCGCTGTTACATGAACATCAGCCCCCACAAGCCCGAGATCCATTACAAGGGCGAGACGCTGGAGAACTTCGACGGCGTGATCCCCCGGATTGGGGCCTCCATCACCTTCTACGGCACGGCCGTGTTGCGCCAGTTCGAGATAATGGGCACCTTCCCGCTCAACGAGTCGGTGGCCATCAGCCGCTCCCGCGACAAACTGCGCTCCACGCAACTGCTGGCGCGCAAGGGGATCGGCCTGCCGATGACCACTTTCGGCTACTCGCCTGACGACACCGAGGACCTGATCAACCTGGTGGGCGGCCCGCCCATGGTCATCAAGCTGCTGGAGGGCACCCAGGGCAAGGGGGTGGTGCTGGCCGAGACCCAGCAGGCGGCGGAGAGCCTGATCGATGCCTTCCGTGGGCTAAATGTGCACTTCCTGGCCCAGGAGTACATCAAGGAGGCCGGGGGCTCGGACATCCGCTGCTTCGTGGTGGGCGAGCGGGTGGTGGCCTCCATGCGCCGACAGGCCAAGGAAGGGGAGTTCCGCTCGAACATCCACCGCGGCGGCCAGGCGAGCACGGTGCGTATCACCCCCGAGGAGCGCAGCATGGCGGTGCGTGCCGCCCGCATCATGGGCTTGAACGTGGCCGGTGTGGACCTCATCCGCTCCGCCCATGGCTCGCTGGTGCTGGAGGTGAACTCATCGCCCGGGCTGGAGGGCATCGAGAAGGCCACCGGCAAGGACATCGCCGGCACCATCTACGCTTTCCTGGAGAAGAACGCCCGCCAGGGCAAGACCCGGACCCGGGGCCGCGGCTAGCGTTACGGCGGGACCGGACGAACGCCCGGCCCCGCGTGCCCCTATTACCGGGCGGGGATGATCGGATCGTCCTCGTCCGGTCCCTCGCCGCTGACCAGACGCGCCTGGGCCAGGTTCTCCCCCACCAGGGTCTCGATCTCCAGCACGCCCTTCACCGCCCCGGGCACCCAGGCCACCGGGCGACCGCTGGGTGAGCGGATCACCCGGCTGCCGTCACGCACCTGCAGGCTCATGCCCTCGCTCAGACCGGCGGCCTGGCCGGCGCCGAGGAAATAGACGCCCTCCTCCTCGGCAAAGCTGCGGGTGAACCAGGGGGCGTTGCCCATGCGGTCCATCATGCCCAGGAGTACCCGGTCGGCGTAGGCCTCCAGCGCCGGGCGGGCCACCTGACCGTCCACGGCCGGCAGTTCCACCGCGCTACCGGCGTACTCGGCGTCCAGGCCGACATCGAAGGTGGTGGTGCGCAGGCGTACCGCATCCTCGCCCCGTGGCTCGACCTCGATCAGCGCGAGCATCCGCAGTCCGGGATACCGGGACAGCCCGGCCAGGCAGTCACTAACCTCCCCCGCCGTGCAGCCGTAGTCAGCAATCTGGGAGCGCACCAGCTCGCTGCCGGAGAAGAGCAGTGGGTAGTCCCGGGAGACCCCGGCCAGCGCATTGCCCAGGCGGGTCTCCAGGCCGCCGTCCGGCGTCTGGATGATGACCCCCACGTGGGGCAGCAGCGCCCCTTCCGGCCGCTGTGCCGGCCGGTGCACCCCGCGCTCGGTGCCCTCCGCGGCCAGCGCCTGTTGCTGCAGCGACCGCTCCAGCTGCTGGATCCGCTGCTCCAGGGCCTGCTCGCGCTCACTGTCATCGGGCCCACCGCGGCCGAACAGCCGGTCCAGCAGCGGACGCTCATCGCGCTCGGCCTCGTCCTGCTCCTCACACTGCTCCGGCCAGAAGACGCAGGTCAAAACGCCCTTGCGCTCGAACTCGTGATCCCAGGGGGTGCGCTGTTCACGCTCGGGCGGTTGCACCCCACCCGTACCGCAGCCCGCCAACAGGGCAAGGGAAAGCAATAAAACAACGAGAGACAACAGCTTGCGCGAGACGGACATGTTCACCTGGCCGGGTTGTGGGGAGTGATGATGACAGCCGACAAGGTTAAGCCGGTGCCGGCGTCTCGGCAAGCCTGTTGGAGCACTTGATCGAGCGGGAAGGGCCCGCCGCCCCCACTCCCACTGCGAGCCCTCGCCCCCATCACCCGTCACTGCGGGCCCCCGAAGGGGACGCGGCAGTCCAGGCCGCGTGTGGATTGCCACGTCGCTTCGCTCCTCGCAATGACGGGGTGGTGACCCCCACCGTCATCGCGAGCCCCGACCTATCACCCGTCACTGCGAGCCCCAACCCATCACCCGTCACTGCGAGCCCCAACCCATCACCCGTCACTGCGAGGAGCGAAGCGACGTGGCAGTCTACCCCTCTGGATGGCCACGGGCCTTCGGCCCTCGCGATGACGGGGAGGAGGTGGACGGCCTCGCGGTAACGGGGGTACGCCGTTCTTCCTTGATTCGGGCCCGCGCAGCCGGGGGGGTGAGGCTCGCGATGACGGTGCGAAAAGCTTCCGGGCTCGTGAGGACGGAAAATGCCGTTATGCAGCCAACCGTCAGAACGGCTCGGGGATGCCGATGGCCTCGTCCCAGCGGTTGACGATGCCGCAGAACAGGTCCGCCGTCTTCTCCGCATCGTAGATCGCCGAGTGGGCCGCCTTGCCGTCCCACTCCTCGCCCGAGGCCACCAGGGCCTTGGCCAGCACGGTCTGACCGTAGGCCAGCCCGGCCAGGGTCGCGGTGTCGAAACTGGTGAAGGGGTGGAAGGGATTGCGCTTGATGCCGCAACGCTGCACCGCCGCGTTCAGGAACCCCAGGTCAAAAAAGCTGTTGTGGCCGATGAGCACGGCCCGGTTGCACCCGGTCTGACGCACCTCCTGGCGGATCGGCCGGAAGACCTTCTTCAGCGCCTCGTCCTCCGGCAGGGCCATGCGCAGCGGGTGGTCCGGATCGATCCCGTTCAGTTCCAGGGCCTTGGGGTCGATATTGGCGCCCTCGAAGGGCTTCACATGGCAAGTGTGGGTCGCGGCCGGGTAGAGCCGCCCGTTCTCGTCCATGCGCAGCACCACGGCCGCGATCTGCAGCAGCGCATCCGTCGCCGCATTGAGCCCGCCGGTCTCCACATCCACCACCACGGGCAGGAAGCCACGGAACCGCTTGCTGATGCGCTGGCTGAAGTTGGTGCCTACCGGGTTGGGTTCACTCATCTCGCTCTCGGACCGGGGGTGAACCGGCCATCTTAAGCACCCAGGGGAAGGGCTGCAAGCGGCGGGGAGGCACCACCTCCCGTCATGGCAAGGGCCGAAGGCTTTCCCCCCGTCATCGCGAGGGCCGAAGGCCCGTGGCGATCCCGAGGGGTAGACTGCCACGTCGGCTTCGCCTCCTCGCAGTGACGGTGGGGGCAACCTTCCGCTTCCGGCACAGTCCAGTTCTTCAAGAGGAGCGCAGCGACGTGGTGATCCACACCCCGCCTGGACTGCCTGCCACGCCCCTGCGGGGGCTCGCAGTGACGGTGGAGGCGGCACCCACCCCCGTCATCGCCAGGAGCGAAGCGACACGGCGATCCACACCCCGCCATGGACTGCCACGCCCCTACGGGGCTCGCAGTGACGGTGGGGCGGCACCACTCCCCGTCATCGCGAGGAGCGCAGCGACGTGGCGATCCAGACGCCGCATGGACTGCCACGCCCCCTTCGGGGGCTCGCAGTGACGGGTGATGGGGGCGGGGGCTCGCGGTGACGGGTGATGGGCGGGGGCGCACGCCCGGTTTTCAGGCCGGGCTCAGGGCCGCCGCCAGCAGGCGTTGGGTGTAGGGGTGCTCGGGGCGCTCGAAGACCCGGTCGGCGTCGCCCGACTCGACCACCTGGCCGTCCTTCATGACGATGATGTGGTGCGCGAGCGCCCGCACCACCTTCAGGTCGTGGCTGATGAAGAGATAGGCCAGCCGGTGGCGCGCCTGTAACTCGCGCAGCAACGCCACCATGCGCGCCTGCACCGAGCGATCCAACGCCGAGGTGGGCTCGTCGAGCACGATCAGCTTGGGCTTGAGCACCAGCGCCCGGGCCAGCGCCACCCGCTGGCGCTGGCCGCCGGAGAGCTCGTGGGGGTAGCGGTTCATCACCGCCTCCGGCAGCCCCACCTCCGCCAGGGCCTGCCCGATCAGCCGGTGGCGCTCCGCCTCTCCCATGCCCGGGGCATGCACCTCCAGGCCCTCGGCGACGATCTGCGCTACCGACAGCCGCGGGCTGAGGCTACCGTAGGGGTCCTGGAAGACCATCTGCATGCCCTTGCGCAGGGGCCGCAGCGCCTTGGGCTTCAGCCGCGAGATGTCGCGGCCGTCGAACACCACCCGCCCCTGCGCCGCCAGCAGCCGCAACACCGCCTGGGCCAGGGTGGTCTTGCCGGAGCCGCTCTCCCCCACCACACCGATGGTCTGCCCCGGGGCCAGGGCCAGATCCACGCCGTCTACCGCCTTCACATAGCTCTGCACCCGGCGCAGGAAGCCCCCGCGCACCGGGAAGTGCACCTTGACCGCGTCGGCGGTCAGCACCGGCCCCTGCCCCCCGGGCACCGGCACCGGCCGGCCGGCGGGCTCGGCCTCGATCAGCTCACGGGTGTAGGGGTGGCCGGGGCTGTGGAAGAGCGTCTCGGCGGGGGCGGCCTCCAGCAGCTCACCATCGCGCATGACCGCGATGCGGTCGGCCATGTGGCGCACCACGTTCAGGTCGTGACTGATCAGCAGCACCGCCATGTTGAAGCGCCGCTGCAGGTCGCGGATGAGCTGCAGGATCTCCGCCTGCACGGTCACGTCCAGCGCCGTGGTCGGCTCGTCGGCGATCAGCAGCCTCGGGTTGTTGGCCAGGGCCATGGCGATCATCACCCGCTGGCGCTGGCCGCCGGAGAGTTCGTGGGGGAAGCTGCGGATCTGGCGCACCGGGTCGGGCAGCTGCACCAGATCCAACAGCTCCAGGATGCGCCGCCGGGCCCGGGCACCGGTCAATCCCTGGTGGATGCGCAGGGTCTCGCCGATCTGGCGGTCGACCCGGTGCAATGGGTTCAGGGAGGTGAGCGGCTCCTGAAAGATCACCCCGATGGGCCCGCCGCGCAGGTGACGGAGCACCGCATCGGGGGCGCCGAGGATCTCCTCACCCTCGAAACGGATGCTGCCCCCCGGGTGCCACGCGCGCGGATAGGGCAATAACCCCAGCACCGAGAGCGCCGAGACCGACTTGCCGGAGCCGCTCTCGCCCACCAGGGCCAGGGTCTCACCGGCGTCCACCCGCCAGCTCACACCGCGCACGGCGCGGATCTCCCGGCCTTCCGAGCGGAAACTCACTTGCAGGTCCCGGACCTCCAGCAACGCACTCATCCGCGCACCCCCGCCGCATTCACCTGGCCCAGGGTCTTGCGCGGGTCAAAGGCATCGCGCACCGCCTCGCCGATAAAGATGAGCAGCGTCAGCATCACCGAGAGCACGACGAACACCGTGATGCCCAGCCAGGGGGCGTGCAGGTTGGCCTTCGCCTGGGCCAACAGCTCACCCAGCGAGGGCGCACCGGGCGGCAGCCCGAAGCCGAGGAAATCCAGGGCGGTGAGCGTGGTGATCGCCCCGGAGAGGATGAAGGGCACGAAGGTCAACGTCGCCACCATGGCGTTGGGCAGCGCATGGCGCAGGATGATGGTGCGGTCGGGCACCCCCAGCGCCTTGGCCGCCTTCACGTACTCGAAGTTGCGCACCTTCAGGAACTCGGCACGCACCACCGCCACCAACGTGGTCCAGGAGAAGAGCAGCATGATAAACAACAACCACCAGAAGCTGGGCTGTACCAGGCTGGCCATGATGATCAGCAGATAGAGCACCGGCAGGCCGTTCCAGATCTCGATAAAGCGCTGGGCCAGCAGGTCCAGCCAGCCGCCGAAGTAGCCCTGCACCGCCCCGGCCAGCACCCCGATGACGGAACTGGCCACGGTGAGCGCCAGCCCGAATAACACCGAGATGCGAAAGCCGTAGATCAGCCGGGCGGTCACGTCCCGCGCCTGGTCGTCGGTACCCAGCCAGTTCTCCGCCGACGGGGGCGCCGGCGCGGCGTGCTCCAGGTCGTAATTGATGGTGTCGTAGCTGTAGCGGATAACCGGCCAGAGCATCCAGCCCTTCTCCTCGATCAGCTCCGCCACAAACTCGTCCCGGTAGTCGGCGGCGGTGGCGAAATCGCCGCCGAACTCGGTCTCCGGGTAGTCCCGGAACACCGGGAAGTAATAGGCTCCGTCGTACTGCACCACCAGCGGCCGGTCGTTGGCGATGAACTCCGCGCCCAAGGTCAGGCCGAACAGCGCCAGGAAGAGCCACAGCGACCACCAACCGCGGCGATTGGCCTTGAACTGCTGCCAGCGCCGCCGGTTGAGCGGGCTGAGTCGGAAGCTCGGACGCCAGCCCGCCATCAGCCCGCCCTCCGCTCGAAGTCGATCCGCGGGTCGATGGCCACGTACATCAGGTCGCCGATGAGGTTCAGCACCAGCCCGAGCAGGGTGAAGATGAACAGGGTGCCGAAGACCACCGGGTAGTCCCGGTTCACCACCGCCTCGAAGCCCAGCAGCCCCAACCCGTCCAGGGAGAAGATCACCTCAATCAGCAACGCCCCGGTAAAGAGGATGCCGATAAAGGCGGCCGGGAAGCCGGCAATAACGATGAGCATGGCGTTGCGGAAGACGTGGCCATAGAGCACGCCGCGCTCGGTGCAGCCCTTGGCACGGGCGGTCATCACGTACTGCTTGTTCACCTCCTCCAGGAAGCTGTTCTTGGTGAGCATGGTCAGCCCGGCGAAACCGCTGATCACCATGGCCAGCACCGGCAGGGTGATGTGGTGCAGGTAGTCGAGGATGCGCATGGGCCAGCTCAAATCGTGCCAGTTGTCGGAGACCAGCCCCCGCAGCGGGAAGAGATCCAGCCAGGAGCCGCCGGCGAAGAGCACGATGAGCAGGATGGCAAACAGGAAGTTGGGGATGGCGTAGCCGACAAAGACCACCGCCGAGGTGGTGAGATCGAAGCGGCTGCCGTCGCGCACCGCCTTGCGGATGCCCAGGGGGATGGAGATGAGGTAGACCAGCACGGTGGTCCACAGGCCCAGGGAGATGGAGACCGGCAGCCGATCGCGGATCAGCTCGATGACGGTCCGGTCGGCGTAGAACGACTCGCCGAAGTCGAACCGCAGGTAGTTCCAGGTCATCTGCAGGAAGCGCTCGTGGGCGGGCCGGTCGAAGCCGAACTGCGCCTCCAACTCGGCGATGAACTCCGGGTGGAGGCCGCGGGCGCCACGGGAGACCTCGTCGGCCATCCCGGTGGCGTCGCCCGCCTCGCGGGCATCCACCCCGGTAAAGCGACCGGTGGCATCCGCCATGCTGCCCTGCACCTGGGCGGCGATCCGCTCGATGGGCCCGCCGGGGGCGAACTGCACGATGGCGAAGTTGATGACCATGATCCCAAGCAGGGTCGGGATCATGAGCAGCAGGCGCCGGGCGACATACCCCCACATGGGTCAGGTGGTGGTCCCCATCACTCAGGCCACGTCCACGTATTCGACGTGACTGCTGGGCTGGGGAATAGGCGCCCCGTCCTCACGCAGACCGGCCAGATGCCACTCAATCGCTTCACGGATCAGTGCCTCTGCCTCGGGAATGCTATCGCCGGTCGCTACACAGCCTGGCAGATCGGGCACATAGGCCGAATAGTTCTGCCCCGCCTTTTCGATGACAATCGCGTACTTCACGGCCACCTACCTCCAACCTGCCTGCTTAAAGATGCTGTTGACCGTTCCCGGTGCCAACTCATCACCGGGCTTTCCGGCAACCGTCACCCGCCCGGGTTTCGACGGATGCTTGAATTGCCGATGACTCCCTCGGGTCGCGTGGAGATACCACCCATCTTCCCGTAGCCACAGCAGAATGTCCCGAACTTTCATGGGCCCTCCCTGGCTTCATGATTCTCTGCCACCGTGTTTCACCGGCCTGCGATTTGCAGCGCCAAGTATCAATCAAAGCTCGGCGGCGCGCTCTTCGTCGTACCACCAGGTGTCAAAGCCCAGGGCGTATTTCGGGCTGGTCTCCGGGCGGTCGAACTTGTCCCAGTAGGCCAACCGGAAGGCCGGCAGGTGCCAGTGGGGCACCACATAGTGGCCGTGCAGCAGCACCCGGTCCAGGGCGCGGGTGGCGGCCACCAGGGTGTCGCGATCGGGGGCGTGGATGATGCGCTCGATCAGCGCGTCCACCACCTCGTCGCAAATGCCGGCGTAGTTGCGGCTGCCCGGGGTCTCGGCGGCGGCGCAGCTCCAGTAGTTGCGCTGCTCATTGCCGGGCGACAGGGACTGGCCGATCAACTGCACGGTGATGTCGAAGTCGAACTCATCCATGCGGCTCTGGTACTGGGAAGTGTCCACGGTACGCACACTCACCTCCATGCCCAACCGCTCCAGGTTGCGCCGCCAGGGCAGGGCTACCCGCTCGAAGCTGGCGTTATCCAGCAGCACCTCGAAGCGCATGCGCTCACCGGTCTCGCCGTGCACCAGCCGGCCGTCCTCGACCACCCAGCCGGCCTCCCGCAGCAGGGCCGCCGCTTGCCGCAGGTTGCGGCGCAGGCCGCGATCCCCTTCGGTGCTCGGCGGCTCGAAGGCGGACTCGAACAGCGCCTCCGGCAACTGATCGCGGTAGGGCTCGAGGATCTCCAGCTCCTCGGCCGAGGGCGGCCCGTCGGACGCCAGTTCCGAATTGGAGAAGTAGGACCGGGTACGGGTGTAGCCATCGTGGAACAGGTTGCGGTTGGTCCACTCGAAATCGAAGGCCAGCGACAACGCCTCACGCACCCGCGGATCGCTGAAGCGGTCACGCCGGGTGTTAATGAAGAAGCCCTGCATCCCGGTGGGGATCTCGTGGGCGATCTCCTCGCGCTGCACCCGGCCCTCGCGCACCGCGGCGAAATCGTAGGCATTGGCCCAGTTGCGGGCGATGTTCTCGGGACGGAAGTCATACTCCCCGGCCCGGAAGGCCTCCAGCGCCACATCGGCGTCGCGGTAGTAGTCGTAACGGATGCGGTCGAAGTTGTGGCGCCCGCGGTTCACCGGCAGGTCGGCGGCCCAGTAGTCCTCCACCCGCTCGTAGACGATATGCCGGCCCTGGCGCACCTCGGCCACCCGGTAGGGGCCGCTGCCCAGGGGCTTGTCCAGGGTGGTGCGATCGAATTCGCGGTCCGCCCACCAGTGCTCCGGCAGCACCGGCATCTGCCCGACGATCAGCGGCAGCTCGGCGTTCTCATTGCCAGCGAAGTGGAAGGTCACCTGGCGCTCGCCGGTCCGCTCGACCCGCTCCACGTCGCGGTAGTAGCTGCGCAGCGAGGGGTGACCGTGCTCGCGCAGGGTCTCGAAGGTCCAGATGACGTCGTCCACGGTGATGGGCTCGCCGTCGTGGAAGCGCGCCTCGGGCCGCAGGTCAAAGCGCACCCAGTAGCCCTCCGGGTCCACCTCAATGGTCTCGGCAATCAGCCCGTACTCGGTAAAGGGCTCGTCGGCACTGTTCTCGGTCAGGCTGTCGAAGACCTGGCTCAGCCCCTGGGCCGGCACCCCGCGGAGGATATAGGGGTGCAGGCTGTCGAAGGTGCCCAGGGCGGACAGGCGCACCGCCCCGCCCTTGGGGGCGTCGGGGTTGACGTAGTCGAAGTGCTCGAAGTCGGGACCGTACTTGGGCTCGCCGTGCAGCGCGATGGCGTGACCACCGGCCAAGGCGGCCGCGGGCAGGCCGATCAGGCCCAGGGCCATGACGAAGGTCCGGACGATACGCTGGGGCACAGGCCGTCTCCTTGCTGCTGTCTGCATGCCACGCCGGGGGGCGTCAGGAATCACCGGCAATGGTATAACAGACCACCCGACCTGTTGACGGTTCCTTGGGCACCGCCCGGCGGGGCCGCCCTCATTCCTCCGCCGTGGTAAACCGGTACGTCGCGTGGCAGGCCACGCAGGTATTTTGGGTGCGCACCAGCTGGCGCTGGATCAGCACCGGCTCCGCCTCCTCGCGGGCCAGGTCCGCGATCCGCTTAAAGCCGTCGTGCAGGTGGTGCATCATCGCCTGATAGCCCTGCGGCATATTCGCCTGCATCCGCTCATGCCGCCCCCCGCTCCCGCCGGCCTGGCCACCCGCCGACGCCCGGTAGCGGCGGGGCACCACGCGCAACGCCTTATCGGCCACCGCCTGGTGATCGCCCTCCAGGGTGGCCCCCAGGATCTCGTTCGACATCGCCAGGTATTCGCGCATACGGCGGGCGCAGTGTTCGCGATCGGCCTCCGGGATCTTGATCTCGATACGGGATTCGGCGCTGCTGGCACCGCTCATCACGCCGCCCGCCAGCACCACCGTAAAGGTGCACGCCAACAGCACAGCCCTGGGTACGGCCACATTACCGGATAACAAGGGATCCCCTCCTGCATCAACGGGCCGCCCGATCAGCACCGGGCCGCCCTATCACTCAGAATTGGTACGTCGCCCCGGCGCGCAGAAAACGCCCCGGGTCGGCGTAGAGAGAGCTGTCATTATCCTCGTTGAAGAGGTTGTCCACGGCGGCATGGAGACGCACCCCCTGCCAGGCCGCAGGCCGGTAGCTTGCGCTCACGCCCACCAGGGTGTGGCTCGCCTGCCGCTCATCGTCGTCCGCCGCGGTGTGATAGGCCCCGACATAGCGGGCCCGGGTCTGCAAATGCAGCGCCTGCGTGGCCTGCCAGCGCAACGTGACCATGGCGGTGAGTTCAGGGGCGTTGGGCAGGTGCCGGTAGTGCGCCTGGCTGACCCGGCCCCACGAGGCGTCCTCGATCCAGGTGGCGGTCAGGTCGGTGCCCAGACGCGGCGACCAGTCGGTCTCCAGCGCGGCCTCCAGGCCGCGGGTCCGTGAGGTGCCGATATTGCGGAAGGTGCGGTACTCGTCCGTTTCCCGGACCCGGGCGATGCGATCCTCGATCGCCGTGTAGAAGCCGCTGAAATCGTAACGCAGGCGGAGCGCTGCCGGGTCCCCCAGGTGGCCCCGGACCCCGAGTTCCACGTTCTCGCTCTGTTCCGGGGCAAGGGCGTGGGCCTCGTCCTTGATGCCCTCGCGGATCACATCAGCACCGAGCATCCAATCACCCCGCGGCGTCCGGGTATCGGCACTCAGGGCTCTGAGGTCCGGGTACTTGAAGCCCTGGGCGTAGTTCACCCGCAGGCTCGCCTGCGGGGCCAGCGCGTACACCACCCCGCCCTCCACCGAGGTGTTATCGCCCCCCACCGAGGCATCGTCAAAGCGCGCCCCATAGATGATGTCCAGCCGCTCGGTGGCCTGCCATTCGTGCTGGGCAAACACCCCGGCCTGCCAGCGTGAGCTGTCCTCCTGGCCTTCCACATTATCCCTGTACTCGAGATCCCGGTGCTCGAAGCCCGCCTGCACGGTATGCCGGACCACCGGTGTCCAGGTGCTCAGGAACTCGTTGGTCAACTCGATCAACGTCACATCACGACCCTGGAAGTCGCTCTCCTCCCGGCTCTCAAACCCCAGGTCCCGATAGGGGATGACCGCCACCGAGCGGTCTTTCTCATACCGGCTGTAGTGGATACGGTGATTGAGGGCCAGGCCCGCCGTCGCCTGCCAGTCGGCACTGGCGGCCACCTCCCAGCGCCGGTTGTCGTCGAGCCAGCGCACCGGGACGTTGAAGACCGGGCGGTAGCCGTCGTCATGCGCCAGGGCGGTGTTGGTCCTGCCGGCATTGATGAAGTCACGGCGGCGCTCCTCCCACAGGTGGCTGGCGTCCAGGCGGACGCTGAACCGGTCGCTGAACCAGTGCTCCAGCGAGCCCCCGAGGGTATGGACATCCGCCTCGTCGCGGCGGAACTCATCGATGGTGTACTCATCGGGCAGATCCAGCTGGTTCACCCAGCCCGGTGCCTCGTCGCTGGATGGCGCCACGCGGTTTCCGGCAGGGCCGACACGGACCGGCGCGGTCGCCTCCTGTTGATAACCATCCCGATGGCTGGCCTCCCCGAAAAGGGTGAACTGGGTATCCGCACTGCCGCCGAGCAGGTTGAACCCCACGTCATAGCGCGCCGCCTCGCCGTCCCGGGCCCGGGCGCCAGCCTGCACAGCCACACTGCCTTGCAGCCCCGGCCGGGGGCGCCGGGTCACGATGTTGATCACCCCGCCCAGGGCGTCCGAGCCGTAGAGCACACTGCCCGGCCCCTTGACGATCTCGATACGCTCGATGCGGTGGGTGGGGATGCGGTTCAGTTCATAGCGCCGGCTCGGCTCGCCGAGGACCCGGCGACCGTCGATCAGGATCACGGTGTCCTCCCGGGCCGCACCGCGCACCGAGTGCCCCGTCCCATCCGCGCTCACGAAGATACCCGAGTGGCTGCGCAGGGCCTCATCGAGAAGGGTCGCCCCACTGCGCTGGAGCTGTTCCGCGGTGATGACCTCCACACTACCCGGGCTTCGCTGGCGTGCCCGTTCGCTGCGGGTCGGCGCGGTCACAACCACCGGCGCCAGGCCGTAGGCCGCCTGGCCGTCAGCACCACCCGCCCCCAAGTCAACACCAGCCTGCCCCATCCCCGCGAACCCCAACATGGCCGCCCCAAGCAACAGCCCGAGCCGCCGCGGGCCCCTTTCCGCCGGCCCCAGTGACCACCGGGGCCGGCCATTTCGGGAGGCGTTGTCGCGGGGTTTAGCACGGCGGGACGGGATACTGCCTGGTTGGGTGGACATCGGTGCCCTCATTTCCTTAGGCCAGAGCAAGGAGGCCGACGCCGCAGCAATGGCGCGCCTCCACGGGGATCCATCTATCACGAGATATGCGAATGGTAACGATTCGTATTACGTTTAACAACCGAGTAGCCCGGTGGGTGGGGCCGTACAACGGCCCAGCAGGCTACAGCGCGGCGGTGCGGATGGTAGGATTGGGGCCTTGCGGCACGGCCGACTTCGCCCGCTCGTGGGCACCACCGCTTTCAGGAGGCAATAACAAGATGGGATTTCTCAACGGCAAGCGCGCCCTCATCGTGGGCGTGGCCAGCAACCGCTCTATCGCCTGGGGCATTGCCCAGGCCATGCGTGAACAGGGCGCCGAGCTGGCCTTCACCTACCAGACCGAGAAGCTGAAGGGCCGGGTCGAGGACCTGGCGGCCAAGGTGGACAGCGACATCGTGCTGCCGCTGGACGTGGCCGAGGATGAGCAGATCGATGCCGTCTTCCAGCAGCTCGGCGAGCGCTGGGACGGACTCGACATCGTGGTGCACGCGGTGGGCTTTGCGCCCCGCGAGGCGCTGGAGGGTTCCTTCGTGGAGAATACCAGTCGCGACGCCTACCGCATCGCCCACGACATCAGCGCCTACAGCTTCGTCGCCCTGGCCCGCGCCGCCCGGCCGATGATGCAGGGCCGTAACGGCTCGCTGCTCACCCTCTCCTACCTGGGCGCGGAGCGCTCCATGCCCAACTACAACGTCATGGGCTCGGCCAAGGCCAGCCTGGAGGCCAGCGCCCGCTTCATGGCCGCCGACCTGGGCCCGGAGGGCACCCGGGTCAACGCCATCTCCGCCGGCCCCATCCGCACCCTGGCTGCCTCCGGCATCGGCAACTTCAAGAAGATGCTGCAGTTCAACGCCAACGCCGCGCCGTTGCGCCGCAACGTCAGCACCGAAGAGGTGGGCAACGCCGCCGCCTTCCTCTGCTCCGACCTGGCCTCCGGCATCACCGGCGAGGTGCTGCACGTGGACGCCGGCTTCAACACCGTGGCGCTGTCCAGCTCACTGATGGAGTGACCGGTGGACCGGGCCGCGGGTCACACCGCGGCCCGGTCTCCGCGAGGGGCGCCTCAGAGGTTATCCTCGATGGCACGCAGGATGTGGCGGGACTTGGTCTCGTCACCGAAGTGACCGACCCGGATCCGCACCTCGGAGATGTTGTCGGTCTTCTTCAGGACCCGGATGTGCACCGTCTTGTCGTCGGCGTCCTCCAGCTCGTAGCGGGCGGTCAGGCCGTCCGTGCGCCGGTCCACCTCGGCCAGCTCCAGTTGGCGGATGGCCGCCTCGGTGGCGTCCCGGCACTGCCGGTAGCCGCACTCCAGCTCCGAGCGCAGCTCACCGCGGACATAGGCCACGGCCCCCGCCGCCCCGCCGCCGGCCACCAGCGCCGCACAGCCGGACAACAGCACCGGCGTGCCGGCGAACAGCAACACCCACATCAAGGGCAGGGCAAGCAGCCTTTTCTTCATCACGTTATCTCCTGATGCATTCCGGGTTATCGATTGGGGTAATGGCCGGCGCCGGGCGCCGGAATCGGTTCACGAACATAGACCAAACCCGGGCATAAAAAAACCCGCACCATTCGGCAGAACGGCGCGGGCCTGCCAACTCCCCTCCGAGGGTCAGGAAGAGAGGGGAGAACGGCTTAGCTCAACGCGGGTCGGCGCCCCTTGTTGAGGGCCATAAAGCCCAGCCACAGCGCCGCCCAACCGATCCACAGCAGGTACCAGAAGTTCATACCGCCGACGATGATGGCCATGCCGATCAAGCCGGCCGCCAACACATAATAGACCATGGGCAGCAACGTCTTGCGGATGATGTCGCCCTCGCGGCCGATCAGACCCACCGTGGCGGAGGCCGCCACCACGTTGTGCACGGTCACCATGTTGCCGCCGGCACCGCCCACCGCCTGCAGGGCCACCACCCAGGTCGCGCCGGAGGCGGTCAGGCCGATCTGCTCGGCTGTGGAGATCTGGAAGAAGGAGAACATCAGGTTACTCACCGTGTTACTCCCGGCCAGGAAGGCGCCCAGACCACCGATCAGCGGCGAGAACAAGGGCCACAACCCGCCCGTGAGGGTGGCCACCCCCTGGGCCAGCATCTCCGGCATGCTCGCCACCTGGGCCGCAGCGCCCAGCCCCACGCCGTCCTGCAGCGCCATGCGGATCTCCTCCACCGTCTGCAGGCCGTCCGGCGCGGAGTTGATGAACACCTGCACCATGGGCACGGCGAAGATCAACGCCACCCCGGCGGCGAGGATGGTCCGGCCCGCGGTCTTCCAGGCGTTGAGGTAGTTACCGTGGGTCCACATCTGGTGCAGGAAGTAGGTGATCACCGAGGTCACCAGCAGCACGAAGCCGGGCAGGTAGAGCGGTGTCGAGGCCGCGGTGATGCCGGAGCCGAAGATATCCTCCCAGGCAAAGCGCACCGACTGCAGCGCGTCCACCACCGGGTCGATGGTCCGGGTGAGCACCAGCAGCACCGCCACCACCACGTAGGGGGCCCAGGCCTGCATCTGGCTCAGGGCGAACCCCTCGGCCCGTTCGGGCGTGGTCTCATCCTGCAGCCGGCTGATCCATTCCGGTTCCCACTTGCTGCGCTCCTCGAAGTGGAAGGTGTCCTTGGGGATCAGGAAGCCCTTCCGGGCCGCCGGTACCACAATGGCCAGCCCGATCAGCCCGCCGATCAGCGACGGGAAGGCCGGCCCCAGCAGCGCCGCCACCGCATAATAGGGCACCACGAAGGCCACCCCCGCGAACAGGGCAAAGGGCCAGGCGCGCAGGCCGTCGACGAAGGAGCGGTTGGCACCGAAGAAGCGGGTGAGCATGCCCACCATGATCAGCGGCACCAGGAAACCGACCAGAGAGTGGATCAGCGCCACCTGCATGCCGATCTGATTCACCATCTCGGCGTGGGTGGTGCCCAAGGCCTCGATCACCCGCTCGGTAACGCTCTGGTCGGCCAGGCCGGCGTTCACCCCCACCAGGATCGGGGTGCCCACCGCACCGAAGGAGACCGGGGTGGACTGGATGATCAGCGCCGACATGACCGCCGCCATGGCCGGGAAGCCCAGGGCCACCAGCAGCGGTGCCGCGATCGCCGCCGGCGTGCCGAAACCCGAGGCCCCCTCGATCAGGCAGCCGAACAGCCAGGCGACGATGATGGCCTGCACCCGCCGGTCCGGCGAGATGTCGCGAAAGCCCTGCTGTATCGTCGCGATGGCGCCGCTCTCCTTCAGGGTGTAGAGCAGCAGAATCGCCCCGAAGACAATGAACAATATGTTGAGCGCCACCACGATGCCGTTGATCGAGGCAGCCGCCACCACGTTCAGGTCGGTGCCCCAGAAGAACAGGGCAACCAGGACGGCCACCACATAGGCCAACGGCATGGCATGCTTCGCCGGCCATCGAAGGATCACCAGAAACAGCGCCACCGTCGCCAGTGGCAACAGGGCGAAAAAGACGAGCACTCCCAGATTCATGAGCCCAACACCTCCTCCGGATCATTATTGAAGTGGGCTGGCAAGGTCCTTTCCGGCTTCTCTATCCATCGGCCTTCCACCACGGCCAGCACCGCTTTCGCAGGCTTACTGCCTGTCTCTCCCCGGCCGGTTACGCCCCGGCCAGCAACACGAGCAGTCGGCGCGGCCCGTGGGCCCCCAACTGCATGGTCTGCTCGACATCGGCCGTCCGCGACGGCCCGGTAATCAGGTTGATGACCCGCGGCCAGTCGTTGCCCAGGCGCTCGCGCAACACCACCCAGGCGTCCTCGAAATGCCCGACCAGGCGATCGGCGTCCACCAGCACCACGTGGTAATCGGGCAGGAAATTCAGGGTGGTGGGCGTCTCCGGCCCGGAGCGCAGGATCACGGTGCCGGTCTCAGCCACCGCCAGTACCGCCTCACTGACCCCTACCAGGTCGTCGCCGGCACTGGCGCCCTCGGTGACCGAGAGCCCGGCTCCAGCCCAGTCCAACCCGGCCAGCGCCGGCGCCATGCGCGCTTCCGCGGCCACCCCCTGGGCCTCGAGCCAGGTCTTGAGCGCCGCCGGTGCCTGATCGCGGTCGGCGATCCGCAGGCACTCCCCGGCCACCTTCTCAACGCCCGCGGCAAAGAGTTCGGCCAGTGGCCGCGCCGGCAACGCGGGGCGCAGCGGGTTCTGCTCACCCCCATGGATGCGCTGGTCCAGCACCGCCCTGCGGCTGTCCGACAGCGCCGGCCGGCCCAGGCCGCGGCGGACCGCGCCGAGTATCCGTTCCCGCCCGTCACTCATGACCGCGCCCCCCGCGCCGCTTCCAGGCACTCATAAAGGTCTCCCCCTGCGGCGCCGGGAGGACCCGGCCGCCGGCCATCCAGTTGCCGGCCAGCGGCACCCGGGTGAGATAACCGCGCCGGCCACCGAACGCCGCCAGCATCCGCGCCTGTACCCGGGTGACCAGCCGATACGCAGCGGGCCGGCGTACCAGCCAGCCCCAGGCCGCCAGGCCCCAGCGGGTGCGGGCAGTGCCCAGACGGGCCTGGAACTGGCGATGGCGCAGGTTGCGCAGCAGGTCGGGCAGCGGGATGCGCACCGGGCAGACTTCCTGGCAGCGGCCGTTCAGGGTGCAGGCGTTGGGCAGGTCCTTGGCCTCGCGCAGGCCCAGAGTGAGCGGCGTGAGCACCGAGCCCATGGGACCGGGGTAGACCCAGCCGTAGGCGTGCCCGCCGATCGCGCCGTAGACCGGGCAATGGTTGATGCAGGCACCGCAGCGGATACAGCGCAGCATCTCGCGGAACTCATCGCCCAGCATGGCGGAGCGGCCATTGTCGATGAGCACCACGTGGTAGGCCTCCGGCCCGTCGGGATCGGCCGGCCGGCGCGGCCCGGAGAACAGACTGGTGTAACTGGTGATGTCCTGACCGGTGGCGCTGCGGCCCAGCAGGCGCAGCAGCGTCGTGGTGTCCTCCATGTTGGGCACCACCTTCTCGATCCCGGCCGTCACGATCTGCACCCGGGGCAGCGTGCTGGTCAGATCGCCGTTGCCCTCATTGGTGACGATGATGTTGCAGCCATTCTCCGCCACCAGGAAGTTGGCCCCGGTGATGCCCACATCCGCCGACAGGTACTTCTGACGCAGCACCTGGCGCGCCTCGTTGACCAGGTCCGAGACCTCGGTGAGCTTTTTCTTGTAGCCATACTTTGCGTGAAAGCGGTGGAAGAGCTCGGAGATCTCCTCCCGGGTCTTGTGGATGGCGGGGGCGATGATATGGCTGGGGGGTTCCTCGGCCAGTTGGATGATGTACTCGCCCAAGTCGGTCTCCACCACCTCCAGGCCGTCCGCCTCCAGGGCTTCGTTGACCCCCACCTCCTCGCCCACCATGGATTTGCCCTTGATGACACTACGGGCCCGGGCCTCGCGGCAGATATCCCGCACAATGTTGCGGGCCTCCTCCGCGTCCGCCGCCCAGTGCACCTGCCCGCCATTGCGCTGCACGGCCGCCTCGTAGCGCTCCAGGTAGTGGTCGAGATGCTCCAGGGTGTGGTTCTTGATCTCCACCGCGCGATCGCGCAGGGCGTCGAACTCGGCCAGGGCGCTCACCGCGTTAAAGCGCTTGAGCACAAACCCGTCCTTGGCCCGCGCCAACGCCGACTGCAGGGTGGGGTTGTGCAGGGCCGCACCGGCGCGCTGGACGAACTCATGGCTGTGCGATTCCATCAGTCCGCCTCCGCGTCGCCGATCCCGGGCCCGTCGGCCATGCCGGCCAACACCTCTGCGGTATGGTAGACGCGCACCGCGGAACCCGCCGCCTTCAACCGCCCCGCCATATTCAGCAAACAGCCCAGATCGCCGCCGAGGAGCGCGTCGGCGCCGGTGGCCTCCGCGGCCTTGGCCTTGTCCGCCACCATGCGCCCGGAGATCTCCGGGTACTTGACGCAGAAGGTGCCGCCGAAACCGCAGCAAACCTCCGCGTCCTCCATCTCCACCAGCTCCAGCCCCTCCACCCGGCGCAACAGCTCACGCGGCTGAGCCTTCACCCCAAGCTGACGCAGACCGCTGCAGCTGTCGTGGTAGGTCACCCGGCCGGGAAAGCGGGCCTGGACACTGTCGCCCGCACCGAGCACATCGGTGAGAAAGCGGAACAGCTCGAAGGAGCGGTCCGCCAGGTGGCGGGCCCGGCTCTGCCATTCGGCGGAGTGGGGAAACAGATCCGGGTACTTGTGCACGCTACCGACACAGGAGCCGGAGGGTGCCACCAGGTAATCGTAGGGTTCGAAGGCGGTGATCACCGCCCGCGCCAGTTCGGCGGCGGTGATGTTATCGCCGCTGTTGTGGGCCGGCTGCCCACAGCAGGTCTGCCGGGTCGGCACCACCACCGTGCAGCCGGCCTGCTCCAGCAGACGGACGGCGGCGAAGCCGACATCGGGCCGGTAAACATCCACCAGGCAGGTCACCAGCAGACCCACCCGCGGGCCTCGTCGGGATTCGCTTGTCGTCATCAGTCGGGCTCCGGGTCCGCAGCATCGGCATCTGCCCTGATCCTGCGGCCTTTCTTATTTGGGCGAAATTATTATTGGTCAAATCACTTGCCCAGCACATGGTCTGACCGATCTCTTATACTTGTCAATAGTCGAGATAGCGCGCCCTGTCGAGATCGGAAGGGTCCCGGTCAACTGCGGTACAATGCATGCTTAGCAGCCAGGACAGCCCGTAGGGCTAGGCGCACCCGGTGAACCGCCCCGCGGAGGAGAGGCAATAGCGCACCATGACCTTCAAAACCATAAAACCCGCTCGGCTCTCGGACTCCATCATCCAGCAGATCGAAGAGCTGATCCTCAACGGCGTGCTCAAGCCCGGCGACCGCCTGCCGGCGGAGCGCGAACTGGCTCAGGAGCTGGATGTCTCCCGGCCCTCGCTGCGCGAGGCCCTGCTCAAGTTGGAGGCACGGGGGCTGTTGAAGGCGCGGCCCGGGGGCGGCACCTTCGTGGCGGACATCGCTGCGCCGACGGTCACCGAGCCGCTGGTGGAGCTGCTCAAGGACCGGCCCGAGGCCACCTTCCAGATCCTGGAACTGCGCCACGCCCTGGAGGAGATGGCCGCCTGGTACGCCGCCGAGCGCGCCACCGAGGCCGACCGCGAGATCATCCGCCGGCGTTTCGAGGCGTTGATGGAGCTCTACGACACCAACGACGACCCGGACCTGGACGCCGAGGCCGACGCCGAATTCCACCTGGCCATCGCCGACGCCTCCCACAACGTGGCGCTGATCCATGTCGTCCGGGGGCTGTTCTCGCTGCTGCGCAACAGCATTACCCGGTCGCTGCACCAACTGAAGCAGCGCAACGAGGACTACGCCCCGTTACGCGAACAGCACCGGGCCATCTATGAGGCGATCATGGCGGGGGATGCAGCGCGCGCCAAGGAGGCGGCGAACGTGCACCTGACGTACGTGGAGGAGTTCATGCGCAAGGGCATGGCCATGCAGGACCGCGAGGCCGTCTCCCAACGCCGGCTGCGCCGGATGCGGGACTGACACTGATCACCGCGGGGGGTGGGTGTGGCGGGTGCCCTCCCCCTGGTCACTGCGAGCCCCCGACCCATCACCCGTCACTGCGAGCCCCCGACCCATCACCCGTCACTGCGAGCCCCCGACCCATCACCCGTCACTGCGAGCCCCCGACCCATCACCCGTCACTGCGAGCCCCGGAGGGGCGCGGCAGTCCACGCCAGGGTATGGATCGCCGCGTCGCTTCGCTCCTCGCGATGACGGGGGGTGGCGCCCCCACCGTCACTGCGAGCGCGGCCCCGCCCCCACCGTCACTGCGAGCGCGGCCCCACCCCCACCGTCACTGCGAGGAGGCGAAGCCGACGTGGCAGTCTACCGCCCTGGATCGCCACGGGCCTGCAGCCCTCGCGATGACGGGGAGGGGGCGTAGGCCGCGCTAGTCGCGCAGTTTGACGTCCATTTCCTCGCGCAGGCCGGCCATCAGGGCCTGCCATTCGCTCTGGCTGAACACCTGCCGCAGGTCGGCGCGCCAATGCTCGCGCTCTTCATCGCCCAGGTCGGTGTCGCCGTCGGTGACGGCCACCACCTGCACCACGGCATAGTCGCCGCCCTGCACGCTGGTCCCGCCAACGCTGGGCTGGCCGTCCACCGGCCGTGGCAGCCGGAAGGCCCGGTCCACCACCTGGGTGGGTACGGCATCGCTCAGGGTGCCGCGGTCCAGGCCCTCGGCGCTGCGCACCTCCAGGCCCTCTCGCTCGGCCAGTTCCGCCATCTCGGCGCCGGCGGCGATCTCCCGCTCCAGCAGCTCGCCCAGGTTGCGGGCCTGCAGGCGGCCCTGCTCGCGGGCGAGTTCGCGGCGAATCTCATCGGCCACCTCATCCAGCCCCAGCGGCTCGGCCTCGCGGACATCGTCCACCCGCAGCAGCAAGGCATGGCCGGAGCCGAGCTCGATCAGCTCGCTGTTGTACCCGAACTCCAGCACATCGTCACTGAAGGCGGCCTCCACCACCTCCGGCCGGCCCCACAGGCCCTCGGCGCTGCCGTCCTCCGGCACCCAGTCACTGTAGCTCAGCTCGACGCCCAGCAGGTCGGCCGCCGACTGCAGGCTGTCCGGGTCCTCGTAGGCCACGTTCGCGGCGTCCTCGGTGAGCTCGAAAAAGCGGGTGCTGTCATCGGGGGCCAGCTCGTCCTGGTGCAGCTCGATGTACTCCAGGCGCACCTGGCGCGGTGCCGTATAGCGCTCGGCGTTCTCCTCATAGTGAGCCTGAACGGCCGCATCGGAGACCGCGTCCGGAGCCTCGTCCGCCGACACTACCAGGTAGTGGATATCGCGCTGTTGGCGGTCCAGGGCCGCGAGGCGCGCCGTATCCCAGTCACGCACCAGCGCCGAGCCGGTCACCGCCCGCTGGAACTGCTCCACCAGCAGGTCGCGCCGGACCATCTCTTCGTACTGATCGGGGGTGAGGCGGTTCGCGCTCAGCAACTGCTGGTAGCGCTCCATGGAAAAGGTGCCGCCCTGGTGGAAGATGTCCTGCTGGCGGATCCGCTGGGCCACGGCACGGTCCCCCACCCGCAGGTTGCCGTCGGTGACCAGCACGTGCAGCAGGGCCTCCTCGATAAGGCCGTCCCGGGCCTCCCGGCGTAGCGTGCTCTCATCGACACCGGCGGCACCCAGGTCGCCGAAGAACTCCTCCAGCTGCCGTTGCTGCTGACGGGCGCGCTCGGCCACCTGCTCGCGCGTGATCTCAACGCCCTCGACCTCGGCCACCACGCGACCGTCATCGCCGGCGAAGTAACTGTAACCGCCCACCACGATGAAGGGCAGGCTGATGACGATGACCACGGCCCAGGCCACCCAGCCTTTGACCGCCGAACGAATCGCTTCAAGCATTGGACGCCATCCTGAAGAAAACCTGGGGTTGCGTATATGGACCCGCCGGGCGCACCGTTCGTTCCGGTGCGGGGCCCAGACACGAAAAAGGCGCCACGTGGGCGCCTTCTTCTCGGTGTTGGCGGAGCGGACGGGACTCGAACCCGCGACCTCCGGCGTGACAGGCCGGCATTCTAACCAACTGAACTACCGCTCCGGATTGTAACCCTTGGTGGGTGGTGAGGGGATCGAACCCCCGACATTCGCCTTGTAAGGGCGACGCTCTCCCAGCTGAGCTAACCACCCCGAACTGGCGGCGCTTAGTTTACTGCATCCTTCAGCGCTTTGCCAGCCTTGAAACTGGGAACCTTGGAAGCCGCGATGTTGATCGTCTCCCCGGTGCGGGGGTTACGACCGGTGCGGGCGGCGCGCTCGCGAACCTGGAAGGTTCCGAACCCGACCAGGGTGACCTGGTCCCCTTCCTTGAGGGCGTTGGTGACACACTCGACCATCGAATCCACCGCCCTCGAGGCCGCAGCCTTGGAGATGTCGGCGGATTGAGCCACGGCTTCGATCAGTTCCGACTTGTTCATTACGCGCTTCCTCTTGGATTCTGTTTCGACGGACAGCCAGCCTGAACCCGTCTGCCCCTCTGGGTGCCCCTATCAGGCCTCAAAACCCTGCCGCGGGAAGCGAGGTGCTGATTGTACCGGAGCTTCTGGCTTTTGCAACCCCGCCGCCGGGGCGGGGCTTTTTGTTATCGCAGGGCGCGGAGCGCGCTGCCCCGCGAGTGCGTGCGACGAGTTATAGCAAGGCGCTCTCCGGCGTGTCAACAAAGCAACACGCCGGGAAAACCGTGCTCAGTGGGCCCGCGCGCCTTCGCCGCGCCCCTTGTTCTTGGCTGGCTTCGCGCTGGCCTCGGCGGGTTGTTGCGGCCCCGGCTCGGGGTGTCGCAAAAGTGCAACATCGAGCACTTCGTCAATCCAGCGCACCGGAATAATCTTCAGCCGGCTCTTGATATTCTTCGGTATCTCCTGAAGATCCTTGCGGTTTTCCTCGGGAATCAGCACCGTCTTGATGCCCCCGCGCAGGGCCGCCAGCAGCTTCTCCTTGAGCCCGCCGATGGGCAGCACCTCGCCGCGCAGGGTGATCTCACCGGTCATGGCGACGCTGGCCTTCACCGGGATACCGGTCAGTGCGGAGACCAGGGCGGTGCACATCCCGATACCCGCAGAGGGGCCATCCTTGGGGATGGCGCCTTCGGGGACGTGGATGTGGATGTCCTTGTTCTGGTGGAACTCCGGATCAAGCCCCAGGCGGTCGGCGCGGCTGCGCACCACCGTGGTGGCGGCCTGAATGGACTCCTTCATTACATCGCCCAACTGGCCGGTGTGGGTCACCTTGCCCTTACCCGGCACCACGGCCGACTCGATGGTGAGCAGCTCGCCCCCCACCTCGGTCCAGGCCAGGCCGGTCACCTGCCCCACCTGGTCGTTTTCCTCCGCCACGCCGTAGCGGAAGCGACGCACGCCCAGGTACTTGTCCAGGTTGCGGGCAGAGACCACCACCTTGCCGTCGGCGTCCCGGCTGGTCTTGCTGTCCGGGCTGACCAGGTCCTTAACCACCTTGCGGCAGATCTTGGCCAGCTCCCGCTCCAGGTTCCGCACCCCCGCCTCGCGGGTGTAGTAACGGATGATGTCGCGGATGGCGGTCTGCTTGACTTCCAGTTCCGACTTGCGGATGCCGTTGGCCTTCATCTGCTTGGCCAGCAGGTAGCGCTCGGCGATGTTGATCTTCTCGTCCTCCGTGTACCCCGGTAGCCGGATGACCTCCATGCGGTCGAGCAGCGGCGCCGGGATGTTCATGGTGTTGGCAGTGGCCACGAACATCACGTCAGAGAGGTCGAACTCCACCTCCAGGTAGTGATCGGCGAAGGTGCTGTTCTGCTCCGGGTCCAGGACCTCGAGTAGCGCCGAGGCCGGGTCGCCACGGAAATCCATGGCCATCTTGTCGATCTCGTCGAGCAGGAACAGCGGGTTGCGGGTCCCCACCTTGGCCAGGTTCTGGACGATCTTGCCCGGCAGCGAGCCGATGTAGGTCCGCCGGTGGCCCCGGATCTCCGCCTCGTCACGGACGCCGCCCAGCGACATGCGGGTGAACTTCCGGTTGGTCGCCCGGGCGATGGACTGCCCCAGCGAGGTCTTGCCCACGCCGGGCGGGCCGACCAGGCAGAGGATCGGCCCCTTCACCTTGCGCACCCGCTGCTGTACGGCGAGGTACTCCAGGATCCGCTCCTTGACCTTCTCCAGGCCGTAGTGATCGGCATCCAGCACCTCTTCGGCGTGTTTGAGATCCTTGCGGACCCGGCTGCGCTTCTTCCAGGGCACGTCCACCAGCCAGTCCAGGTAGTTGCGCACCACCGTCGCCTCGGCGGACATGGGCGACATCATCTTCAGCTTGTTCAGCTCGGCCTTGGCCTTCTCGGCGGCCTCCTTGGGCATGCCCGATTCCTCGATCTTGCGCTCGAGGTCCTCGGTCTCGTTGGGCACGTCCTCCAGCTCACCCAGCTCCTTCTGGATGGCCTTCATCTGTTCGTTCAGGTAGTACTCGCGCTGGCTCTTCTCCATCTGCTGCTTGACGCGCCCACGGATGCGCTTTTCGATCTGGAGGATGTCCAACTCCGCCTCAATCAGCGACATCAGGTGCTCGAGCCGCTCGCGCACGTCCTCGATCTCGAGCACGTGCTGCTTCTCCTCGACCTTCAGCGCCATGTGGGCGGCGATGGTGTCGGCCAGCCGGCCGGGCTCCTCGATGTTCTGCAGCGAGGAGAGGATCTCCGGCGGCACCTTCTTGTTGAGCTTGACGTACTGGTCGAAGTGATTCATCGCCGAGCGCATGAGCACTTCCATCTCGCGGTCGGTGGGGGCCTCCTCCTCGGCCACCACCACCACCTGGGCGGCAAAGTACTGGTCGCGCTCGACCAGATCGACCAGGCGCGCGCGCTCCACGCCCTCCACCAACACCTTCACGGTCCCATCCGGCAGTTTGAGCATCTGCAGGATGGAGGCCATGGTGCCGTAGGCGTAAAGATCTTTCGTGGCCGGCTCGTCCACCTCGGCGCTCTTCTGGGCCACCAGGAAGATCCGCTTGTCCTCCTCCATGGCCGCATCCAGCGCGGCGATCGACTTTTCACGCCCCACGAACAGAGGGATGACCATGTGGGGGTAGACCACCACGTCGCGCAGCGGCAGCACCGGCGCCTCGGTCATGCCGGGGGTGCGCACGTTGGCGGTCGGTTCGTTCTCGGCCATAGGGTTACCTCAATTGGGAAAGCGGTCCTGCCGGGGCACCATTGGCGCCGGCCTGTCATGCGTGAGACGTGGGGGCGGCGTTGGCGGTTTTCAAGGCCCGGGTGGTGCTGGGGGGCGGGTGGATCGCCGCGTCGCTGCGCTCCTCGCGATGACGGGGAGAAACCCTCCGGCCCGCGCGATGACGGGGTGGTGGGCCCCCACCGTCACTGCGAGGAGTGGCCCCCAACCGTCACTGCGAGGAGTGGCCCCCAACCGTCACTGCGAGGAGCGAAGCGACGTGGCAGTCTACCCCTCTGGATCGCCACGGGCCGTCGGCCCTCGCGATGACGGGGGTGGTGCCCCCTGCCCCCGTCACTGCGAGCCCCGAAGGGGCGTGGCAGTCCATGCCGGGGTGTGGATCGCCGCGTCGCTTCGCTCCTCGCGATGACGGGGAGAAACCCTCCGGCCCGCGCGATGACGGGGTGATGGGCCCCCACCGTCACTGCGAGGAGGCGAAGCCGACGTGGCAGTCTACCCCTCTGGATCGCCACGGGCCTTCGGCCCTCGCGATGACGGGGGTGGTGCCCCGCGATGCCGGCGTCTGCCCCCACCGGTCAGTCGGAGGAAGCCGCCCGCGACTGCTCCTGATTGCCGTAGATGATGTAGGGCCGCGTCTCGCCGCGGATCACGGCGTCGTCCACCACCACCTTTTCAACGTTCTCCATGGAGGGCAGATCGTACATGGTGTCCAGCAGCACGTGCTCGAGGATGGTGCGCAGGCCGCGGGCACCGGTCTTGCGGTCCATGGCCTTGCGGGCCACGGCGCGCAGGGCGTCCTCGCGGAACTCCAGCTCCACACCCTCCATCTCGAACAGCTTCTGGTACTGCTTGACCAGGGCGTTCTTGGGCGCGGAGAGGATCTCCACCAGGGCCTGCTCGTCCAGCTCCTCCAGGGTGGCGACCACCGGCAGGCGGCCGACAAACTCCGGGATCAGGCCGTACTTGACCAGATCCTCGGGCTCCACGTCCTGCAGGGTCTCACCCACCGAGCGCTTCTCGTCCTTGGACTTGATCTCGGCGGAGAAGCCGATACCGCCCTTCTCGGAACGGTCCTGGATGACCTTGTCCAGGCCGGCGAAGGCGCCGCCGCAGATGAACAGGATGCCGCCGGTGTCCACCTGCAGGAACTCCTGCTGCGGGTGCTTGCGGCCGCCCTGGGGCGGCACCGAGGCCGTGGTGCCCTCGATCAGCTTGAGCAGCGCCTGCTGCACCCCCTCGCCCGAGACGTCGCGGGTGATGGAGGGGTTGTCCGCCTTGCGCGAGACCTTGTCGATCTCGTCGATGTAGACGATGCCCTGCTGGGCCTTCTCCACATCGTAATCGCACTTTTGCAGCAGCTTCTGGATGATGTTCTCCACGTCCTCACCGACGTACCCCGCCTCGGTCAGGGTGGTGGCGTCGGCAATGGTGAAGGGCACGTTGAGCATGCGCGCCAGCGTCTCGGCCAGCAGCGTCTTGCCCGAGCCGGTGGGGCCGATGAGCAGGATATTGCTCTTGGACAGCTCCACCTCGTCCTTGCGGCTGCCCGCCTCGAGGCGTTTGTAGTGGTTGTAGACGGCCACCGAGAGCACCTTCTTGGCGTGCTCCTGCCCCACCACGAACTCATCCAGCACCTGGTTGATCTCGTGAGGCCGCGGCAGGCCCGCCCCCGCGGAGCTGGACTGCTCCTGCAGCTCCTCGCGGATAATGTCGTTGCAGAGCTCGACGCACTCGTCACACACAAACACCGAGGGCCCGGCGATCAGCTTGCGGACCTCGTGCTGGCTCTTCCCGCAGAAAGAACAGTAAAGGAGCTTGCCGCCGTCGTCTCTGCCGTTGTCTTTGTCGGTCATGACCTGACCTCGCCTCGCGAAATTGGACTTACTTGCAATTAACGATGCCTGTTTTCAAAGTAGCACGCAAGTCAACCACGGCGCGTTGGTGAGCGCCGCATGAGCGCACCTACAGGCAATATGGAGGATTGCGTAAGGGGGTGCAACGGAAGGGTGGGAGGTCGTCGTGCCCCGGGGCCGTCCCCCGGGGCACCCGGCGCGCTCAGGCCTGATCCAGCGCCTTGCGGTCGGCCAGCACCGCGTCCACCAGGCCGTACTCACAGGCCGTGTCCGGGCTCATGAAGTTGTCGCGGTCGGTGTCCCGCGCGATGGTCTCCATGTCCTGACCGGTGTGGTGGGCCATGATGCGATTCAGCCGGTCCCGCATGTCGAGGATCTCCCGGGCGTGGATATCCACGTCGGTGGCCTGGCCCTGGAAACCGCCCAGCGGCTGGTGAATCATCATCCGCGAGTTGGGCAGCGCGTAGCGCTTGCCCTTGGTCCCGCCGGTGAGCAGCAGCGCGCCCATGCTGGCGGCCTGACCAATACACACCGTCGAGACATCCGGCTTGATGAACTGCATGGTGTCGTAGATGGCCAGCCCCGCCGTCACTGCGCCCCCCGGGCTGTTGATGTAGATGTGGATGTCCTTATCGGGGTTCTCCGACTCCAGGAACAGGAGCTGGGCGACGATCAGGTTGGCCATGTGGTCCTCCACCGGCCCGACCAGGAAGATCACCCGTTCTTTCAGCAGGCGGGAGTAAATATCGTACGCCCGCTCACCCCGGGCGGACTGCTCCACCACCATCGGCACCAGGCCGGTGGCCTCGATCTCCGGGGCCAGGCCCTCGCGGCGCTCATCGCTCATACGGGCTTACTCCTTCGTCTCGTCTTGCTTGGACTCGCCCTCGGCCGACTCGGCCTCGGGCTGCTGCGGGCTCATCAGCTCCTGCAGTGACATGGGCTTGTCCTCGACCTGCGCCTGCTGGACCACGTAGTCGACCACCTGGTCCTCCAGCACGGCCACCTCCACGCCCTCCATCAGCTGACGATTCTGGGCGTAGTAGCGCAGCACCTCTTCGGGCTGCTCGTAGCCGGCCGCCATCTCCTGCAGCGACTGCATGACCCGATCGCGGTCGAGCTTGATGTCGTTGCTGCGCACCAACTCGTTGACAATCAGGCCCAGGGCCACCCGGCGGCGGGCGTTCTCCTCGAACAGGGCGGCCGGCAGGTCGTCGGGCTCCTCCTGGCCGGACTGCTGCTGGCGGGACTGCTCCTGCTGGCGCAGCTGGTCGATCTCGGCATCCACCAGCACCTTCGGCAGTTCGATATCGGTGATATCGAGAAGCTGGTCCATCACCTGATGCTTGACCCGGCTGGCAACGGTCTGGTCGCGCTCGCGCTCCAGATTGGTCTTGATCGCCTCGCGCAGCTTCTCGACCCCGCCCTCCTTGACGCCCACCTTCTCGGCGAAGGCATCGTCGATCTCCGGGTACTCCGGGGCCTCCACCGTCTTAACCGTGACCGCGAACTGCCCGGCCTTGCCGGCCACCTCGCTGTCGGGGAACTCCTCCGGGAAGGTGTGCTCGATGGTGGTCTCGTCGCCGGCCTTGACGCCGGTGAGCCCCTCCTCGAAGGCCGGCGGCATCTGCCCGGCACCCAGCACCACGGGCACGTCGTTGCCCTCGTTGCCGGAGAACTCCTCACCGTCCACGGTGCCCTTGAAGTCGATGACCACCCGGTCCCCCTCCTGGGAGGCGCGGTCCACCTCGTTGTACTCGGCCTGCTGCTTGCGCAGGCGCTCGAGCACCTCATCCACGTCGGCGTCGGTGATCTCCACCTGCGGGCGCTCGACCTTGATCTGGTCCAGGCCGGTGACCTCGAAGCTGGGCAGCACCTCGAAGGTGGCCTGGTACTCCAGGTCCTTGCCCTCCTCGGTCTGCTTGGGCTCGATCTCGGGGTTACCGGCCGGGCGCAGCTCCTTCTCACGCAGCGCCTCACTGTAGGTGCTCTGGACCAGCTCGCTCAGCACCTCGCCGCGCACCTGGGGCCCGTAGCGCTTGCGCACCACCTTGAGCGGCACCTTGCCCGGGCGGAAGCCGTCCATGCGAACGTTGCCGCGAAGCGACCGCAGGCGCTGATCCACCTTCTCCTCGACCTGCTCTGCGGGCACCTGCACGGTCATGCGGCGACCCAGCCCCTCGGTCGTCTCCACTGAAACTTGCATTGAAAACCCCTTAACCGTCCTGTTCGCGGCGCCGCCGGGCGGCCACCGCCGTGTCTTTGAACTTGATGTGTGGTGCGAAAGGGGAGACTCGAACTCCCACGGGGTCGCCCCCACCAGGACCTAAACCTGGCGCGTCTACCAATTCCGCCACTTTCGCGCTTGAATCTTGGTAGCCGGGTAGTATAGCGCCAGCAACGCCGCGGGAAAAACCACCCGCTTTACGACGAGGGAGACGCATGGGAACGCTGAAGACGCTCATCGGCCTGCTGGCCATGCCGCTGCCGCTGGCGGCGGTGCTGCTGTTGGCCGGCCTGCTGGCCGTCGGGTTGGGCCGGCAGCGGCTGGGCCTGACGCTTCTGGCCGCAGCGCCGGCGTTGGTGGTGGTGCTGGCCTGGGCACCGGTGGCCGACCGGCTGCTCGCCCCCCTGGAGCAGCGCCACCCGCCGGTGCATGACGCCCGCGACCACCCGGAGGCGCAGGCCATCGTGGTGCTCGGCTCGGGTTACTCCCCCCACCTGGCCCTGCCGGTCACCGCGCAGCTCAACGACAGCGGCCTGGTGCGACTGAACGAAGGCATCCGCCTGCACCGCCAGCGCCCGGCGCTCCCCCTGATCGTCTCCGGCGGCGCCCGCCCCGACCAGGCCCCGATCGCCGAGGGCTTCCGCCGCGCGGCCATCGCCCTGGGCGTTGCGGACGACCGCCTCCTCCCCCTCACCGAGCCCCGCGACACCGCCCAGGAGGCCTATGCCACCCGCGAGGTCCTAGGCGAGGGGGCCACCGTGTTGCTGGTCACCTCCGCCTCTCACATCCACCGCGCCCAGGCGCACTTCCACCGCGCCGGCCTCAACCCCATCCCGGCCCCCACTCGCCACAAGGCCGGCCACGTCCGCCCCGCCACCCCCGGCTACTGGATCCCCAGCGCCACCCACCTGCGCAAGAGCGAACGGGCCCTCTACGAATACATGGGCCTCCTGGCCGCGGGGCTGGACCACTGACAACAAAGCCCCTCGACGATCCACACGCCGCATGGACTGCCGCGCCCCCTTCGGGGGCTCGCAGTGACAGTGGAGGCACCACCCCCCGGTTATCGCGAGGGCCGCCACCTCCTCCCCGTCATCGCCAGGGCCGCCACCTCCTCCCCGTCATCGCCAGGGCCGCCACCTCCTCTCCGTCATCGCGAGGGCCGAAGGCCCGTGGCGATCCAGAGGGGTAGACTGCCACGTCGGCTTCGCCTCCTCGCAGTGACAGTGGGGGTACACCACCGCCCGTCATCGCGAGGAGCGCCCCTCCCCCCGTCATCGCGAGGGCCGAAGGCCCGTGGCGATCCAGAGGGGTAGACTGCCACGTCGGCTTCGCCTCCTCGCAGTGACAGTGGGGGTACACCACCGCCCGTCATCGCGAGGAGCGCCCCTCCCCCCGTCATCGCGAGGGCCGAAGGCCCGTGGCGATCCAGGGCGGTAGACTGCCACGTCGGCTTCGCCTCCTCGCAGTGACAGTGGGGGTACACCACCGCCCGTCATCGCGAGGAGCGCCCCTCCCCCCGTCATCGCGAGGGCCGAAGGCCCGTGGCGATCCAGGGCGGTAGACTGCGACGTCGGCTTCGCCTCCTCGCAGTGACGGTGGGGGTGGGTCCCCGCTCGCAGCGACGGCGGGGCTTCCCCCGTCATCGCGAGGGCCGCCCCTCCCCTCGTCATCGCGAGGAGCGAAGCGACGCGGCGATCCATACGCCGCCCAGGACCGCCACGCCTTAAATGATGTCGTGATACAAATCCCGCCACCCCGGATTCATTGACTCTATCAACCCCACCTTCCGATTCCGGTTTCCCGACTTCAACTGCTTCTCCCGGCCGATGGCCGATGTCATGGTTTCATGGACTTCATACCACACCAGCCGATGCAGGCCGTACCGTCGGGTAAACCCATCCACAAAGCCGGATTTATGCTGCCAGACACGTTGCACCAGGTTGCTGGTGACGCCGACATAAAGCGTGCCGTTCCGGCCATTGGTCATGATATAGACACAGGGTTGGTTCATATGAGCCCTCCTTGGCCCTGAGTGATTCGCCGCCTATCCCCACTGCACCACGCCCCGCACCAGCGTATACCCCCCGGCGACCAACGCCACTCCCAGCATCAGGTTCCGGTACGCGGCCAATGGAATCCAGTGGCCGAGGTACCGCGACACCCCCAGCCCCAGCACCACCCCCGGCAACAGGCTGGCGGCCAACGCCACATCCTGCCAGCCGAACCGCCCGGCCATGCCCAGCGCCGTGAGCGACATGACGCTCATGGGCACGAAAATGGCATATAGCGTGCCGCGCACCCGCGCTGGAGAGGCGTTCTGATAGGCCAGCCCCAACGGCGGCCCACCCACTCCGGTAATCGTGCCCATGGTCGCCGCGCACAGGCTGCCTGAGAACACCACGCTGCCGCGGGGCTGCACCTGGAGCCGGACCCAGCTCAGCACCACGGCCACCACAATCAGCGCCCCGAACAGGGTCTGCCACGCCGACAGCGGCAGCAGGCCGATCACCAGATAGGCCAACGCCGCCCCCAGCAGCGCCCCAGGCCAAGCCCAAGCCAGATCACGCACCACCACATGACGGGCATTGGCGCGCAGCAGCATCAGCGGCAGGATACCGCCGATCAGGACCAGCGGCGCCGGCACCAGGGTCGGGTGGATCAGAAACAGCAAGGGCGCGCTGAACAGGGCCACGCCGTACCCGATCACGCCCTGGATCGCCGCACCGACGACGACGACACTCACCGCCAGCACCCACTGAAGCAGGCCCAGATCACCGAACACGATTGTCTCCATTGCAAGCCATCATTCCCGCCGCAGCCAGTGTGCCAACCTACACCGCGGTTACCGGACTGCACAGAGGGGCGTGGCAGTCCAGGCGGCGGGTGGATCGCCGCGTCGCTTCGCTCCTCGCGATGACGGGGGTGGGTGCCGCCCCCACCGTCACTGCGAGGAGGCGAAGCCGACGTGGCAGTCTACCGCTCTGGATCGCCACGGGCCTTCGGCCCTCGCGATGACGGGGGTGCCCCGTTCCTCGTTGATTCGGGCCCGCGCAGCGGGGAGGGGGGCTCGCGATGACGGGGTGGGTGCCGCCCCCACCGTCACTGCGAGCCCCGGAGGGGCGTGGCAGTCCAGACCGAGGGCTATTGGCTGCGGCTACAAAACGCTTACGATCTGGAGGAGGCACGCCGCCACATGGCCGCATGAGCGGCAGCACCTGCTGCGCAGTTCACGGGCTTGTATTTAGCCCTGCTTCCGTTGCGCCTTGAAAGGCCTCAGATCTGCCGCAACGCACGCTCCAAATGCCCAAAGCCGATCCGCTCCTGTTCCAGCCTCAGGCAATCCTGCAGGGTATCTTCCCGCAGGTCCTGGAAAAGCGCCTGTTCCGCCTCGGTGAGTAGCGAAAGGCGCCCTGTGAACCGCTTGTTAGCCGGCTCCCGCCCCCACATCTCACGGTGCATCTCCAACGTCTCGCGGTCCATGAGCAGGGATCGGGCGTGGGGCAGGCGGGTGCGCAGGCGGTGGAGCATGGCGAAGCCGTGGGTGTCGATATCGCCCCAGTAGTGGACCGCCACCTCCCGCAGCCAGCCAACCCCCGCCAACCGCTCCAGCCCATAGCCCAGACCGAAGATCACCAGGCCGCCCGGGTGGTCGGGGAAGGCCAGGCCATTGATCTCGTTCTCGGTGATGAAGACCCGGCGCACCGGCAGGCGCAGGTCGGCGAACTGTTCCGGGGGCACCGAGAGGTCGCTCAGCCCCTGCACGTAGAGGGCGGGGTCCAGCAACCGGAAGCGCACCAGCGCCGGCTTCTCCCGCAGCCCGAAACGCCGTTCGAAGCCCCGGGCGCCGGTGGCCGACGGGTCGATGGCGGCCTCGGGCAGCACCGCGTCCAACAACTCGGTGAACAGCCGGCGCCGGGCCTCGATGAACTTGGTGTCCACCCCGGGGATGTCCAGTTGCCGCAGATAGATACCGGGCCGGGGGTGGGCGCGGAACCAGTCCAGCACGTCCAGAATGCGCGGCCAGGCCCCGGCCTCCGCCAGCGCCTGCAGCGGCCGCCGGGCCAGCCAGTCTGCCAGCGACGGGAAGCGGCGCAGGGTCTCCCCGGCCAGCGCCCGAAAGCGGGCCGCCTCCCGCTCACGGCCGATCAGGCGCAAGCCGTCCGCCTCGCTCGGGACAATCGCCCCGGCGGGCAGGTCATTGGCCCCATGCACCCGGTGGTTCACCCGCCGCCACTCGATCCCGTAGCCGTACCCCCGCTCATCGCGGCTGCCGGCCTGAAGCTGCTGCACCCAACGGCGCACGGCGACGAAGTCCTCGGCCAGATCCCGGGAGGTGGGGCGGCGCAGCCGCAGCGTGAGCGGAAAGAGCGACTCGCCGCGCACATAGGCGGCCAGCCAATCGCCGCGCTCCCATTGGCGCAACAACTGCTGGCGCAGCTCGTCGGGTGTCGTCCAACTCATGGCGCGATACGCTGGCGGGCGGCCTTCTCCGCCTGGTACTCCGCAATGGTGAGATTGCGCACCATAGACTCGCGCCCCTCCACGTTGTGCACAAACCCCACGCTGGCCACGAAGGGCTCGATGATGTGGATCTTCTGCAACGGGGTGACGATCAGCAACTGCAGGTTCAACCGCTGGAACAGCTCCAGGCCGTAACGGGCGGACTCGTCCGAGCCGCGGCCGAAGGCCTCGTCGATGACCACGAAGCGGAACGAGCGCGAGCGGGTCTCGCCCCACTCCAGCCCGAACTGGTAGGCCAGGCTCGCGGCCAGCACGGTATAGGCCAGCTTCTCCTTCTGCCCCCCGGACTTGCCCCCGGAATCGGCGTAGTGCTCGTACTCGCTGTCGTCCTCGCGCCAGCGTTCGGAGGCGGAGAAGACGAACCAGTTGCGCACATCGGTGACCTTGCGGGTCCAGCGCCGGTCCAGGTCGGTGGTTCCCTCCCGGCCGCGGAAGCGCTCGATGATGGCCTTCACCTGCAGGAACTTGGCCTCGGAGTACTGATCGTCGTCCGAGCCGGTCACCGCCCCCTCGGTGCAGGCGCGCAGGCTCTGCTGAAAGTCGCGGATCTCCGCGTCCGGGGCGCTTTCCGCCATCAGGGTGATGTAACGGTTGTCGTTGTAGTCGATCTCACGCAGCGAGCGGTTGATGGTGCCGATGCGCTCCAGGATCGCCTGGCGCTCCCGATGCAGCCGGCTCTGGAAGGCGGCCACCTCGCGGATGGTGTTTTCGTTGAGCAGCTCCTTGAAGCGGGCCTCGAAGCGGGGCAGATCATCTGCCTGCAACTGCTCGAGCATGGCGCGATAGTCGCCGGCGGCCTCGACGCTCACATCCACCTCCTGGCTGTCCAGCGGCCAGGCGTCCTGGTAGCGGCGCATGGCGTCGATGATGCGGTCGCGCAACTGCGCCAGGCGCTTGTCCTCCGCGTCGATCTTGCCCTGCAGCCATTCGCGCATGTCCTTCTCGCGGTTGTCGCAGGACTCCACCGTCAGGGTGTGCTCACCCAGGGCCTCGTCGCGCATGGCGGCCAGGCGCGGAAAGTAGGTCTGCTGCGCCTCTTCCGGTGTCGACTCCAACAGCGTGTGGCAATCCTGCCACTGGGCCCGGGCCTGCTCCTGTTTCAGCTCGTTGGCGCTGATCTCGCGATCCGCCTGGCGGACCTCGCCCTCGACGCCCTTGATGGTCTTTTCCAGCTCATCCAGTTGCCGCTCCAGCGCCCGGAGCACGTCCGAGCCCTCGGCCAGCTCCCGGTACTCGCGCTCCAGCGCCTCAATGTCGGCAGCCAGCGGACGCCAGTCCAGGGCCTGAAAATCCTGGAACAGGGTCAGCTCCTGGATGGTGTCGCGGCGGGCCTCCTGGGCCCGCCGTTCGTCCTCCCAGCCACCGATGCGCTTGGCGATGGCCTGCATGCGCTCGGCCAGCCCGTCGGCCTCGGCCTCCAGCGCGGCGATCTTCGCCTCGTTGCTCCAGCCCAGCACATAACGGGTGCGGTCATCGATACGGTGGCGGTCGTCCTTCTCGTGGCGGCCACCGCCGGCCTTTATCTGCCCGGCACGGGTGATCGCCCGCTTCTCACGACGGAATTGCTGCAGATCGGTGCAGCAAGCGTAATCGAAGCGCTGCGCCAGCGCCTGCTCCAGCCAGGTATAAAACGCCGACTCCGGCCGGATGGCCAGCTTGCGCACCAGCGAGTCGGCGTGCAGCGACGGCGGCGGCGCGTCGCGGGCTTCGCGCACGCGGTAGTAGACCAACCGCCCCCGCAACCGGGTGCGGTCCACCCACTCGGCGACGCGGGCGTAGTGGCTGTCGGGCACCAGCAGCGACAGGCCGAAGTTGTGCAGCACCCGTTCGATGGCGCCCTCCCAGTCGCGCTCGTCGTCACGCACCTGCAGCAGTTCACCGGCGAAGGGCAGGTCCTCGGCGGGCACCTCCAGCGCGCGGCACAGGGCGGTGCGGATGGCGAGGATCTCCGCCGGGATGTTGGAGCGTCGACCGCGCAGCGATGCCAGCTCGGCATCCAGGTCCTCGTGCCGCCCCTTGAGCTGGTGCAGCTCCACGCTGGCCTCCGTAATCCGGTTCTGCAGCTCGCTGCGGGCGGTCTCGGTGGCCTCGCGGGCCACGGTGAGCGCCTCGCGGTTGGCGTGAAAGACCTCGTCGCTGGTGGCATCGGGCAGCTCCAGCCGGTGCGCCAGCCGCCGGTAGCGCTCGGCCTTCTCGCTGCGCTCCGCCTTCTCCCGCCGCTTGCGCTCCAGCTCCGCCTTGATCCGCTCCAGGCGGTCGCCGCCGTTCTCGGCGATCGCCTGCTTGAGCTCGTCGCGCCGGGCCCGCTGCTCGGTGAGCCGAGTGCTCAGCCCCTCAATGCGCTGCTGCAGCCGCTCGTGCTCCTGGCCCAGGTTGTCCAACCGGCGGTCCAGCAGCTCGGCCTTCAGCGAGGCGAACCAGGGCCGCAACGCCTGGCGGCAATCGCGCAGCTCCCGGGCCCGGGTGGCCCGTTGGTCGTGCTCGTCGGCATCGCGCACCAGGGGAATCAACTGCGCCACCTGCGACTTGGCCTTCAACACCGCCTCGTGGGCCCGGTTGAGGTCGTCGAAATGGCGGATCAGCGCCTCGATCCGCTCCTCGACGGGGAAGGCCTCCAGCATGTGACTGCGCACGAACTCGGTCAGGTTACCCACCGACTTCATGGAGACCGTCTGGTTAAAGAGCTCCAGGGCCTGCTCATTGTCGATGCCGAAGCGCCGCCGGAAGGCACCGCCGTAGGGCGGAAAGGTGTCGTACAACTCCACGTGGGGCAGCCCGCGCAGGCGCTTGCGCAGGTTGGCCAGGTCGGTGCCGAAATTGGCGAAGTGCTCGGCGATGTTCAGCGGGCGGTCGGCGACCACGAAAAACCGCGCCGGCTGGCCCTGGGTGTCCTTCATCCAGAAGACCTGGGCCAGGGTCACATCGTGGCCGAAGCCCTCGTTGTGGAAGTGGCCGAGGATGACCGAGTAGTTGTTATGGTCGCGCAGGCCCACCGGCTTGCTGGCCAAGCCGGCGTCGCTACGCTCCGACTTGTAGTAGCCGAGGACGTAAGAGCGCAGGCTGCGCTCCTTGGCCTCCGCGCCGGCGGCCTTGTTGTAGGTGATCCGCTGAGCCGGCACCAGCAGCGTGGTGATGGCGTCCACCAAGGTGGACTTGCCGGAGCCGATGTCCCCGGTCAGCAGGCTGTTGTCGCCGCCGGGCTGCAGCGACCAGACGCGGTCGTGGAAGGTGCCCCAGTTGAACACCTCCAGCCGCTGGAGGCGAAAACCGGTGCGCTGGTCGGAGCCGGCGAAATCCAGTCCCTGGGTTTCCATACGATGGGGTTCCATGCTCACTGCCCGTCGCCGGCGGTAGTGGTGGCCTCGGCGTGCTCGCGGTACTCGGCCAGGCGCTGGTCGAACTCCGCCAGCCACTGGGCGTCGATATAGGCCTTGATGATCCGGCGCACCTCGTACTGATTATCCTGCCCGCGCAGCCGGCGCAGGAAACCCAGCTCCACCACCTTGTTGATGTCCGCGTGCACCCGGTCCACCAACTTCGCCTCGTTGGCGCTGGCCGGCAGGAAGACACGGATCAGCTCCACGATCTGCTCCCGCGAGAGGATCAGCCGCGGGTCGCCGCCGCCGGCATCGTGCTCCACCAGCTTCTTGCGCAGCAGCGCCAGCAGCAGGCTTACCGGGTAGGTGAGCTGGCGGCGCGGCACCAGCCGGGGCAGCTCCGGCTCGTCCTCGGCGGGGGTCCGCTGGCGCAGGCAGGCGTGGCCCTCGGCCTCGTCCAGCATCAGCTCCAGCCCGAGCACGGCCACGTGGTCGCGCACCCGCGCCTGGTGGTCCTCAAGCACCTGCCAGTAGCGAGGGTTCTGGTCCTTGTACAGCACACCCTTGAACAGGGTGATCAGCATGGCCGAGAAGTCGGCGTCCTGTTCGCTCATAGGCTCAACGGCAGAAGATAACCTGCGGTAGCGTGGCGCTGCGGGCAACGCCGTCACGGTCGCGCCAGTATACGGTCTGCTGGCGGGTTTCATCGATCACGCTGCGGTGATCCTCTGTGGCCAGGGCCAGGTAGACCACCAGTTCGGCCAGGCCCTGCTCCAGCGGGTGTTGCTCCAACAGGGCCGCCAGGCTGATCTGCTCGCGGGTCTGCAGCGCCCGGCGCACCTGCCCTTGCAGCCGGGTGCGGTCCACGTAGGCCTGGTCGAACAGCGCCGCCACGTCGCCCTCCGCCTCGCCCGCCTCCAGCACCTGCTGCTCGATGCGCGGCGTAACCGGCGGACTGAAGAGCGGGCGCTCCATGGGCAGCTCCACCCGGGGCGCGGGTTCGTCCAGGGCCATGGTGAAATCCCGGGGCGGGGCTTCCCGCAGGTGCAGGGCCTGCTGCTCCAACTCGCGGATCAGCCCCATGATGCGGCGGTTCTCCAGCCAGGCCTGATCGTCCAGATAGCGGCGCAACTGCTCGGAGAGCCGCGCCACCACCCGCTGGGTGTGCTCGCCCGCCGCCAGCCAGTCGTAATGGATGCGGGCCAGGGTCGGGTCGGGCGCCACCTCGGTCACGGGCTCGAGCGCCAGGGTGCGCTCGAGCAGTTCGGTCAACTCCTCCTGGCGAGCCGGGGACATGAGCAGATCCCAGAAGGCGCGGAAGCTGCGGCCCTGGTCGGAATCGGCGATGCGGTCGTGCTCGCCGAAGACCTGGTCGAGGATATCGCCCTTGCCGCCCTCCCAGGTGGCCACCTGCTCGCGCACCTGGCGGTCCAGCGCGCGGAAGTTGGCCTCCACCTGGCGGAAGTCCCCCAGCAGCCCGCGGGCCGTGTCGGCCATCTGCAGAAAACGCTCGCGCAGGCGGGTGGGGTCCATCAGGTTCAGGTGCCCGGCCCGCACCTCGTCGATCTCGCGCTCGATGGCGTCGCGCCGCGCCTCCAGATCGCGCAGGCGGGCCTCCGGGTCGGTCTCCGCCCCCTCCACGATCTGTTTCAGCAGATCAAACACCAGGGTGAGCCGCGACTCCGCACCGATAAAGTGGGCCTGCTCCAGGCCCGCCAGCCACTGGATCGCCTGCTCGGTGGCCGGGGTGAGGTCGTAGTGGGGTTCGTCGCTGTGCTGCGGGTAGTACTTGCGCAACCAACCGCGCTCATCGGCAGCCCAATATGCCAGGTACTCGTGAGCGCCCTGCTGGTAGGCCTCGTCACCCAACCGGGCGCGCAGGTGGTAGAGGTAGTCCTCCAGCGCATTCTCCAGCTCCGAGGCCGGCAGCGCCCGCACGTTGGGCACCACGAAACAGCGGTGCAGAAAGGCCACGACCATCGGCGCGTTACCGGCCTGCAACAGGCGCCACCCCGGATGGGTGCGCCGCAGGCTGTATAGGTGATCGTGATCCATGGGGCTCGGGGTCGGGAATGTCGGGGGATTGTAGCAAGGTGGCCGGGCCTCGGCCTATGACGGCGTGTGGATCGCCGCGTCGCTGCGCTCCTCGCGATGACGGAGGGGTGGGTGCCCCCCACCGTCACTGCGAGCGCGGATCCGCCCCCACCGTCACTGCGAGGAGCGAAGCGACGTGGCAGTCTACCCCTCTGGATCGCCACGGGCCTCCGACCCTCGCGATGACGGGGGGTGTTACCCCACCGTCACTGCGAGGAGGCGAAGCCGACGTGGCAGTCTACCCCTCTGGATCGCCACGGGCCTCCGGCCCTCGCGATGACGGGGGGTGTTGCCCCCACCGTCACTGCGAGGAGGCGAAGCCGACGTGGCAGTCTACCCCTCTGGATCGCCGCGGGCCTCCGGCCCTCGCGATGACCGGGGGGTGTTGCCCCCACCGTCACTGCGAGGAGGCGAAGCCGACGTGGCAGTCTACCCCTCTGGATCGCCACGGGCCTCCGGCCCTCGCGATGACGGGGGGTGTTGCCCCCACCGTCACTGCGAGGAGGCGAAGCCGACGTGGCAGTCTACCCCTCTGGATCGCCGCGGGCCTTCGGCCCTCGCGATGACGGGGGGTGTTGCCCCCACCGTCACTGCGAGGAGGCGAAGCCGACGTGGCAGTCTACCCCTCTGGATCGCCGCGGGCCTTCGGCCCTCGCGATGACGGGGGGTGTTGCCCCCACCGTCACTGCGAGGAGGCGAAGCCGACGTGGCAGTCTACCGCCCTGGATCGCCGCGGGCCTCCGGCCCTCGCGATGACCGGGGGGAAAGCCTCCGGCCCTCGCGATGACGGGGATAACCCGTCAACCTGAGGGGCGGCCGTTGGACAACGTAATTAGAGACTCATACCATATTGAGCATCCCTCCCGGCAACCTTTTGACAGCCACCGGGAATCCCGAGCCCCCAGAAGCCACCTTTCATGTTAAGCGACCAAGACCTGCTTGAACGCCTACGGAACGGGGAGTCCCGTCGGGTGGAGTTCAAACCCTCCACGGCGCAAAATACCGCGATCCGGAGGGCCATCTGTGCATTCGCCAACGATCTTGATGGGCAGGGCGAGATCGGCGTGATCTTCGTGGGGCTCAACGATGACGGGACCTGCAAAGGGATCGAACATCCAGACCGCGACCAGAAGAAGCTATCCGACTGGGCCTTGGGGGGCGACATCCTCCCCCTTCCTGACGTGGAAATCGGTTATCGCGAGCTGGACGGTTGCCCTGTCATAGTCGCCGAGATACGCCCCCACCAAGAACCCCCGGTACGCTACCAGGGCCAGGCGTGGGTCAGGGTTGGCACCACCAACCGCCGCGCTACTCCGGAACAGGAGAGACGTTTGGCGGAGCGACGGCGGGGCGGAGACCTTCCCTTCGACCATCGGCCGGCCCCCGGCGCCAGTCTTGATGACCTCGATCTGAGGTACTTCGAGCGCGAGTACCTGCCCAATGCCGTCGCACCGGAGGTCCTGGAAGAGAACAACCGTAGCATCGAAGATCAACTCAACGCCCTCAGGTTTCTCACCCAGGGCCAAGTCAACCACGGTGCTCTGCTCGTCCTGGGGCACGACCCGACCGCCTATATACCGGGGGCCTACGTGCAGTTCCTACGCATCGACGGAACCGAGCTGGGCGACCCCATCAAGGACGAAAAGAGACTGACCGGCAACCTGCCCGAGGTCATGGCGCAGCTGGACGAGTTGTTGGAGGTGCACATCCAGGTTGCTGTCGACATCGAGGCCGGATCACGGGAGCAGCGCCAGCCCGACTACCCCGTTGTTGCCTTGCAGCAACTCACCCGGAACGCCCTCATCCATCGCGCCTACGAAGGCAGCCACGCGCCGGTCCGCGTCTATTGGTTCAGAGACCGGGTGGAAATTCAGAACCCCGGCGGACTCTACGGCCAAGTCACCACCGACAACTTCGGTCAGGGTGTCACCGATTACCGCAACCCCCTGATAGCAGAAGCCATGCATATTCTCGGCTACGTACAGAGATTCGGGTTCGGCATCCCATTGGCACAGCGCCACCTGCGGGAAAACGGCAACCCCGACCCCGATTTTCAGTTCGCGCCAGAGTTCCTGGCCGTCACCGTGAGGGCAGTGACGTGATAACCATTGCCTTCTTCAACAACAAGGGTGGCGTCGGCAAGACTGCTTTGGTCTACCATTTGGCCTGGATGTTCGCCGATCAGGGCCGGTCCGTGCTCGCCGCGGACCTGGACCCCCAAGCCAACCTCTCCACCATGTTCCTGGACGAACAAAGCCTGGAAGGCTTCTGGCCGGAGGGGGACAGCACGCATACCGTACTCTCACCCATACGCCCACTGCTGGAAGGCGAAGGCGGCATCGAAAGCCCTCATGTTGAGCCCATCGAGGACCTAGGCCTGCTGGTCGGAGACCTGGCCCTGTCCGGCTTCGAGGACGAACTCTCCCAGCAATGGCCCCGCTGCCTGGACGGCGAGAAGCGGGCCTTTCGCATCATCGGCGCCTTTGCCGAAGTCATCCAACGTGCCGGCGCCAACCGGGAAGCCGACCTGGCGCTGGTGGATGTCGGCCCCAACCTGGGAGCCATCAATCGTGCCGCACTCATTGCCGCAGATTATGTGGTCGTGCCCCTGGGGCCGGACCTCTTTTCCCTGAAGGGACTGCAAAACCTGGGCCCCACCCTCCGACGGTGGCGTACGGACTGGCGCAAGCGGCTGCAGGAATTACCCACCAATGTACAAGCCCCATCGGGGCAAATGACGCCGATCGGTTACGTGGTCATGCAGCATTCCGTCCGACTTGACCGGCCGGTCAAGGCGTATGGCAAATGGATGGACCGGATCCCCAGCACTTACCACCGTTACGTCCTCGACAAACCGGACGCTGCCAACCTGCGTGTCGACGACGACAGCGAATGTCTGGCTGCATTGAAGGACTATCGGAGCCTGATGCCCATGGCTCAGGAAGCCCGCAAGCCCATGTTTCACCTCAAACCGGCGGACGGCGCCATCGGCTCCCACGTCCGTGCGGTACAAAACTGCTACAAAGATTTCCGGGACCTGGCAGCGGCTATCGACAGCCGCACGCAGTGACGGTGGGGGCACCCCCCGTCATCGTGATGAGTGCAGGCCCTCCCCCCGGCATCGCGAGGGCCGAAGGCCCGTGGCGATCCAAGGCGGTAGACTGCCACGTCGGCTTCGCCTCCTCGCAGTGACGGTGTGGGCAACACCCCCCGTCATCGCGAGGGCCGAAGGCCCGTGGCGATCCAAGGCGGTAGACTGCCGCGTCGGCTTCGCCTCCTCGCAGTGACGGTGTGGGCAACACCCCCCGTCATCGCGAGGGCCGAAGGCCCGTGGCGATCCAAGGCGGTAGACTGCCACGTCGGCTTCGCCTCCTCGCAGTGACGGTGGGGTAACACCCCCGTCATCGCGAGGGCCGAAGGCCCGCGGCGATCCAGGGCGGTAGACTGCCACGTCGGCTTCGCCTCCTCGCAGTGACGGTGGGGGCAACACCCCCCGTCATCGCGAGGGCCGAAGGCCCGCGGCGATCCAGGGCGGTAGACTGCCACGTCGGCTTCGCCTCCTCGCAGTGACGGTGGGGGCGGATCCGCGCTCGCAGTGACGGTGGGGGCCACCACCACCCCGTCCTCGCGATGACAGGGGTGTTGCCCCCTCCCCGTCCTCGCGAGGAGCGCCCCCTCCCCCCGTCATCGCGAGGAGCGCAGCGACGTGGCGATCCACACGTCAGCCAAAACACAACGGCATCGGCATCAACACATATCGTCGCGTTATGCGCCAAACACGATACTATTGATTTATGCCTCATAGCACATAAACTATCATCATGATCGATCTCGCCCGCACGCCGAAGCAGGTCGGCAACCTCATCCGTCGAAGCCGGAAGCAACAGGGCCTTACCCAACAAGCGCTTGGGGCGAAGGCCGGTTACCGGCAGGAGACCATCTCGCTCATCGAGAATGGCCATCCGGCCGCCAAGCTGGAAACCCTCCTGGCTATCCTCGCCGCGCTCGATCTCGAACTCCGGATCGCACCACGCTCCAAGGGAAGCGCCGCTGACATCGAGGACCTCTTCTGATGCCCCGGCGTCGGCGCCACCCTCCGCTACACGTCCTGCTGAACAACCGCCACGTCGGCCAGCTCCAAAAGGCGGTGGACGGTGCAATCAGTTTTACCTACGAGCAAAACTGGCTGGACTGGGACCACGCCCTACCCGTCTCGCTCTCCCTTCCCCTCCGCGAAGACCCCTACCGGGGTGCACCGGTGGCGGCAGTGTTCGACAACCTCCTGCCCGATGCCGAGCCGCTCCGCCGCCGCGTTGCCGAGCGCGTTGGCGCCGAGGGCACCGACGCCTACAGCCTGCTCTCAGCCATCGGCCATGATTGCGTCGGTGCCCTGCAATTCGTCGGCCCCGACGCCCCGGCCCCCGGCGACACCACCCAAATTTCCGGCCAGGTCATTGACGAGGACGACATCGGGAGGCTGCTCCGGGGGCTGGCCCAGGCCCCACTGGGGCTGGACCGCGACGAGGCATTCCGGATCTCCATTGCCGGGGTGCAGGAGAAGACCGCCCTGCTCCGGCATGAAGGCCGCTGGCTAAAACCCCACGGCACAACCCCGACCAGCCACATCCTCAAGCCTCAGATCGGCCAGTTGCCGAACGGCATCGACCTGTCCAACAGCGTCGAGAACGAATACTACTGCCTCAAACTGGCTGCCGCCTTCGGGTTGCCCGTCAACAGGGCCGAGATCCACACCTTTGGGCCCACCCAAGCACTCGTCGTCGAGCGCTTCGATCGCCACTGGACCCACGACGGCCGCCTGCTCAGACTCCCGCAGGAGGACTGCTGCCAGGCCCTATCCGTCCCGCCAACACGCAAGTACCAGACCGAGGGTGGCCCCGGTATCGTGCAACTTCTTGAACTGCTCAACGGCAGCGACACCCCGGCCAAAGACCAGGCGACCGTCTTCAAGGCACAGATCTTCTTCTGGCTGATCGGCGCTACCGACGGGCACGCAAAGAACTTCAGCCTGTTTCTGCGGCCACAGGGCGCGTTTCGCCTGACCCCGCTGTACGACATCCTGACCGTCCAGCCGAGCCTTGCCGGCCGGCAAATCGAACGCAAGCAGATGAAACTGGCCATGGCCGTGGGGCGCGGAAACCGCTACCGGATCCATGAAATCCAGGGCCGCCATTTCCTACAGACCGGCGCCGCCGCCCGCCTGCCGCGCACCTTGGCCACCAACGTCATCGAGGACATAGTGACCCGCGCGGACAACGCCATCACGCAGGTCGAAAGCGCCTTGCCCCCCGACTTCCCCCCGGCAATCCACGAAAGCGTGAAGGCGGCCATCGCCGGGCGCCTGGGGGTATTGCAGAGGGCGGGGTGAGTGAAGGCTTCCCCCCGTCATCGCGAGGGCCGGAGGCCCGTGGCGATCCAGAGCGGTAGACTGCCACGTCGGCTTCGCCTCCTCGCAGTGACGGTGGGGGCGATTTTCCGCTTCCGGCACAGTCAAGTTCTTCAAGAGAGGGCCGGAGGCTTTCCCCCCCGTCATCGCGAGGGCCGAAGGCCCGTGGCGATCCAGGGCGGTAGACTGCCGCGTCGGCTTCGCCTCCTCGCAGTGACGGTGGAGGTAGCCTGCCGCTTCCTGCACCGCCCAGTTGTTCAAGAGTCCCGTAGGGGCGTGGCAGTTCAGGGCGGCGGGTGGATCGCCGCGTCGCTGCGCTCCTCGCGATGACGGGGAGGGGCTGCGCTCCTCGCGATGACGGGGAGGTGCTGCGCTCCTCGCGATGGCGGGGAGGGGCTGCGGGCCTCGCAATGGCGGGGTGGTGGTGCTTTGGGCATCGCGGGGGCGGGGGCGTTTGCGGCGCGGAGGATGGTGCTATGATGCTCATAAGGTCGTGCATTTTTAGTATAAAATAGCTATATAGTGCACTTTTTCCGATCGCTCTACGGAGAACGAGCCCAATGAAAAAGAAGAACACCCTCACCACCCCCCTCATGCTTTCAGGACTGCTGGTCGGCTCTGCCTTCACCCTGAGCGGGTGCGTGAGCAGTTCCTCCAGCAGTGGGGACGACGCCACCGGCCCGCAGCATGACAGCCAAGGCGTGTTTGCCGCCGGGGCGCCGCTGAATAACGAGCAGGAGCTCGACGACGTCATCGCAGCGGCCAACCGGGCCGTCGGCGAGGACGGGGTTGAGCAATTCCTTGATGAGTTGGAAGGTGCAATCTTCGTCAAGAGCGTCGATGTGGCCGGTGCCTCGACCACCGATGACGCCGATCGCACCACGGCAGCCCGCGACCGGCTGCGCGAGCGTGCCGGCAGGTGGCGCCAGGAGGACGCACCGGACCGGGTCATCGCCGCCACCGTCCAGCAGGACGACTGCCCCAACGGCGGCCATATCGTCATCACCAGTGACAGCACCGAAAACGACCGTTACGAGCGCTGGGATACCACCGTGGCGTTCCACGGCTGCGCGGTGAACACGCCCTCCTGGGGTGACGTGGTGGTGAACGGGCAGCTCGACGAAACCTGGGAGGAGTCCTGGGGCGATGAAAACTTCGAGAACTACTCCGTCCACTTCGATATCACCGGCAGCGCCGCCGGGGGTGATCTGGTCCTCTCCGGCGAGGAACACTGGGGCATCCGCGCTCGGTCGGGCGACGTTTTCTTCAGCGAGCAGGTCCGCATCCCGCGGCTCGAGTTCCTGGCCGGCGAGCACTACATCGGGTTCCTGGACGTGGACCTGAACTACGTGGAGCGAGAGGTGGAGGAGCAGGGGACCACCCGGTACCCCTACGAAGACCACTGGAGCGGTCGCATCGGCACCTCCGGCATGCAGGGCCACATCGCGCTGGATACCCCGAAAACCGTCGCCGGGCCGAACTACGATGCCTGCCCCACAGAGGGCGAGTTGACCATCAGCGGCAATGGCACCGCCTCCGTGCTCTTCGGGATGGACACCGGCATCTCCAACGCAGAAGTCGCCCTGGTGATCAACAACGCGCTCAGCCAAACCTGGGATGACTGCGACGACTTCTTCGACGAGTTCGACCTGCTCGAAGGCATCTTCCACGGCGGCCTGTAAGCCCACCTCAGCACCCGGCCCCGGGGGGTTCCCCGGGGCCCGTGCCGACACCCTCACCGCATTCCAGCCTCAGTCCGGTACCGGTTCAACGGTCGCTATCGCCGCCGCGGCGGCCAGGCCAGGCTGAAGTCCCCGTCGTTAAAGGCCACCGGCAGGTCGGTCTCGTTCAGTCCGCCCACCGCCTGGTAGCGCTCGCGACGGACCACGAGACAGGCGGCGGTCACCGCCCAGTCCTAGCACCACGCCCCCGTGCTGCGGGCGCTGCACAAGGGGTGGCCGGGATGATCAGCGTATCCATCGTCAGCCACCGCCACGGCACCATGGTGGCCCGGCTGGTCGACGCCCTGCTGGCCCTGCCGGAGGTGGGTCAGGTGGTGCTCACCCTCAACCGCCCGGACTGGGTGGCGGGCCTGTTCATCCTGGTGCGGGCACCGGCCTACCAGGCGGTGGGCGGCTTCGACGAGGACTACTTCCTCCACTACGAAGACGTGGGCCTCTGCGCCCGCCTCTGGGCCGCCGGCCACCCGGTCGCCCTGGACTGCAACGTCAGCATCAGCCACGACGCCCAATACCGCAGCCACCGGGACCCCATCCACTTCCTCTGGCACGTCGGCAGCCTACTGCGCTACCTCCGCAAACACCAAGGCGGCGCCCGCCGCCCGCAGTAATCGCGGGGCACCACCTACCCCGTCATCGCGAGGGCCGAAGGCTTTCTCCCCGTCATCGCGAGGGCCGAAGGCTTTCTCCCCGTCATCGCGAGGGCCGAAGGCCCGTGGCGATCCAGAGGGGTAGACTGCCACGTCGCTTCGCTCCTCGCAGTGACGGTGGGGGCGGATCCGCGCTCGCAGTGACAGTGGGGGGCGGATCCGCGCTCGCAGTGACAGTGGGGGGCCACCAACGCCCCGTCATCGCGAGGAGCGAAGCGACGCGGCGATCCACACCCCGCCATGGACTGCCACGGCCCTACAGGGCACGCAGTGACGGTGGGCCCGACACATGCCGTACAATACAAGCGTGGATGCCATACTCCCTGGGAGGCCCGGGACAATGAAACAGGAAACGACCAAGATCACCATCCGTCTACCGCGACAAGACGTCGAGTTCGCCAAGGCCTACGCCAGGGCGCACGGCCTCAGCATGACTGAAGTCATTGATCGTTACCTGCGTCGCCTGCGGGCGCTAGAGCGCCACCAGCCCAGCCCCGAACTGGACGCGATCACCGGCCTGCTGCCAGCCGACCTGGACGCTGAACAGGCGTACCGAGACCACTTAGTCGAGAAACATCGCCCGTGATCATGCTGGACCTGAACGTTCTTCTGGACGTTCTGCAAAAAAGGGCGCCGCATTATCAGGCATCCGCCGCCGTCCTCGAGCATGTCATCCACGGTGAAGAACAAGGCGCACTCAGCGCGCACGCAGTCACTACGGTTCACTACCTGGTGAGCCGGTACGCGACTCGCGCCGCGGCGGACGGCGCCCTGGATTGGCTTCTCCGGCACTTTCACGTGTGTGCAGTGGGCCGTGACGAACTGGAACAGGCCCGGTCCCTTGGCTGGCCCGACTTCGAGGACGCGGTTCTGGCATGTGTCGCGCAGAGTGCCGGGTGCAGCTACATCGTGACGCGAAATATCAAGGACTTCGAACGATCACCGGTAACGGCGTTAACGCCGCAGGAGTGGCTACTTCGCTGAGCTGAGTCCGAACCCTCCGTCATCGCGAGGGCCTCCTCCCCCGTCATCGCGAGGGCCGAAGGCTTTCCCCCCGTCATCGCGAGGGCCGAAGGCTTTCTCCCCGTCATCGCGAGGGCCGAAGGCCCGTGGCGATCCAGAGGGGTAGACTGCCACGTCGCTTCGCTCCTCGCAGTGACAGGGGGCGCACCCCCCGTCATCGCGAGGGCCGAAGGCCCGTGGCGATCCAGGGCGGTAGACTGCCACGTCGGCTTCGCCTCCTTGCAGTGACGGGGTGGCCCCTCCCCCGTCATCGCGAGGAGCGCAGCGACGCGGCGATCCATACCCCGGCATGGACTGCCACGCCCCTTCGTAGGCTTGCACAGCCAGTGTAAGGAACAACGGCTACGTTGAGATCAGGCCAAGGAAGACATATCATAATGATAAGTCCCAAACCAAACGTAAGCGCCTTTGATGGTTTCCCACCTACGGCGACTGAAGACCGCGCCATCCAGGGTGGGCCACTGTATCCGCCGGACACCGTGGTGGCGCTGGCGAGGGAAGAAGCGCTCGCTTTCTGGAGCCGAGGGGCTATTCGAGACGCAGAGAAGTGGGGGCTTGATGTCCCGAGCGCGTGTCAATTAGTGGTAATGGCCGTCCGGCACGGCCACTACCTGGGCGCACAATGGTGCATCCAGGGGCCTCGCGGGCCATGGGCAGCCTGCGACGCCTACAAAGTCACGAATCACGAGTGGATCGAGCATGCCCATCGGCACATACCGGTCACGTATTACCTGAAATTTTGTATCGCGAAGACCGGAGCAATGCTGCTTTCGGTCTCCAACCACCCGGAGGGTACCTGACATGACCCGGGGCACTCGCAACGCACTACGGCCCTGCCCCGCCTGTGGCGAGGGTCGCCTGGAGCCCAGGCAAACGACTCAGCGGGCGGAACATGCCGGCCTCAGCGAGGCAATCCCATTGCACTACGCCGTGTGCGACACCTGCGGATCCGAACTCGCAGAAGCCCCCGAGGCGAAAGCCAACAAGCGCGCCATGACCGCATTTCGCAAGCGCGCCGATGGCCTGCTCACCGGGGCGCAGATGCGGCAGGCCCGCAAAGCGCTGGGGCTTACGCAGGCGCAGGCCGCAAAGCTGTTCGGCGGCGGCCAAGTAGCCTTCTCCCGCTATGAGAACGACGACATCACGCAAAGCGAGGCCATGGACAGCCTGGTCCGCGTTTGCCTGGCCCAACCAGCCAACCTGACATTGCTGGCTGACCAAAAGGGCGTCTCAGCAATATTCACAACGGACGACAACTGGGCCAACGCACTCGTGCGGCGCCACATCCTTGGCATCAAGAGCGCCCTGGAGCACCAGATCGCCCCGGACCGCGTTGCCGAGCCAAGCCCTCAAGACCCCTTGAAGCGACACGCCAAAGTCATTGACATTCAGCGTTGGAGAAAAGCCGCAGCATGAAAGCCAGCCCGCTGACCCTGCACGGGATCGAGTTCGTGCGCGTCCACGTAGAATCCGATCTCGAGGCGGAAACACGCCGTGCAGAGCAATTCCAGTTCGACGGCACCACTCTAAAGTGGGGGCTGGACCACGGTCGCGACGAGGATAACGGAACTTGGTGGGTGGCCGTTGGTTTCGGGACCCACCAAGAGGACGACGAACCACGGTGTCCCTACATTTTGGATGTCCAGGCCGTCGGCATCGTTTCTGTCTCGGACCAGCTCCCCGAGAAAGACCACGAAAAACTCGCTTTCGAATACGGCGCCGCCCTCGTCTACGGCGCCATTCGCGAGATGGTCACCAACATCACCGCCCGTAGCCTCGCCGGACCGCTAATGCTTCCCACGCCAAGCTTCATCGGCGCACTGGAAACAAGAAAGCAGCCGGGCAACTGAGAGACACCGCTTGCCTCCCCACCCCGTCATCGCGAGGGCCGAAGGCTTTCCCCCCGTCATCGCGAGGGCCGAAGGCTTTCCCCCCGTCATCGCGAGGGCCGGAGGCCCGTGGCGATCCAGAGGGGTAGACTGCCGCGTCGGCTTCGCCTCCTCGCAGTGACGGGGTGGCCCCTCCCCCCGTCATCGCGAGGGCCGGAGGCCCGTGGCGATCCAGGGCGGTAGACTGCCGCGTCGGCTTCGCCTCCTCGCAGTGACGGGGTGGCCCCTCCCCCCGTCATCGCGAGGGCCGGAGGCCCGTGGCGATCCAGGGCGGTAGACTGCCGCGTCGGCTTCGCCTCCTCGCAGTGACGGGGTGGCCCCTGCCCCGTCATCGCGAGGGCCGGAGGCCCGTGGCGATCCAGAGGGGTAGACTGCCGCGTCGGCTTCGCCTCCTCGCAGTGACGGGGTGGCCCCTCCCCCCGTCATCGCGAGGGCCGAAGGCCCGTGGCGATCCAGGGCGGTAGACTGCCGCGTCGGCTTCGCCTCCTCGCAGTGACGGGGTGGCCCCTCCCCCCGTCATCGCAAGGGGTGGACCCAGGAAGAACTCGCTGAGCGAGTCGGCGTTGGCGTGATCACGATCCGCCGGGTTGCCAAGGGCTCCCCCCGGGTGGCCATCGGCACTTACTTTGAAGCGGCCGCACTGGTTGGGGTTTCACTGTTCACCGATGATCCGGACAGGCTCAAACGCGAGCATGCAACCCAGCAGGAACGGCTGACGCTGCTACCCAAGCGAGTCCGTCGTCAAACACCAGAGCCCCTCGACGATGATTTCTAGCAACCGCGCTTATGTCTGGATCTGGCTGCCCGGCCAGACATCGCCTGTAGTAGCCGGACTTGTTGAGCGCGACGACCAAGACCGGTACCGCTTTGCCTATGGTCGGCGCTATCTGGCCCGTGAAGATGCAATCAGCCTGTATCCCGACGAACTGCCCTGCTGTAGTCATCGCCGCCAGCGGCATGTGCGAATGACGAACCACGGCTTCCCCAGCATTTCCCTAACGGCCTGAAACATGCAGCAGCGGTGTTAGACTAAACCGAGGTCAAAACCCTCATCGCCACGTGGTGGATCAAAGGCCAGAACATTGCCCACGAGCCCCAGGAATACACAAGGCTCCGAGAAAAATCGCCGTCCTCAAGAATTGCCCATGGAGACATGATGCGGACTCGAGCCCGCCCCAAAAGGAATTCCAAGCGCCGGCTACATCCTGAATTGACCGTCGAGCGGCGCCGGGCACTCGCCCAGTGTGTCAAATATGTCGGCAGCCCCTTGCACAAGCGCAACCCCGGTGATTTCGGGCTGACGCCGCCCGTTGCGGCCCGTCCCGGGAAGAGCCTGTGTGATGATGTCTCGATCTTCGAGCGAGACAAGGCTCAGGTGCTGCTGCGAGAGGGAGTGCAAGCGGGCCTTGTAAGCCGTGATGCCGACGAGGGCTTCCCGCGCCACATCTGGATGGTTCACGAAGGGCGAGTCATCGAGGCACGTTGTGACAACATGGAAGCCGGAACCTACCATGGCTACCCCCTGGAAGCCGACGATCCCATGGCCGATGCTGTAAAGCGCGAATGGAGCCGGAGGC